>DUOV01000046.1 GCA_012838615.1 Clostridia bacterium | reverse complement strand
TATAAGTTCTGGCACCAATATCTTGAATATCAAAGACAAGCATGTCCACATTTTTAAGCATATCAGCGGTAGGCATCCGGGTTTCGCCGTATAAGCTGTAAACAGGTATTTTTAAGGTCGGATGAGTATAGGATTTCACATACTCTCCGGCTTTAGCTTTACCGTCAATTCCGTGTTCTGGGCCATAGAGGGCAACCAGCTTGGAATCTTTGTTTTCTGCTAAAAGATTTATTATGCTCCTGCCCTGACTGTCGACTCCGCTTTGGTTAGTAATCAGGCCAATTCTTTTTCCTTTTAAAAGGCTTTGAAACTTGGTCATTAGCACTTCATTGCCCAATTTGAAGGTGGGAGTTTCAGCGTGACTTAAGGGTGTTGAATTTAGAAATACTAATAGTACTGATAAGATAAATCCTAGAATCTTTTTCATCGTGGTTTCTCCTTTTATAAAAATCCTATCTAATTATATTTCGGGACAAGGGGCAAAAATCCTGTTCAAATCTGTTAGCAAAAGATGTAAGTAGGGGATTAAAAATGCAGAATGCAGGTTAAGGTGTTATATGGTAGAATAGGGAAAGGACAAGATATGTCTATCTTCTAAGCAGGATTTTAAATACCAGTAGAAATGAGGCGAGAGTATGAATTACAAACTATTTAAAAACATTCACATTTTTGGTTCCCATGGCATAGCCCAGGAGGAAAAAGATGTAGGACAAAAGTTCGTAATCGACATAACTCTCTTTGGAGAGGATTTGAAAAAAATTACTGGCTCAATTTCAGATGATGAAATTGAGCAATACGTCAAGGAAGAAGGTGTAGATGTCTCCAGAGACCTGATTCAGACTATGGCTTCCCGAATTGGGGAGAGAATCTTGGCTAAAAGTGCCGGAGCCATCGCTGAAGTAAGAGTGGAAGTGAAGAAACCTTCAACACCTGTAAGAATTGGTCTGCCCGGCGGACTGGTGAAATACGTTTCGACTACAGTCAGCAAGAGAAGGGAAGGTTATACTTCTGAGTATATTCATTTGGAAGACTATAATTACACTAAGGTAAAAAGTGCACGAGTTTTTAACAAGGACGTACGTTACGAGGTAGACCTGGAAGTAGCCTTTCCCATGGAAGACTCGATCAGAGAAGATAATGTAGCCTATTCTTACAGCTACACAACTATCTACGATGTGGCGGTAGATACAGTACTTAATAACATTGGGGAGAGACCTGAAGTACTGCTGGAAAAGATGGTTGACTATGTCTACAGCGACAATCCTAAAGCCCAAAAAGTCAGAGCTACCATTAGAAATTATTTGCCGGAAAACAACATGTCCGTTGACTACATGGAATATCAAATGGTGAAATAATTACTTGACCCTCCAGGAGCAGTTCATAATATAAGCTCCGGGAGGGTTTCTTTTTGTCCTAATATGCTGGCCTCATAAGTTTCTTTATTTTTTCGAAAGGGTTGGTGTGCTGGGAAAGCGAATTATTTATCTAATCAAGTGAAGAAAAAGTGAGGGAAAAATGAGAAACTTTAGTTTTGTTCATTGTGCTGATTTACATTTAGGCTGTCAGCAATTTAACTTAGATGAACGCTGGGAAGATTTCGGACAAGCTTTTGGTCAAATAGTAGACTATGCTATTGAGCATCAAGCTGATTACCTGTTGATTGCAGGGGATTTATTTCACCACAGATCTATTAGTGCTCCAACTTTATCTCAGGCTATTCATTATCTGGCTAAGCTGAAAAAAGCCGGGGTAAAGGTTGTGGCTATTGAAGGAAATCATGATAAGGCTTTTTACCTAGAGAAAGATTCGTGGATGAGTTTTTTACATAACCAGGGTTACTTTGTTTTGTTAAAACCTACTTTAGGTCCGGAAGGTTTAGAACTTAACTCTTACGATGGGGAAAAAGGCGCCATCTTACATGTTCCCGGGGTAAGGTTTATTGGCCTTGGTTACTTGGGGGCTACCACCAAACAACGATTAGAAGAGCTTAACAAAGTATTAGCTAGCACTCAGGATTATACCATTGTTTTACTCCATGCAGGAGTAGATAAGCTTCTGGGACAAGACTTGGCAGGAGTCAAGGGAGAAGTATTTGAGGGATTTGCCGATAAAGTGGATTACTTTGCTTTAGGGCATATCCACAGCAGGCAGGAGCTAGGGGAGCTTTGTTATAATCCGGGGGCACCGGAGTGTGTTCACTTAGATGAAGAAAAAAAGGGGCACGAGAAAGGTTTTTACCATGTAAAAGTTCAGGGCAAAGAAAAAGAAGTTAAGTTTGTGCCCAGCCTTCGGCGTCCTGTTTATCGTTATCGTCTGGATTTAGAAGGCCTTGAAAAGCCAGAACAAGTAACCCGCAAGGTTCTTGACTTTTTGCAGCTTCAGACCTGGGAAGATGTAAAAAGACCAATTATCCAGCTAAATCTTACGGGTACTGTCCATTTTAGCTCTTACGCTATAGACGTTAAAGGGTTGGAGGAAGAAATAAAAAACACTTTCGATTGTCTTGCCGTAGAAATACTTAACAATACTAACATACCTGCTTTAGATCAAGACAGGGAAACCTTAAGTTTTGACCGCAATACCATTGAAAAGCATGTTTTACGGGAAATGATCGAGTTTGAAAAACCGGAATTTAAACCATATCTTGCTGAAATAGTTGATTTGGTCCTTCAGGTAAAACAAGATGTATTGACCGGGGTAGAAGAAGCCTCAATCCTTGAGCTGTTAGAAAAGATGGTTGAAAAGCTGCCGGAAGATGAGGACGGGCAGAAAGAAGGTGAAGCAAGTGAAGCTTAAGACTCTTCATCTTAAAAATATAAAAAGTTACGAAGATGAAACGATAAATTTTTACGATGGGGTTAACTTTATATCAGGTATTAACGGGGCCGGTAAGTCTACGATCATTGAGAGCATCGGTTTTGCTTTGTTCGATTCTAAACCGGGAGTCTTAAATGAATTTGTGCGTTATGGGGCTAAAACAGGTGTTATAACTCTGGAATTTGAGGCTGCTGATGAAAGGCTGTACCGGATAGTACGCAAAGTAGGGAGTGTTTCGTCCTGGGTTGTTTATGATGGGGAAAGCGGTCAGGAAATTGATCTTCATGGCGCTGCCGATATAAAACCATGGTTAAAAAATATCCTAGGTTTAGAACAGGACCAGGATTTAGCCCAACTCTTTGCTGATGTGGTAGGGGTAAGTCAGGGGACATTTACAGCGCCCTTTTTAGACAGGCCGGCCGATCGCAGGCAGAAATTTAACCGCATGCTTCAGGTAGAAACGTATAATGAAGCTTATGTGAAAACCAGAGAGGTAAATTCTTTTTTGCTGGAGCAAGTTAAAGAACAGGAAAACAAGAGAGAACGTCTCCTGGGCCAAACAGAAAATTATGAAGGTTGTAAGCTAGAATCGGAAAAATTACAAATAGAAGTAGCAAATATTGAAGCCCAGCTAAAGTTGTTACAAGAAAAACTGGGTGAAATACAAAAAGAGCGGGATCTTTTGCGGCAAATAAAGGAAGATATACAACAAAACAAACAAACACTTTCTGTCATCCATGTTGAGCTTAAGACTTTGGGGGAACAAAGGGAAGAATGTGTCAAGAGCTTAAAGCAAGCTAACGAAGCAGCTAAAATAGCAGATGGAGCTAAAGAAGGCTATGAGAAGTATTTAACATTGCAGAAGGCTTTAAACGAGCTGGAGGAAAAAAATAAAGAAAAAATCCAGTTAGAAAAAAAGTTAAGTCAGCTTGTGATCCAACTTAACGCTATTAAAGCAGAATATGAAACTTTACAAAATACCTTGACGGAACAAAAAAATAAAAACCTTGAACAGCTTCAGGATTATGAAAAACGGCTACTTGCTTTAAACCGGCAGCTAAGCAGTCAGGAAGAAACTTATACTTTAGTAGACACCATAGCCAACAATGGACAGCAGTTTTTGGAGGAAGTTAAAAGAGGTCTTACGGTACCTGGCCAATTAGAAGTTCTAGGCCAGCGGATTCAGACAGGCCTGGAAAAATGGAAAGAATTGAAGGAAGAAATCCAAGGGAGTGAAAAAAAGCTTAAAGAGTTTGGAACCTTAGAACAACAGGCCAAGGAGATAAAAAAAGTCCAGGAAGAACTGCAAAAGGCTAGGTTAGAATTGGCAGCTCTTTGGGAGAAAGCTCGTTCCTTGCGGGAAAGCAAAGAACAGGTTAAAGACGGGTTATGTCCTCACCTTCACGAACCTTGTCAGAACATTAAAGGGAATTTGCAGGAGTATTTTGCCAAACAGCTGGAACAAGTCTCTAGCCAAGTGGCGGCAACAGAAAAAAAAGTCAATCATCTGGAAAAAGTATACCAGGAAGGGGAAAGTGTTTTTCATGAGCTTCAAGCTCTGCAACTAGAGCAGGATAAGCTTAAAAGCAACTTGATCAAAGAGGAGACATATCGGCAAACCTTTTTTAGGATTTGGCAGGATTCTCTCCAATTTAATCTCCAGGGAGATGCCCAAAAACTATTGGAGGTTGGGGAGAAACTATTGCACTTGAAACAAAAAGCCACAGGAGAGAGCAACTTGTCGTTCTCTCCTGAACTAAGTAGAGCCTACGAAAAACTTATTTTAGCCTGGCAGGAATTTAAGACGGATTTTCAGTTAAGTGAGGATATTACACTTGAGAAAGTAGAAGTGTTACTTAGCAAAATGGCAAAGCTCATCGGGGACAGTCAAGATTTTCAAAACTTTTTGAGTGAATTTGCCGAGGAAGTGCGTGACCATATTTCGACAGCTAAGAATAGGGTTTATAACCAGCTTAGTGCTCTTAAAGTAGAACAAAAAAATCTTAACGAGCAGTTTAGCCAACTGCAAAAGGCTCAGGAACAGCTTTTAACAAAGGTTAAAAGCTTAGAAGAAAAAAAGTTGGCTATTGGAAAAATGGAAGGGGAAGAAATTTCCGTAAAAGAACAGCTTAAGCAATATGAAGGAATTGAGGGGCAGCTAGAGAGAGTGAGGCAAGATTTAGCCAATTCAGAAGAAAGTTATCGTCTTTTTCTTAAATACCAGGAAGAGGCTAATAAAGTTACTGAGTTAGAAAGTAAGCTCATTCAAATAAAAGCTACGGAAAAAGAAAAACTTGACCATGAGGAAAGGCTTATAAGTCTATTGTCCAAGTTAGAGTCAGATTTTTCTGCTGAAAAGCTGAAGGCACTAGAAGAGGAAGTTGAAAAGAGACAGCAAGAACTAAGTAAGACGCAGGCTAACCTGACTGGCAAAAAAGAAAAGTTGCAAGAATTAGAGGGGCAGCTAGCCAAAATGGAGGAAGCTCGCCGACAAATCAGTTTAATTGAAAAGACCTTGGTCAGATACCAAAGGGTTAAAGCTATGCTTGACTTTGTGCGAAGTATTTTTAACCGGGCTGGAGAAAAAGTGGCTACTGTTTACCGGGAGTATTTAGCTCAGGAAGCCAGTCGAATTTACCGGGAAGTGGCAAGAGAAAACGTTTCTTTAGAATGGCAGCAAGATTATGAGGTAGTTTTGGTTGATCAAATAGGGGATCGAAAGCGAGAAAGAAGTTTTAGACAGCTGTCGGGAGGAGAACAGATGACAGCAGCTTTAGCTGTGAGGTTGGCTCTCTTAAAACAACTAGCCGGTATCCAAGTAGGATTTTTTGATGAACCTACTACTAATCTGGATAGTGAGCGCAGAAATTACTTGGCTAGTGTAATTCCCAAGATTACAAAAACTTTTGATCAGCTGTTCATAATCAGTCATGATGATTCCTTTGATGCGATGACTGATAATATTATCGAGCTGAGTAAAGATACCGGCTCAGGCACTAAGTTGAAGCAGAGTTCCTAGACTAGGAGTAGCGGGAAAGCGGAGTCAGGCTGAAAATGCCCCTGGCAGTATGAAAAGCGGGCGAATGATTGTTCCGCTCCACAAAACATTCGCCCGTTTTTTGATTATTTTAGCTGGTAGGATGATATTTGGCCTATTAGCAGTCTGTATAGTTTAAACAAAATGTTTAAACTGATAATCTTAATGGGTATGAAGATTATTTCCTTTAAAACCCTGGTGGGTAAGATGACCCAAAATGCCTGACCATAAAGGATTTGCAAAAAGTAGGTGTCAACGATTGTAACAAATAGGGAAGTTACACTAATTGCAATTGTTAATCTTAGCAAATTGGTTTTTTCATACCTACCGCCTAAAAATTTATAAATTATGACAGGTAATGCCCCGCTTAAAGCCACGGTTATAGTAAAACCGGGGAAATATGGACCATAAGCATGAAATTTAATAATATAGCCCAAGATATCAGTAAGTCCGCCCACAAGTGCTCCTGCACCAGGGCCAAAAACAAAGCCGGCTAGCATGATGGGCAGGAAAGAAAAAGTGACTTTCAATCCGCTAATGCCAGCGATTGGAAGCATAACTCCTAACATGCTCAAGATAACAGCAATTGCTAAGAGTAAGGCGAGTTGGGTTAAAATATTTGTTTTGTTCAGCATGTTATCTTCCTTTACTTTTTAGATTATTATATACAGTCAAAATCCAAACGATAAAAACAAAACCTCCTTTCCCCCTTATTCGGCCAGCGCCGCATAAGAGAGAAAAAAGGTTCCTCCCTTAATGCAACAGCGGACGCAGCATACTACCGCAAACAGCAAGTGTTTTTCGTCCAAGGGCAACTTCCCATCCCTTGGCACTTGACGCAGTATACTTACTCTGTTTTGCTATTTTGACTGTCAACGTAAGTATAAACAATATTTACAAAAATGTATAGGGTTATTCATCGAATCTAGTATATCTGGGAGTGAATTTATGGATAAATTTGAGCTAATTGCTACGGCAACTTTTGGCTTGGAAGCAGTTGTGGCAAGAGAATTAAAGGAACTAGGTTACGTAGAGCAAAAGGTGGAAAATGGAAAAGTAACTTTTTGGGGGGACGAAAAAGATATTTGTCGTACCAATTTGTGGCTTCGTTCAGCTGATCGCATCTTGATTAAGATGGGAGAGTTTCAAGCTCATTCTTTCGATGAACTTTTCGAAAAGACAAAAGCTTTAAATTGGCCCGATTGGATTCCCCAAGCTGGGAATTTTCCTGTAGTCGGCAAATCAGTTCGTTCTAAACTATTTAGCGTCCCAGATTGTCAGGCTATTGTAAAGAAGGCAGTAGTGGAAAAAATGAAACAAAAATATAAACAAGAGTGGTTTGACGAGAATGGCCCTCGCTACCGGATTGAAGTTGCTCTCTTAAAGGATATTGCCACTTTAACTATTGATACTACCGGGCCTGGGTTACATAAAAGAGGCTATCGAAAACTAAGTAGTGATGCACCTTTAAAGGAAACCTTGGCTGCAGCTATGATCCAACTGAGTTATTGGAATTCCGACCGTATCTTGGCTGATCCTTTGTGTGGATCAGGAACCATACCTATTGAGGCTGCTTTAATCGGTTTAAATATGGCACCAGGTTTAAAAAGAAGCTTTATAGCTGAAGAGTGGGAAAGAATTCCTAGAAAATATTGGGATGAGGCACGACAAGAAGCCCAAGACTTAATGCAAAAGGAAAGAAAGCTGGAGATCTTAGCTTCAGATATAGACGGCGACGTATTAAGTATGGCTCGCTATCATATAGACCAAGCCGGGTTACAAGACCATATCAAGCTGCAAAAACTACCCGTTTCTGAGTTTCGTTCCCGTAAAAAATATGGATGTATTATAACTAATCCTCCTTATGGAGAGCGATTAGGAGAAGCTGATGAGGTCAAAAAATTGTATCAGGAAATGGGAAAAGTTTTTAAACCCTTGGGTACATGGTCGATTTATATACTTACCTCGTACCCAGGTTTTGAACAACTTTTTGGTCGTAAAGCTGATAAAAGACGTAAACTATATAATGGTCGGATCGAATGTCAATACTACCAGTATTACGGACCAAGACCGCCAAAACGGGAAGAAGACTAACCAAAGTTAGTCTTCTTCTCGTTTTGGGAGCAGTCGTTGGTTACCAGTCCCAAGTTAAGAGATTTATGCGGGGTCGGGGCGAATGATTGTTTCGCTCTGGACAGCATCCTATGCGTTGACCCATAGCCAAGCTCACGACGGCTGAGGATGCAAGTCCCGCTCCACAAAACATTCGCCCCCCTTAAATGCATGTTCTACTGGTGACTCCGCGAAGCGGAAACTCCCACAGGGACTCGCCCCATAGGGGCGTCGTAACGACCCCTAAAGGACTAGCGACTAACGACTTCGCCCCGAAGGGGCGACTACATCTGGTAATTCTGATTTGTCATACCTTGCTTGCCCATGGCCATGTTTTGCTGCACATTTCCCGTGCCTTGCATGGTTTCCATACCCTGCATGCCTTGTTTCATCCCTGCAGTACCATAAGCATTAATAAAGGTATTAGTTGTCATTTGTTTCATAGTAGGTACTTGATAGTATCCTTTTTGGTTCATATACTGCCAAATTTCGTAGGCTTGCTCTGCACAGTTAGCAGCACTTTGCTGAATTAGACGCCTCAAGTTAGGTTCAGCACATTCTAAGCAAGCCATCATTTTGCACACAGCGCCAGACTTATGAAGTCCAAGGATTATACTGGCCACCGCCTGGTCGGACAGTTGGTTAGAATTCGGGCTGGGACTTTGGGTTTGGGGGTTATCTAAGCCGTAGGTAGGCTGAAAATTTTGGGGAGATTGGTAGGAGCTACCCGTTCCCATGCCTTGAGTTTGAGCTGCTTGAACAAGACCGTTATACTCCTGAGTTATAAAAGAAAGCTGTTTGTCAAGGATTTGAGCTAACTGCTGATCTTTAACGTGAGGACGCAGCAATTGATATTGGTTGATTGTATTAATACCGCAAGTTAATACTTCATGAACTTCCATAGCTTCGTGGGCACCTAATTGGGCGGTCATTATTGTTACCTCCTAAAAATTTTATTAAAATATTGATCAAAATAAATTATTCCCGATAAGCAGGATTTTATTTGTAATTTTAGCGAATTAAAGGGTAATTTGGAGCCAGGGAGGATACTGAAATGAATTTAGAAAACAAAATAGCTATAATTACTGGCGCAACTTCAGGTATAGGCTGGTCTACCGCCTTAGTTTTTGCCAAAGCCGGAGCACAAGTGGTTGCTACAGGTAGGGATTTTAGCAGGGGGGAAAGTCTACTTAACGAAATGAACCGCTTGTCCAACAAAGAACACCTTTTTGTGCAAGCTGATGTAACCGACCACGGTGAAATAAAAAAGGTTATAGATTCAACTGTAAAAAAGTACGGAACCTTTAACATCCTTATTAACAATGCAGGGATTGCTCCACAGGGCACTATTGAGACCATGACTGTGGAAGAATGGGATAAGGTTTTTAATGTTAACGTGCGTAGTATATTTCTTTTTAGCAAATACTCTGTTCCTGTTATGCGGCAAAATGGTGGTGGAAGTATTGTTAATATAAGTTCTACTGCTGGTGTAGTAGGGGCTTATAACCTCCATGCATATAGCGCCAGTAAAGGTGCCGTTATTCAGCTTACCAAGAGTATGGCTGCTGACTACGGTAAGGATCGGATCAGGGTAAATGCTCTTTGTCCCGGTGGAACTTTGACTAAGATGATGGAAGATTTAGAAGGACAAGAAGGCTTAAAGAAATTTGCTGAGTTATTTCCCTTAAAAAGATTAGCCCAACCTGAAGAAATAGCTCAAACAGCCCTCTTTTTAGCAAGTGACCAGGCAAGCTTCATTACGGGAGCAGTAGTCCTTGCCGATGGAGGCTTTACGGCAGTTTAAATAGAAATTTCTTATCAATAATAGTAAAAATTTGCAATAAAACAAGGATTTAGAAATAAAAGCTCGAATAATATTAGAAATCGTCAAAAATTTTTCTAATTTGTAAGGAGTTTGGAATCATGTTGAGTTTGAGGAAAAAGGCAATAATTCCCGAAGGAAAAGTCTTAGTAGACAAAAAAGAACTAGAAGAATTATTTTCTGTTTTACGCCAATTGGCTGACGGAAATTACGTGTATACGCCAAAGGTTTATCAAGATCCGTTAATTGCCGAGGGCGCAGAGGCGATAGAAAAAATCTCGTCTAATGTAACGGCAACTTTTCAGGAATTTGTCTTACGAATCACTCGTCTTGTATCGTATCTTATCGATATGGATTACAACCAAATGAAAGCTATTGAAGAAAAGTCTCAGAAGCAGACGGAAAATACCGAAATGGTTGCTGCTACCTCAGAAGAAATGTTGGCTTCCGTATCAGAAGTAACTGAAAAAGTTCAAATTGTAGCTCAACAGGCTCAATCTGCTTCTAACCTTGCTCAAAATAGTACTGACCAAGTTGAACAGAGCACGGCAGAACTGCAAAAGGCTGCTGATAAGTTCCAAGCCTTGACGGCCAATATAAATGAACTATTGAATGAAATGAAGAAAATAAAGGACGTTATAGAATTTATTAAAAATGTTGCCGGGCAGACAAACCTTTTAGCTTTAAACGCAGCTATTGAAGCTGCTAGAGCAGGAGAATTTGGTAGAGGTTTTGCCGTTGTTGCCGAGGAAGTTCGCAAGTTATCTATCAACACTTCTACTTCAGTAGAACAAATAACAGGCAATATTGAACGTTTAGATTCAGAGTTTACAAGTATGGTAGAAGATGTTACGCAGGCTGCCCAGCAAATAACTGACAGTATAGGTAAGGTAGCCCAAGTCAATGAACTGATTGACGGTATAGAACAATCTATTGTAACTTTGACAGATAACTTTGATCAGGTTGCGGCTATTACAGAAGAACAATCTTCAGCTATGCATAGTATAGCTGAAGCAGCCAGTCAGGTAGCTGAGATTGCTTCTTCGAACACAGATAGAATTACCCAAATCAGTAGTGAGGTTTATGAAATGGGTGTCTTAGCAGAAGAGTTACGTAAAGAACTGTTGAGAAACCGTTTCTCTATCGATAGCAGGCATACTTTAGAGCTGGCTAAAACAGATCATCTTATGTGGAAGTGGCGAATTTACAATATGTTTAAGGGGCTGGTACAAATCCAACCTGAAGACGTGGCTTCCCATCATGAATGCCGTCTTGGTAAGTGGTACTTTGGAGAGGCCCAGGAGTTATTTAAAGATTCTCCCTTACTGGCCGAAATGGATCAACCTCACCAGGAAGTTCATGATGCTGCGAAACGTGCAGTTGAATCCTTTATCCAAGGAGATGTGAACCAGGCTCAAAGCGCTTTAGAAGAATTGGAGCATGCTTCCGAACAAGTAATTAAAATCTTGGATGATTTAATTACCCAAGAGTAGAAATACAGAATAGCAGACCTACAATCTGCTGTTCTTTTAGTTTATAAACTATTATTTTATTATAATTGCTGAAAAGGTATTTTTATTTCCTTTAGCGAATCTATGGCTTTAACCTTGTTTAGGTTGTTTTAATTAAACCTAGATCGGGGAAAATATAAAACGAAATAATTTTGGGGGAATTAATTTGAAATTAGCTATTGTTACTGACAGTACATGTGATCTGGGAACCGATTACCTACAACAATACGGTATATACGTTTTACCTCTAAGAGTAATTTATGGTGACAAGGAATATTATGACGGTGTTGATATTACCCCAGAGGAAGTTTACCGTCGTTTTCCCGATGAGGTGCCAACTACATCAATGCCTGGGCCGGGAGATGTAGAGAAACTGTTTCAGGAGCTTAAAAATAAAGGTTACGACCATGTAATATGTTTACATATATCTAGTGGATTAAGCGGGACTTTTAATGTGGTAAAAATGGTAGCCAAATCTTTTCCTGAGCTTAAAATTGAGGTAATTGACTCAAAGGCCCTTTCTTTAGGATTAGGCTTTTTAGTCATGAAAGCTGTTCAGCTTAAAAATTTGGGAGTTAAATTTAACGAGTTGGTTCAGCAAATTGAGGAAACAAGAAGAAAGACAAAGATTTTTTTTGTGATCAAAACCTTAGAATACTTAAAAAAAGGTGGGAGAATCGGTTTAATCCAGGCTTCTTTTGGCGAACTCCTTGATATTAAGCCTATAGTATCTATTAATGAAGAAGGTAAATACTATACATATGCTAAAGCCAGGGGAAGGAAAAAGTCTATTCAAAAGTTGTTGGATATTTTTCAAGAATTAACTGCTGGAAAAAGGATAACTCTGGCCGTGATGCACGGGGATGCTGAAGAGGAATGTATTAGTTTCCTGGAGAAGATACTTAAAAATTCTAACACTATGATCACGAGACATTTTACAGGGCAAATCGGACCAGGTATGGTAGTGCACAGCGGTCCGGGCTTATTAGGTTTTGCTTTTCAAGAATAATTTATACTATCAACAGTAAGCCCACTATAAATACAATAGTGGGCTTACTATAGAATATATTACACTTGTTAGAAGTGACGTTTGTAGGGTGGAACTGATATTTTTGAAAATATCTTATAAAACCATTTATAAGTATGTTAAAATATAATTTAGATAGATTTGGCGAACAGGGGAAGTTAGCATGATTAAAGACAAAAATTTACCTCTTTACACTATAGGTGTCGTTTCAGGAATAGTTGGGGTTCATCAGGAAACCCTTCGTATTTGGGAAAGAAATGGCTTAATAACTCCTGCCCGCAAAAATAATCAAAGGTTATATTCAGAAAATGATTTAAAGAGGTTATTATTTATTAAACAACTTTTGGATGATAAGGGCTTAAACTTGGCGGGAGTTAAACAGCTTATTGAGTTTTATCCGTGTTGGTGGAAAGAAAATTGTCATGGAGGAAAAGAAAAAGATAGTAGTGGGTATGTTAATTTAGCTAAGCCTTGTTGGAAGGAAAATGGTACCTATTGTTTCAGTCCCCTTGACAAAGCTGATTATTGTCAAGGATGTACCTATTGCTTGGAGTGTCCGGAAGATTGTAAATACAAATCTTAAGTATATAAAAGAGATTAAAAGTGTACTGGAAAGTATAAGTTTCAGGGAACCTAATGGTTCCTTTTTTTATTGCTAATATTTCTGTGGTTTTGCAAATTCGCCACAAATCTAATCACATTAGCATAATACTTGCAAATAGTATTTGTAGGTATTATAATTGTATAACAAGTAAGAAATATGCCAAGGAGGAACGAAACTTGGGAGAGGAGACAGTACAGGAATTAAGCATTTTTGAATATGGACAAAACGTATTAGACCATTTTTTAAATCCCCGTAATGTGGGTAAAGTAGAAAATCCAGATGCGGAAGTTAAGGTGGGAGATCCGAGTTGCGGCGATTATATTGAATTGTCCCTGCGTATAGACCAGGGTAAGATAGCTGAGTTGAAATATAAAGTATTTGGTTGTGTTGGCGCCATATCGACCAGTTCTGCCCTTTCTGAATTAGCCTTGGGAAAAACCATGGAAGAAGCTATGGAAATTACAGATGATGAAGTAATTGCTTATCTCAAGGGAATTCCGGAAAATAAAAGACATTGTTCTCTTTTAGGAGTAAGGGGCTTGCATGAAGCTTTGAGGCAATATCGGAGTAATAAAAATTCTTAGTCAGGGGGATAGAGATGAAAATTGCTGTTTCTGCACAAAAACCTGAACTTGATAATGAAGTTGATCCTCGTTTTGGCCGGGCCAGGTGGATAGTAATTTATGATACGGAAAATGGCAAAGTTGAGAGTATCGATAATTCAGAAAACTTAAATGCCGTTCAAGGCGCCGGAATTAAGACTGCAGAATTAGTGGTGGAAAAAGATTGCCAAGTAGTGCTGACTGGTCATTTAGGGCCTAAAGCTTTTAAGGTTTTAAAAGCTGCAGGCGTAAGGGGGTACAATAAAGCACGAGGTACCGTACGTCAAGCAATAGAGGCATTTAAACGTGGTGAGTTGCAGGAAGCCAAGGATGCTGATGTAAACAGTTATTGGTAAAATTTTAAAGGAGCGTGACTAAAATGTCAGAAGTTAGAGTAGCAGTACCATCTATTCGTCCGGGAGGACTTACAGCTAAAAGATCAGGGCACTTTGGTAGATGCGATGTATTTACCTTAGTTGATGTAAAAGATAGTGAGATTCTAAATACCCAAGTCATAAAAAATGTGGAACATAGCGAAGGAGGGTGTTTGATACCGGTAAAAATGCTTGCTGAATATGGGGTTAATGCAATAGTGGTAAGTGGCATGGGTATGCGCCCTTTAGCCGGTTTTAGGGAAGCTGGAATCGAAGTATTAATAGGATGCGGAACTACTGTACAAGAAGCTATTGATGGTTTTATCTCAGGCAGGTTAGAATCTATGTCTGAACAAGACACTTGTGATTGGTCACTAAAATAACACCTAGAATTTATGTAGTGATTTCTTTCTTTTTCATAGCTCTGCCATGGCTGTGGGGCCTGCTTTTTAGTCTGTCCTCACAGCACTTTTTTTAAAAAACGAGTTAAAGACTCTTTACTTAAGAAAGGATTGGAACAGTATGGGAAGCAATAAAAACATCAAACACGTAATTGCAGTAGCAAGTGGTAAAGGAGGTGTAGGCAAATCTTCAGTTACTTGTTTGCTGGCTGTATCTCTTGCTCGGCAAGGGTTCAAAGTAGGTATTATGGATGCAGACGTAACAGGACCTAGTATACCAAAGCTATTAGGTCTAAATGGGCATCCTGAGCGAGAGGGAGATTACTTGGTGCCTTTAAAAACAGAGCTGGGCATAAAGATTATGTCCTTAAACCTTTTACTGGAGCAGGCTGATCAGCCGGTAATTTGGAGAGGACCTATAATTTCTAAAGTAGTGATTCAGTTTTGGGAAGAAATTGCTTGGGGGGATTTAGATTACTTGGTAATAGACTTACCTCCAGGTACCGGAGACGTTCCTTTAACTGTATTACAATCCATTCCTGTAGAAGGGATTATGATGGTCACAACTCCCCAGGACCTAGCTGGTATGGTGGTCAGTAAAGCTATTAATATGGCTAAAAAGATGGAAATACCGATTATTGGTTTAATAGAAAACATGAGCTACTTAGTATGTCCTGATTGCGGGAAAAGAATAGAAGTATTTGGTTCCAGCAAGGTAGAAACCATGGGTGAAAAATATGGAATTAAAGTATTGGGACGAATCCCCCTGGATCCAAACTTAGTTAAACTTAGCGACCAGGGGCAAATCGAAAAGTATGAAAGTTTATCTCTATTTAATAACATAAACAATTTTTTGGCGGAGTAGCTGAGCCACAGTTTGGTAGTTTAGTAAGAAAAAAGTGAAATAGTTATAGCACATTGTCCTAGGCTATAAGAGGTGAGTTGCTTATTCCTTATCTCACTTTGCCTAGGGCTTTTAAATAGAAAATATTGATATATTTACTCGTAAGTTGAATAATGAATTCTTTAAATAGGTATCAAAATATTCTTAAAGTCGTTAATAAGTAGTGAATAGTTAAGCCAAGCTGGAGGTTTTAGTAATGATTTTGGAACGTATTTACGATATGGCACTACCAAGACTTAAGGGGAGGACAGTCAAGGAAGTCAGGATTGGATTGGAATTAATGGCAGTAGAATTAGATAACGGCTTAATCGGAGTGACTTATGTGCTACGAAAAGAGATAGTTCACGCTTGTGCAGCTCTTCCTCAAGCTGGGAAACTCATTGGAATGCCTGCAGAACTCCTTGCCCAAGGAGTTCTGCGGGGAAATAATGTTATTGTAGTTGCTTTGGGTTTAGCTGTACTAAATGCCGTTGCGCCATTTGATGAGTTAAAGCAAAGTAATAATTCCCGCGGTCCTGATGCAGCATTTGCTGTAGAGATTCAGTCTACAGATACTGTTGGGATAGTAGGTCATATAGGACCATTAATTGCTAATTTAAAGGGAAAAGTTCAGCGTTTATTGATTTTTGAACGAGATGATGGCTTGAATGGGCAGGTTTACCCGGAAAGTGCCGAGCCGGAACTTTTGCCAGAGTGTCAGGTGATTTTTATTAGTAGCACTACTCTTATAAACAAAACCTTGGAAAATGTTTTGAAGTATTGCAGTAAGGCAAGAGATATAGTGATGGTAGGTTCCAGCACGCCTTTGTACCCCACAGCTTTTTGTGAAACAGGGGTAACTGTTCTTTCAGGAACAAAATGGCTATCATCAAATAGAGAAGCAATACTAAATGGAATAAGCCAGTGTGCAAGTATGAAGCAGCTAATAAAATACGGACAGAAATATTCGGTTAAGGTTTGATGATTAGTTTTCTCTAGCAATATTATGGCTCCATTTGAATTTTTTTTTATATTTTTAATAAATTTTTTTGAAAAAGTTATTGACATATGTCACAAAATAAGTATACTAATAATATAAATGACATATGTCAATAACAAAGGAGGTGCAGATATGCCACGCAGAGATGGAACAGGTCCGATGGGAGTAGGTCCAATGACCGGAAGAGGTCTGGGCTGGTGTACCGGAGTTAATGCCGGATGGTATGGAGCAGGTTTTGGTTTAGGACTGGCATGTAGACGCGGCTTTGGTCGTTGGTTTGGGAGAGGATATGCTGTAAATCCTTATATTAATCTTAAGAATGTAAATACTCCAAGACAAATGCTTGAAATGCAGAAAGAAATGCTACAAAATAGTCTCGATGCAATAAATAAACAATTGCAAAGCCATGATGAAACTCAGGAATAACCGGATTATCCGGTTATTTCTGATACTATTGGAGGAGAAAAATTATGCCTAGACCCCGTAAACAGAGGAAGGTATGTTGCTTGCCGCAAAATAGCCGGTTTGGTCCTTTAGATTCACCGATAAACGAACAAAATGTTGTAAAAATGACAGTTGATGAATATGAGACTATCAGATTGATTGATCATCAAGGCTTAACCCAAGAAGAATGTTCAGAGCAAATGAATGTTGCTCGTACAACTGTTCAAGGCATCTATAACGAAGCCAGAAAGAAGATTGCTGATTCATTAGTAAATGGGAAAATGCTTTTGATCGAAGGCGGCGAATACCAACTGTGTGATGGTTTTGGCCCCCATTGTGGAAAAAGAGGATGTAAAAGGTATCGGTTTGGCAGAAATTCTAGATTCTATTAATCTTGGTATTGAGGCTAAAAAATGATAACAATTATCTTGATTTAAAGGAGGACTCTATGAAGATAGCTATACCTGTAAATGAAAAAAATCAAAAAACTGATGTATGCCTTTCTTTTGGTCGTTCACCATATTTTTTGATTTATGATACGGAAACGGATGAAAGCTTGTTTCTAGACAATACCGCAGCTTCTAGTACAGGCGGTGCAGGCATTAAGGCAGCCCAGTTTATAATTGATTCTCAAGTAGATGCCTTGCTCCTTCTTAGTTGTGGTCAAAATGCCAACCAAGTGTTAAAGAAAGCAAATATTAAGATGTATGAGGCAATAAACGCTACAGCTCCGGATAATATTAAAGCCTTTAAAGACGGTGAACTGCCATTACTTAATAATATTCATCCAGGTTATCATCGTCATGGTGGGAATTAAGATGAAAATCGCTGTATTGAGTGGTAAGGGTGGCACAGGTAAGACCTTAATAGCTGTTAATCTGGCGGCTGTGGCAGAAAATGCGGTTTATATTGACTGCGATGTGGAAGAACCTAACGGACATTTGTTTTTTAACCCGGATATAGTTCAAGAACAAGAAATTACCGTTGGGATTCCAGAGGTGAACGAAAAACTTTGTGACGGCTGTAGGGTTTGTGTAGACTTTTGTAAGTTTAACGCTCTGGCCTTTATAGGCACTAAACTTATTACTTTTGAAGAATTATGTCATTCTTGTGGTGGCTGTATGTTGTTATGCCCTAAAAAAGCCTTGTCAGAAAAGGAAAGAGTAATCGGCAAAATCCAAAAGGGAGTATCAGAAAATGTTTTCGTAAAATCAGGGTTTTTAAGCCCGGGTGAAGTTTCTGGAGTTCCCATAATTAATGAACTGTTGAGGGAGATGAAGGATAGTAACGATGCACCGGTTTTTATTGACTGTCCTCC
>DUOV01000045.1 GCA_012838615.1 Clostridia bacterium | reverse complement strand
TTTTGGGGCCAACGCGCTTACGCGATGTAGAGGAAGCCCAGCAGCGGATTGTCCAGATTATTCGCAGGCTGGATGAAACAGGCGAAATAATTATTTCCAGAGGTGGCGAAGATGCCATTATCGTCTAATGTTCTCAAAGGTGTGAAGGTCCTTGTAGAAAAACCAAAAGTACTCAGTCTTAAAGATACAGATGCTTTTCTTGAACCTGCTGAAAAAGATTTAGATCCTGCTATTGAAAAACAACTTAAATGGGCCAGGCGAGAGGCCGAAGCTATACTGGCCAAGGCCAAAGAAGAGGCAGTAGGGATCTTGGCTAAGGCCAGGGAGCAGGGGGAGAACTTAAAAAAACTGGCCTACGAAGAAGGCAAGGAAGCTGGTTTCCAGGCTGGTTACGATGATGGGTTAAGTAGAGGACAAGCTGAAATAGAAGAATTATGTCAGCAGAAAAAGACTGTTATTAAGGATTTACAAGAAACCCAGCAAAAGATTTATCGCGAGAGTGAAGAGGTGCTGGTCAGGCTGGCCTTTACCATAGCAGAACAGGTTATTAAGAAACAGGTTGAGCTTGATCCCACAACTGTAAACGAAGTGGTAAAAAGTGTACTTAAAGAAGCTCACGCCGGAGAAAGCTATTTGCTGTTTGTTAACCCGCAAAACCTGGAAGAGGTCTTAAGGATAAAAGAAGAGCTGATGCCTTTTATACCACCGGGCGCTACGCTGCAGGTCCTGGCAGATCCTGAGGTTACTTGTGGCGGCTGCCGGTTGGAGACTGATTTAGGCTTTACAGACGGGACTATTGAAAGTCAACTGACCGAAATAAAAAAGGGGCTAAACCTATCCTAACCGGAGATAAAGGGTGCTTGTCATATGATGATATCTTTAGAACCTTATTTTAAAACAGTAAAGCGGGTTGAGACTTTACGAACATTTGGCAAAGTGTCCCAGGTAATTGGCCTTATTGTCGAGGTTACCGGCCTTAAAGCTGCTGTTGGGGAGGTCTGCCGGATTGTGGTGCCTACCCAAGATGAGTATATCGCTGCCGAAGTTGTAGGTTTTAGAAATTCCCGTACCTTGCTAATGCCCTTAGGTGACTTAAGTGGTATTGCCCCAGGGTGTTTGGTAGAAGCAACAGGCAAAAGTCACTCCATTGTTATCGGCCCGGAACTTTTAGGTCATGTACTAGATGGTTTGGGGCGTCCCATGGAACCTCTGGAAATCAGCAACAAAACTTACTATCAAGTTAATAATAACCCTCCTGACCCTTTAACGAGGCGGCGGATTACAGAAATCATGGCTACAGGGGTGAAAGCCATTGATGGTTTTCTTACCTGTGGCCGAGGACAGAGAATAGGTATTTTTGCCGGTAGTGGGGTAGGTAAATCAACTTTATTGGGTATGATAGCCAGGAATAGCAGCGCTGATATAAATGTGATAGGTCTGGTAGGTGAACGGGGCAGGGAAGTACTGGATTTTATGGAGAAGGACCTTGGTCCCCAAGGTTTAGCTCGTTCAGTAGTCGTAGTGGCAACTTCTGATCAACCGGCTCTTATTAGGATTAAAGCAGCCTTTGTAGCTACTGCCATAGCTGAGTACTTTCGAGATCAAGGCAAAGACGTAATGCTCATGATGGATTCAGTCACCCGTTTTGCTATGGCTCAGCGGGAAGTGGGACTGGCTATCGGTGAACCTCCTGCTACCAAAGGGTATACACCTTCTGTTTTCGCACTTCTACCCAAATTGCTGGAAAGAGCAGGCAACAGTTCTAAAGGTTCTATTACCGGGTTGTATACGGTTTTGGTAGACGGGGATGACATGAATGAACCTATAGCTGATGCTGTACGCGGCATTTTAGACGGGCATATTGTTTTATCCCGTAGCTTAGCAGCAAAAAATCAATATCCTGCTATTGACGTTTTAAGTAGTGTAAGCCGTCTTATGTCTGAAATTGTTACTCCCGAACATTACAGCCTAGCTGGGCAGATGAGGGATATTTTGGCCAGTTATCTTAAAGCAGAAGATTTAATCAATATTGGTGCCTACCAAAAAGGCAACAACCCTCAAGTTGATGTGGCTATAAAATACTATCCGCGCATAATCGAGTTTTTAAAACAGAAATCTGAGGAACAGGTAGATTTTTCGGAGACTGTTAAACAATTAACTTCTATTATGGCAGATTAGGGGTATAAAATGAAAAAATTTAACTTTAATCTGGAAAGTGTCCTTAATTACCGGTTAATTATGGAACAACAGGCTAAAGAAAAATTTGGACAGGCTAAGATTTATGCAACTAAACAAAAAGAGCTCTTGCAGCATTACCAAAAAACGTTACTCCAAGAACAGGAAAACATAGTTGAAATAACCGATGTCTCTGCTCTTCAGCATAGGGACATGTATGTAAATTGTTTGTGTAAGCAAATTGACAATCAGGAGAAAGTAGTGGAAAAGGCAGAAAATCTGGTCAAAAAACGCCAGGCGGAAGTTACAAAAGCTATGCGAGATACTAAGGTCTTAGATAACCTTAAGGAAAAAAGATATCAGGAATATTTAGCGGAAGTCAATAATGAGGAACAAAAGATTCTTGACGAGATTGGGATAATTAATTTCACTCGTCAGGCCTCATTTATTGAATAAAGAAAGGCTTTTAAATAGTGAAAGGAGGTGAAAAAAGTGTTACAGGTTTTACAGTTAGCTTCTCTCCCTGGTCGTAATCCAGTTGGGAAAAAAGGTTTATCGCCTGATTCTTCTGAGTCCCTTAAGGCCGGCCAAGATTTTGCTGCTGTACTGATGGGTTTAATGATACCTCAAACGTCTCTACCTGTAGCAGGCCAAGTCGGACAACCTGAACCCCTGGCTCAACAAGGTAACCTTACCTCTGCTGATTTGCTTCTTACTGAGGATATGCTTTCGGAGGTGTTTACTGCTCATTTAGAACAAAGTCAAATACCTCCTGGCTTTTTGTTGACTGAAGAGGCTACTGATGATTTAGTCGGTGAAACTCTGGGGAATAAAGCAGGGGAAGGAACAAATCAGCTATTTGAGACAGTTTTAGATGGGAAGTTGACGGAGCTACAAAGCTTGAGCAAGCAAGATTCTGCCGGTAATAAGACTTTATTAGAGTCTGAAGGTTTTACCGAAGCTTCTAAACCAAAGCAAACTACGGTTAGGGCTGATGGAAATCCAGAGCCAAAATCAGAAAATATGGAATCTGAAGGAAATCAACTGAAACAGTCTGAGACAATAAGCCAATTTAAAGTAGCTAATGGTCCCTTTAAACCGGCTCCCAAAGAGGATGGTGAACAACAATTTACTTGGCAGCCTGTCAATGGAACAAACCAGATGAATACTGCTGAAACAGCAGATATGCAACCCGAAAAAGCTTTACTTCCCAAACAATTAGAGTCAGTAATACATCAATTGGTAGACAAGAGTAAGGTGACTATCGGACAAGGCAAAAGCGAAATTGAAATAAAGCTTAAGCCGGAGTATCTGGGTAAGGTTCACCTGAAAGTATCTCTGGAAAAAGGAGTTATCGTAGCCAAGCTTGCCGTAGAAAATGTGCTTGTTGGAAAAGCGCTGGAAAACAACTTGGCTCAGTTAAAAAACCAAATGGCGGAACAGGGACTTAATTTCAGTCAGGTAAACGTAGAAACAGGCAGCGGAACCCTGGACCAAAATCCTAAAGAGTCTTTTTACAGGCAGGAACAGTTTGGGGGTTTTTCTTCCGGTAGGGCTTCAGAGGATAGGCCAGAGGAATATAGCGGTCTAAGTTTAGACGTAACCGGTGTTAATTATTTGGCTTAGGAGTGATCTTATGGAAGTAAACAATGTATCAGGTTCAGGCAGCCTTGTTACGCCAAACAAAGGTGAGCAGAATATTCTTAACAAAGATGATTTTTTAAAACTGCTCATGGTTCAAATGAAGAATCAAAATCCCTTGGAACCAATGTCGGACCAAGAATTTATGTCTCAGATGGCCCAGTTTAGTTCCTTGGAACAGTTGCAAAATCTTTCTTTACAAGCAGAAGCAAATCAAGCTTTAAGCTTAGTGGGGGCAGAAATTACAGTTATAAAGGATGGGGAGTTCGTAACAGGAGTTGCAGAAAAAGTAATGTTTAGCGACGGAAAGCCCTTTTTGTTTATTGGCGATTATCATTTTACCCTGGACCAGGTTGTGCAAGTGGCTATCCCAACTCAAAGCTCAGAAGAAACAGGGGAGGATGAATAGTGGTCGGAAAAGTTGACTTAACACGACCTATTCTGCCTGTAACAGCGCCTGAGTCTACACAACCTAAATCTCCTTCCAAGGCAGGAACAGAGTTTAAACAAGTATTTGAAAAGGAAGTACTAAGAAAAAGTATTCAGTTTTCCAAGCATGCCAAGGAACGGATGAGTGCCCGTAATATTAATCTTAGCGATGCTGACTTAACTAAGCTTAACGAAGCTGTTACTAAAGCTTCTAAAAAAGGTGCCAAAGAGTCATTAATCTTGTTTTCTCATGCAGCGTTTATCGTCAATGTTCCTAATCAAACAGTCATTACTGCGGTAGATGCAGAAAGCATGAAAGAAAATGTTTTTACCAATATCGATAGTGCAGTTATTGTTTAGGGGCTGGACCTCTTTGAGGAAGCCCAGGGCTGTGGAATGACGGAAGCAGCCTACTATAGAGTTAAAAGTGTAGAGTTAAGAGTTATAAGTTGCCAGCTTAGTAGCTAGGCCCGTTTTAGAATCTGGTTTCCTGTCTTCTGCTTCTTGTTAAGTGGGAGGTGCGCGAGCCTTTAAGGACGCAGCACTAGAGAAGAATTACTGGTGACTGGGGACTGGCGACTGAGGACTGGTGACTAATTCAAGGAGGTCATGTAAAAATGATGCGTTCGATGTATGCCGCGGTAGCCGGCTTACGTAATCACCAAACACGAATGGACGTGATTGGCGATAATATTGCTAACGTAAATACGCCTGGTTTTAAGAGGGCCAGGGCTACCTTTCAGGATATGTTTTACCAAACTCTACAAGGGGGATCGGCTGGGGATCCGGCTAATGGAATGGGTGGTACAAATCCCAAGCAAATAGGCTTAGGGATTGCCCTTGGTAGTATTGATGTAATCCATACTCAAGGTACCTCTTCGCCAACCGGTAATGGAACAGACTTAATGATTCAAGGAGATGGTTTCTTTGTATTGAGTGATGCCGCAACTGGCGGAGGAAACATTTATTATACCAGAGCAGGAAATTTTCATTTTGATGCTCATGGAAATTTAGTAAATTCAGATGGACTTTATGTCTTAAATACAGATGGGGAAGCCATAACCGTTCCTGTTAACGCTCAAAACTACACCATTAGCAGCGACGGTAAAGTGAAGTATATAGATAATGCGGGTACACTCAATGAAGATAATACAATTACAATTGCAAAGTTTTCTAATCCTGCTGGCCTGATTAAAGTGGGACAAAACTTGTACCAATATGATGCAGCAGCAGGTTTCGAAGCAGATGACATTACTACCTTACCTACTGTACCTCCTATAGGAAATAATCCGGGGGTAGACGGTCGTGGTACCATTGTTGCCGGGGCCTTGGAAATGTCCAATGTAGAACTGGCTCAGGAGTTTACGGAAATGATTATTACCCAGCGGGGCTTTCAAGCTAATGCTAAGACCATCACTACTTCAGATGAAATGCTTCAGGAACTTGTTAATATTAAGCGGTAATTAAGGTATAAAGTTGCCTGCCCGGCATCAAGAATGGTGCTGGGCCGGTAAACTTTAATATTTTTAGCCCTGAAGTGAGGTGCTATCAAAGATGATTAAACTAATATCTTTAGACAAAAGGGAGTTCTACTTAAACCCTGAATTAATTGAGAGGGTGGAAAGTGTGCCGGAAACAGTAATTACCTTAACTAGTGGGAAGAAGATTCTTGTGCAGGAATCACCTGAAAACGTAGCCCAAAAAGTTATGCATTACAGACAAAGGTGTAACGCTAAGGACTATGAAACAGAGGTGCAAGAATGAAAAAACCAGATTTAGCTACCTATATAGGTTTATTTGGCGGAGTTTTTGTGTTACTTTGGGGCATGGCGTCAGGTTCTGAATTGACCCTATTCCTGGATTTTCCCTCAGTTTTGATTACTATAGGCGGTTCTTTGGCTTCCATGCTAATTAATCACGATCTTAATCAAATCAAAAATATGTTTAAAAACATGTTTTTAGCTTTTACGAGTTTTGATCTGGAACCTCAAGATCTGATTGAATTATTTTCTGAATTGGCTCGTAAGGCGCGAAGAGAAGGCTTGTTAGGTTTAGAAGACGATATTAACCGTTTAGATGATCCTTTTTTTGCTAAAGGGATTCAAATGATGGTTGATGCCATAGATCCGGAAGTTATCCGCAACATTCTGGAAACTGACATTGAGTGCATGGTAGAGCGCCACGAAGAGAACATCGGAGTAATTAAAGCCTGGGCAGCTCTGGCACCGGCATTTGGGATGATCGGTACTTTAATCGGATTAATTCAGATGCTGGCTAATTTGGATGATCCGTCTGCTTTAGGGCCGGGAATGGCGGTTGCTTTAATTACAACTTTCTATGGCTCTCTTATGGCTAATTTTGTCTTGATTCCTATTGCCGGTAAACTGGAAAAGCGTAATGCTGATGAAGTCTTGATTAAATCCTTAATTTTGGAAGGGATTATCGGTATTCAGTCCGGCCTTAACCCAAGGATTTTGGAAGAAAAGCTGAAAGCGTTTTTACCTAAATCTAAAGTGGCAGATTTAAGTTTGGAAGGCAGCAAACAAGAAGGAGTTGCCTATGATGCTTAAGAAAAGAAAAAAAAACTCTGGTGGCGGAGCTCCTGAATGGATGGTAACTTATTCTGACATGGTAACCTTGCTCTTAACATTTTTTGTGTTGTTGTACTCATTTTCTAACCTTGATGCTGAAAAGTTTAAAACTTTTTTAGCATCCTTTCAGGGGCAGGGGATATTAAGCTACAGTAATGCTCCTTTCGAAGAATATGCATCGGGGCCTAATTTTGAAGCAAGTGAAAAACCTTTAGCTAATGAGGATTCTTCTATTTTGACACTAGACACCAATACTGCTCGCACTTTGGCAGCAGTACAAAATTTTATTGAAGAGATGGGTTTAGAAGCCGAGGTAACAGTTCGAGCTGAGGAACGAGGCGTAGCCTTAAATATAAAAGACAGGATTTTATTTGATTCAGGAAAAGCCGCTCTAAAACCGGAAGCAAAACAGATTTTAGACCCTTTGGCGAAATTGTTTGGGACTATTGATCAAGAAATTTGGGTAGAAGGGCATACAGATAATCGACCCATAAATACCAGAGAGTATCCTACTAACTGGGAACTGTCAACGGCCAGGTCGTCTCGGGTTATCCGTTATTTTACGGAAAATAAAGGGTTGGATCCTGGTAAGTTTGTGGCTATTGGCTATGGGGAATATCGACCGGTAGCACCTAACGATTCTTCGGAAAACATGCAGAAAAATCGCCGAGTAGTGATGATTATACGTATGCCGGTAAATGAAACTGAGGTGAATGCTAATGAGTGATAATGAAAAAAGGAAAGGGCCTCTTTTAATTGTTATTATTCTCTTGTTAGTGCTTACTATTTTATTAGTAGCTGTGGGGGCAGCCTATTATTTTCTAGTGGTTTATGACGGTTCATCTGCTTATAAATCTCCTAATAAAATGACCCTGGATACCTTTACTGTTAATTTGGCTGACAATAATTTCAGGCGTTATATTAGATTAACCATGACTTTAGAATTCGAGGATGGAAAGTTAGCAAATGAGCTAGAGGACAAGATGCACCGGATTAATGATACGATCATATCCCATTTAACTACTAAACGAGCTACTGATATGACCGACAAAGAGGTGGTCCGGAAGGATTTGGAAAAAGGGATTAATAGCGTTTTGACTACCGGACAGATTAACGGTGTTTATTTTGAAGAATTTATAATTCAGTAAGGTGGGAGGACATGTTTGAAGACTTCTCAGAAAACGAGTTTAGCAGCTCTTTAAGGGATACGGAAGGCAATGTACAGGTTGCACCTGTAAAATTTAAACCTCTTGAGCCTGTTGATATCGGTAAAGCTAAGTCCCGTTCCATCGAAATTTTAAACGACGTTAATGTTTCAATTGATGTTCAGTTAGGTACGACTAAGCTAACTGTACGGGAAATCTTAGAATTAGTTGAAGGCTCTATTATTGAGCTGGATAGGGTTGCCGGAGATCCTGTTGATGTCTACGTTAATGGTCTGAAATTTGCCAGCGGGGAAATAGTTGTAATCAATG
>DUOV01000044.1 GCA_012838615.1 Clostridia bacterium | reverse complement strand
TTTAAATGCTGAATCCAAGTTAGAAAGTTTGGTGTTTGCAAAGGATATGGTTCAACCCGATAAATCCAAAGGTTATTTTTTCTTTCGACTTTTGGCGCATGATTTTTCCCAACTGTTAAAACATGAATCTCAACAGATTTTTTACTTAAAGCTTCTGATAATTCCTCCACATGCTTAGCCAACCCTCCAACCGAAGAAGGAGGGTATTCCCAAGACAACATTAATACTCTGATCTGTCTCACTCCTTTGTAAAATAGGTAGAGGCATGATATGCCTTATAACTATTCTTGGTAAGCCTGGCTTATTTTATGCCTGAACGAAAAAAATCCTCTTGTCTCTCAAACAAGAGGATTCTGAAATAATTAATATATTTCACCATTATGAACTTCATAACTCCAATTAAAGCCGTTATTATTATCCCAGTTGTTAGCACTATCTTTAAAACAAAAGTTAAAACGACTTGGATGATCAATTTTAACCTTTTTTGCAAATCCTCTAGAGGTTTTTTCCATCCGAACACTATTTACTTGTTGCCAATTTTCGGCATCACCATAGCCGTAATGGAGATAAACTTCATCAGCTCCGCTATTTGGAAGTAAACCATAATACAGCACCGTAACTTCTTCATCTAAAGTAATTGGTGTCGGGTCCACAACTACTCCTCCAGGATAATCAGCTTCTCTCATGCTGAGTAACCTTTCATCTTTGGTATTAAAATTACTTCTTCTATGATCAGGCATTTTAAGTCCTCCTTTAAATATAATTAAACCTATAAATAGTATTAATGAAATAAAGAAAAACTATATCAGAAAAATAAGGAAAATAAAAATGCGCAAGCTTGTTTATCTCGCGCATTTTAAAGAATTTTTCTAAGCCTTTGCTTTTATCTCCTGAGTCCGGGGAGTTTTTACCCATTCTCTGGGCTGCTTATTTAAAGCTCTTAGAATGAGTGCACAGGTAAAAGGTAACACCATAAAAAACCCAACAACAGGAACTATCACCATTTGTAAAACCGGCAAATATTTAGACTTGCCCGAAGGCACAAGACTAAAATCAATATAGTTTCTAAACCTGTAAAAAAGATAAAATACAAAGCTAAAGGGTATCGGGGCCATTATCTTTAACCAGGCATGAAGGTTAAATCGAAAATTAACTGGATCAATTTGCCCCATCCAAGTTAAGGCAAGAAAAATAAAAGGTATAATAACCATTAGCTGATAAAAACACCATTGACCATGACCTTTCCAAAACAAATTTTTTAATATAAGTAACCGTATACTCTCGTCGTAATGGGTTGCATTACGAATTTTATCGTAAACTTGCAAGTGACCGCTTCCCCAACGTAAACGCTGGCGAAAATAGGCTTTATAAGTAGCAGGCGTTTGTTCTGTACTTACCATAGGCAGATATTCCGGCCATTCCCCGCTTTCCAGATAAGTCCGTACGCCTAGTTCTAAATCTTCAGAGAGGGCTTGCGGATCATAGCCACCTACCTTTAGCAAAAGATTTTTTTCCATATGAAGATTTGTGCCTCCTAGAAAAGGTAAATCCCTCATCAGGATTGGTAAATACCATTCATGGGATAGGGCTTGAAACAAAGCAATTACTTTGTTAATAGGTCTTAGCTGATAATAGTTTCTTACTTGAAAAACAGGCCCCTGCCAAGCCTTTTGTTTACGTCCCGAAGCCAAATAACGATGGGCCAAATATAATAACACGTCTTTTTCAGGACGACTTTCTGCATCGTAAAAACTACAAATGTCGGTCTTATCATTTATGTAAGCTAAACCATAATTCAAAGCTCGCGCCTTAGTGGAAGGCACCTCCCTGCCTAAGCATACTCCACCGAGACGGCCATCAAAATCATACGGAACTACGATATGCTTTAAATGGGGTACATTCTTTCTCTTTTTAAACTCTTGTATCTTCTGTTTTACTACACTCTGAGTTGTTATTTGGTTAGGAATATTTTTACTCTTTCGTAACTCTTTTTCATCGGTAATGACTAGTACCTCATAAGAATCTTTAGGATAATTTAGCTGGGCTAAGTGTTCAATAGTATTAGCAATAACTAAGGCTTCGTCCCGGGCAGGTACTAGAATTGAAAAGAAAGGAAGTTTTTCCTGATCTAAACAAGATAAAGTAACCTTCTTTCTTCCCTTCCAGTAATATTGACGTGCCACAATCCCCCAATACAGGTAACGGAAAAATAAGAACGCCACTAACATGGCAAATAAAGTGTGGAGCAAATATAATGCTTGGTTTATATCCATTCTAAACTCATCTCCCCTAGCTGCATAAAAATCCCTCCCCTGAAAAGAGGAGGTTATTGTTTATTTCCTCATTAAAGCATAATATATCCATAAATACTTTACATAATTTTTAATGTAAAGACAAATAATGAAAAGTTGGAAAGATAAGCAAAAAAGCTTTATAAACTCCTCTTATTCGGGAGTATTTTACTCAATCGCTGCTCTGCGCAATAATTTATTTTTTGTTTTTTTTATTTTTGCTTTGCTTTTCTGTTACTACTTTTAATTGCAACTAAAAATTTCGATAAGAAGCGGGCGAATGACGCAAAAATATAAATTCCATAACGATTAAAAAGAGGAAATCCAGAAGGATTTCCTCTCTACTTGATTACTATTTATTTTTTAGTGTCCGTCACTTTGAGTTCCAACTCTTGGGTTTACAACTTTTGCAGTTAAAGCGCCAGTTGGGCAAACAGATACACAAGCCCCACAATGGCGGCAAAGATCTTTATCAACAGTCATAATTGGGAAGTTTAGAGTACGTGCTTTATAAGAGCAAGCAGCTACACAACGCTGACAATTGGTGCAACCGCAATGCAAGCAGCGATTTGCTTCATCTTCCGCATCCTTGTCATCTAGACCAAGCTCCACTTCGGCAAAGCCAGGTACACTCTTATCTAAGGGTAAGAATTTAGCTTCCGCACGTTTGGTACCGCCATCAGCAATAGTAATGTCTACAGCGCGGCTACGATCAGAACCGTAGCTATCCATTACTTTACCATCGCCACCCAGATACTGATCAATGCTAGCTGCAGCTTCTCTACCAGCAGCGATAGCTTTGATCACAGATGCCGGACCTGTAGCACAGTCGCCAGCTACAAAGACACCTGCTTCGGCACTTACACCTTTAGCAGCATCTTTAACCTCTGGCATAAATGGTGCATCAACCACTTGACCAGCTGCTACGATAACATAGTCTGTATCAATAGCTACTGCAGCTTCACCAGTTTTTACTGGTTTCTTTCTACCGGAAGCGTCAGCTTCGCCAAGTTTCATTGGATCGTAGAAGAATTTCAAACCATTACCATTAGCCTCGATTTTACTTGGGCCAGCTAAGAAGGTAAATTTAACTCCTTCTTCCTTAGCATGAGCAACTTCTTCAGCATAAGCAGGCATTTCAGCTTCAGTTCTACGGTAAACAATATTTACTTCTTCGGCACCCATTCTTAGAGCGCTACGAGCAGCGTCAATAGCAACGTTACCGCCACCAACTACAACTACTTTCTTGCCATGGAAACCACCGGCTCTACCGAGGTTTACATCACGAAGGTAAGTTACACCTGGAATAACACCTGGTAAATCTTCACCGACAATGCCTAATTTACTGTCACCATGAGCACCTACGGCAACTAATACGCTGTCATATGATTTCTTTAATTCTTCCATAGTTACGTCTAAGCCTACTTTAACGCCGGTACGAATCTCTACACCCATTCTTTCTAAACGAGCAATTTCTCTGTTCATTGGGTCTTTTGGTAATCTGTAGTCAGGAATACCAACTGCTAACATACCACCAGCGATTGGTAGAGCTTCTAATACTTTTACGCTGTAACCTTTTTTAGCGAGATAATAAGCAGCACTTAAACCAGCAGGGCCAGCACCTACGATGGCAACATTTTTACCATTGCTAGGAAGAACCGCAGGAATGGGTAGCTCGTCACCAAAGCTTGCAAAAGTTTTATCAGCTGCAGCACGCTTTAGTAAACGAATTTGAAGAGCATCGTCTACAGTAGCTCTACGGCACTGTCCTTCACAAGGATGGTCACAAACCCGACCACAAATTGCTGGGAATGGATTAGCAACACTTACTGTGTTATAAGCATCAACATACTGTCCTTTTCTGATCTGGTCAAGGTATAAAGGTACATCTACACCGGCAGGACAAGCTTGTTGACAAGGAGCATAATCTGGTTCGTAGTTAAATTCTAATTCAGCTACAGTTTCAGCTGTTGGGAAGTTTGGTAAAGCAACACCACGAACACTTGGAATATCTTTATAACCTAGTTGTTCTAAAAGAATTGCCAAGTCTCTGTTTAGTTTTTCAAAGTATTCAACACCTTTTAAAACAGCAATGGAGTGAACACCAATAGCATTACAACCAACCATTAAATATTCTACAGCATCTTCAGCACAGGTAACACCACCGGTACCTACTAGGTTATCACAACCTAAACGTGCAATTTCAGAGTTGATTCTTAAAGCAATAGGTCTAATAGCACCGCCGGATAACCAGCCGTAACCATCGCCACCCATCATTTCGGGTTTTGCTTTTTTAATATCGATTTTTAAAGTGGGACCAATAGAGTCGATAGCAGTAATACCGGCAGCTCCCATTTCTAAACATTTTTTAGCAGTACCTACAGGATCAGGCCAGTTACCGCTTAGCTTACAAAGTACAGGAATTTTTACTTGCTTAAGAGTTGTTTCTAGCATTGGCAGAAGAGTTTCTTCCTTATAAGAAACAAGCTCAATAAAGTCAGCTCCTGCATCTTCACAAGGTTTAACTAGGTCATGAGCTTCAGGGAAGGTATGACCCACGCTGGCAATGACTACACATCCAGCCTTTTTAGCCATTGGAATTTCTCTTTCAAACCAAACTTCGGCAGGAGAATCTGCCCACTTTTCGCAGTTAATCAAAGAATCATTATTAATTTTGCCAATGTGATGAACAGGGTTGATAGCAGCTTCGTGGCGGATAGTCTTGGTAACAACTGCGCCGCAACCTGCTTCATGAGCCCTGATCATACCTTCAGCCGCATATGTCAATGGGCCGGAGGATAAAATAAATGGGCTTTGGAGTTTAACCCCGCAAAGTTCGGTTGACAGATCAGCACCTTTCAGTTTCTTTAGATCGATCATGTTTCTCCCTCCATGTTTTTTTTGCTGGGGTTTCTTACCGAACCCCAGCCTTAGTTTAATGTTTACTGTGTTTATTTAGATTTCTCGGCAACCTCTTTTATTGCATCTACTACTTGCTCATAACCTGTACAACGGCAAAGGTTACCGGAAATTGCAACCTTAATTTGTTCAGTACTTGGATTAGGATTTGAATCGAGCAAAGCTTTAGCACTCATGATAAGGCCTGGTGTGCAAAAGCCACATTGTAAGGCATTATGCTTAATAAAAGCTTCTTGAATAGGATGAAGTTTTTCATTTTCCATGAGTCCTTCAATTGTGGTAATGTGTTTGCCGTCCATAGAAGCGGCTAAAGTTAAACATGTATTAACTGTTTCTCCGTCTACAATAACGGTACATGCACCACATTCGCCTACACCACAGCCTTCCTTTGTACCAGTAAGACCTAAATCTTCTCTTAACACATCTAACAGTCTGGCATAAGGTTTTACCTCTAAGCTGACAGGTTTTCCATTAACAAACATATTAACTTTAACTTTGTCCACCTTATTCCACCCCCAATGCCTGATTTAAGGCTCGACGTGTTAGTACTGCGATGACTGGTTCCTTATATGGAGTAGACCAACGTACACCTGATCTTTCAATCATCACAGCAGAAACTTTTTTACTAGCTAATTCAATTAATTCTGCTGTCGGTTTTTGACCAATTAAAACTTCCTCAGCTTCACTAACTCTACCGGGCCTTGGCAACACAGAACCTGGAGCAATACGAGCTTCAGTTACTATGCCTTGATCATCAAGTTCTAAAACAACAGCCACATTCATTCTAGCAATAGCCAAGGCTTTTCTGCGTCCTAACTTAATAAATGCTGTTTTAGAAGCATCGGATAAGCGTTTAAAACTGATTTCAGTCAAAAGCTCATCTGCTCCAATATTAGTTTTATATGGTTTTTCAAATATATCAACCATAGGAACTACTCTTTCTCCCCGCACGCTTTCCAATTTAACCTCTGCATTTAAAGCAACTAAAGCTGGTACTGGGTCTGCAGCAGGAGAGGCGTTACATATACTACCACCAATGGTACCCCTGTGTCTAATTTGAGGCGAACCTACTGTATTACAGGCTTCCGGCAAAAGTGGTGCAGCACTTTTTAGTATAGGCGACCTAAAAATTTGATCATGAGTTACTATGGCGCCAATACGAATTACATTACCTTCTTCTTGAATGTAACGCAGCTCATTAATATGGCTCACATCTATAACAGTCTTCATCCCAGCTAATTTTTTATCTTCATCCCGAACTTGAACCATTAAATCAGTACCGCCTGCAATTACCTTAGCTTCACTTTGATGCTGATTAAGTAATTTGCAAGCCTCTTTTACGGAAGCAGGTCTAAAGTAGTTAAAACGCATCATTACGCATTACCTCCTGCTCTTAAGGACTTACCTAAAACTACACGTTCCAGGTCAAAAGGAAGTCTCCTCAACCTTTCGCCCTTTGTTCTTACCAGTACACTATTGACAGCATTAGCTATAGCTGCACCAACAGCTTCAGTAGCAGGTTCACCTAAGCTCTTAGCACCGAAAGTACCCTCCGTATCATCACATTCAAATAATATTGCATCCATCTCAGGTACATCCACTGCAGTTGGGAAAATATAGGAATCAAAGTTCTTAGTTCTTAGCTTTCCTTTATTTACCTCAACCTCTTCAGTACAAGCAAAGCCCATACCCATGGCAATACCGCCATAAATCTGGCCTTTAGCTGTTGCTGGGTTAATAACTGTTCCACAGTCATGGGCAGCAGTTACTTTTAATACATCTACATAACCGGTTTCTAAGTCAACTTCCACTTCTGCAACCACACAGGCATAAGCATAGGTGGGGAAAACATCACCTTGACCGGTATGATGATCTGGATTTAACGGTTTGGGTTCAAACCATTCATAAACAGCTAATTGCTTACCTGCCCAAAGTCTGTTATTGCAAACTTCACCAAGGGAAACACTCCTTGAAGGTTCACTTTTTAGAAAACAAACACTGTCTTCAATGATAACCTCATCTAAAGGCGAGGCATTAAGCATTTCCTTGGCAGTTTCTAAAATCAATATTTTTAGTTTCTCTGCTGCTTTTTTCATAGACTGAGCACCCATAACCGTACCCCTGGAAGCAACAGTCATACCGCTGTCAGGTATAGCATGGGTATCAACGCCTATATGATGAATGTCTTCCACCTTTACTCCAAGTGTTTCAGCAACAATTTGAGAATAAGCTGTTTTTAAACCCTGTCCATTTTCGGCAGTACCAGAATTGATTAGTACTGAGCCATCTTCCAAAGCGGTAATAAAAGCACCTGAAGCATCTACAGTTTCTGCGCCCAGTCCGGCTCCCCGGTAACAGGTTACTAAGCCAATACCTTTTTGTTTGGAACCAGTTTGTTTATTATAAGCTTCACGCTTGGCCACAAAATCAGTTTTCTCTAAGACGTGGTCTAGCATTTCTGAAATAATAGTCGGTTGAACAAGTTTTTGACTGGTAATAGTCAAATCTCCCTGTTTTAAAAGGTTCTTCCTGCGTAATTCAATAGGATCCATATTTAAAGCTTCTGCTAATTCTTCCATCAAAGACTCTTGAGCAAAAATAATTTGTGGTGAACTATAACCCCGCATAGCTCCACCGTGGATGTTATTAGTAAAGACCCCAAAGGTATCGGTTTTAACATTTGGAATGTTGTAGACACCTGCTGAGTGAATTGAAGCTCTACAATTCATGAATTGGGTTTGATTGTTATAAGCACCGGCGTTGTCAACCAGTTGCCCTTCAAAAGCAAGGATCTTTCCGTCTTTAGTAGCACCTACCTTGTACCGGATACGGAAAGGATGGCGCTTAGAGCTTTCTAAAAATGACTCTTCACGGTTTAAAACCATTTTAACAGGTTGACCTGTAGCTTTGGCCAAAAGAGCAGCTCTTCCTACCGTTAGGCCAACCAATTCTTCTTTACCCCCAAAAGAACCACCTAAAGTCTGTTGGACTAAGCGAGCTTTGTTCATAGGAATCTGCAAAGCATCAGCAATATAACGTCTGCTGAAATGGGGATTTTGGGAAGAAGAATAAACCGTCATGGTACCGTCCACAGGATTAGACACAGCTACACATGCTTCCGGTTCAATATAGGAGTGCTCAATAAATTGAGTCCTGTACTCTCTTTCGATAATCACGTCACACTTTTTAAAAGCTTCTTCTACATTACCTTTACGAATAGGAAAATAGGATTCTAAAAACGCATTACCTTTAGTACCTGGCGTAGGTATACCATCAACCAGGCCTACCCCTTTTTCCCTTACCTGTACTGCATTAGGCTCTAGAGCTTCGTCAATTGTATAGACACCTGGCAGCTCTTCGTACTCAACTTCGATAGCTTTTAAAGCATCACTTAACGCTTCTTTGCTCTCAGCAGCCACAATTGCTACTACATCACCGATGTAACGAATTTTATCAGCAAGGTAATAATAATCAGCCCAGCTTTTAGGTTTGGGGACATCGGCTGCAGTTAAAACAGCTTTTACCCCTGGAATCGCTTTCGCTTTAGAAGTATCAATCTTAACAATGTTAGCGTGACTTAAACCACTTCTCAAACAGCCACCATATAGCATATTTGGAAAATTTAAATCAGCTGCATATTGGGCTCGCCCTGTTACCTTATCTAAAGCATCAACTCTAGTAACTGGTTTATTAAGAACTCTAAAGTTCTTCTGCCCCATTAGTGGCATACACTCACCTCCATAAGTTTTACAGCAAGTTTCTATCTATAGTAAATATTATTAGTGCTGACATGCTATACTATTTTCTAATTCAGTATAGCATGTCTGATATATAAATGAATTTGACACTTTCTGGCTACTTATTTATCGCCTTTCCAGAATTTAAGGGTAGCTTCTCTAAGTTCTGCTCTAATTGCTTCCTCATCAAGAGTTAACAGTTTTCCATCTTCCATAACAAATTTTCCATCAACCATTACATCAACTACATCTCCGGGATTTCTGTACAATACGAGTTGATCGTATACGTTGTGCTCATTAATAGGTGTTGGAGTGTCAATTTTAATGGTAATAATATCAGCTAAATAACCTTCTTTAAGTTTGCCAGTATTGTTTACTCCAATAGCTTCCGCTCCTAAAGCAGTAGCCATGTTATAAACATCTTTTGCAGGCATGATTTGTGGATCTTCGTGATTAGCTTTATGGACACACCATGCTCCACGCATTACTTCAAAGAAGTTGTTAATAAAACCGTCACTTCCTAGACCTACCTTAATACCTCTTTCTAACATGCCTGGTACAGGAGCAATCCCGCCGCCTACTTCACAGTTGGAAAGAGGCATATGGACAAGTCTGGCCCCTCTTTTAGCTATGGTATCAAGCTCACTATCACTTAACTTAACGCCTTGTGATGCAACTACGTTTGGCGCTAAATAACCTAGTTCTTCATAAATTTCCACAGGACGCTTACCGTATTTTTCTAAAGTCCAGTTAGGTTCAAAAACACTTTCGGAAAGGTGCATGTGGATATCACAGTTAAGTTCTTTTGCCATCTGAGCTGCTTGTCTGACAAAATCTTTATCACCGGTAAACAAGGTGTGGATCGACATTAAACCTTGAACCAGGTTGCCAGGTTTATTATTGTTTTTAACAAAATCAGCATTTTCCTTTAAGCCGAGCTGGGCATTTTCCTCACTCACCCGCTGACATGCCTCAAAGCATAAGCGAGCTCTTAAACCGGCTTTTTCAATAATGCCTTTCTCAATTTCTAAAGCTCCTGGAATAGAGTTTGGTCCTTCCAACACATCCAAAAAGGTAGTAGTGCCGCTTTTAATCAATTCTATACAAGCCCATTTGGTAGTAATTTCAACTTGTTCATGATAGATACGATCTTCAATATAAGGCCACCAAAAATCTTCTAGGAAACTGGAAAACTCAGTAACTAAAGCTTCTGTAGTTATTCCGCGGGCAAATACATTGTACATATGCACATGCCCGTTTACAAAACCAGGTGCTACCAATCTATCAGTAGCGTCTACAACCTTATCTCCTGATTCTGCGTTAAGAGTGTTGTTTGGACCAACAGCCAGGATTGCATTTCCTTCTACCTTAACGCCCCAATCTTTTTTTAAGCCTTCTTCAGTCATCAAATAAGCGCCTTTAATAATCGTAGCCATTAAGTTTCTCCCTCCTAAATTTTATAAATATTTACTTAGGTCAATATCAGGATATACGACCCGTTCTAAACCTTTACTATCATCTGCTAAAGTTGCATCTATGCCCATTTTCGTCTGGACACCTCTATTATCTGAACACGGATCTAATTCATGTCCTTGAGCATTAGGAACATAGAAAATGTCTCTTTCAGGAATGACTCTATTTGATACTGCCCACATTACATCGGCAGGATTATAAATATCTACATCTTCATCAACTACAATTACGTTTTTAATATTTACATAAGTCATCATAGCAGCTAGAGCTACATTTTTAGGTTCACCCGGATTCTTTTTCTTGATTTGCACCAAAGCTAAGAATCCACTACCATAGGGAGGTATATGAACATTAATAACACCATTAGATACATAAGTTGTAAATTTCTTCAATAGTGGTTCACGAGGTAATACGTTGCCTAGATTAATATGTTCAAAAGAAGCCCCTGCAATCGTTTGAAAAATTGGGTTGTTACGATGGGTAATAGCATTTACTTTTAAAGTCGGGCTAGGCCAAGGATCACTATAATGCCCGGTAAACTCACCTAAAGGTCCTTCTTCTTCCCGGTAGTCAGGTACCACTTCTGCTTCAATTATAATCTCAGCTTGAGCTGGTACATAAACATCTGAAGTAACACATTTGACTACTTCTAAAGCCTCACCGCGAATTGCACCGGCAATTTCCATTTCATCACCATCATACCGTATACCTGCACCGACATAAATAGCAGGATCAACCCCTATAGCAATAGCAATTGGAAGTGCTTTGCCTTGAGCTTCAGCTTCGTCATAAAAATCTTTAAGATGTCTCCACTCATTGATCATAATACTTAGTTTATTCTTGCCCTTAACTTGCATCCTTTGGAAAGATAAGTTCTGACGTGTGCCATTTAGTTCCTTGGAAACAATAACACCACCGGTAATAAATGGTCCACCGTCTTTAGGTGCGTGTTGGGGAATAGGGAGTTTACCCAAATCCACCTCGTCACCTAATATTACATTTTCTTGGCAGGGCGCTTGGGAGACTTTAACAGGCTTGACGGGATTATCTAAAGCTTTCCCCAAGACTTCGTTGATTTCTTTTTTTTCACATTCTAAAGCTAAAGCAATGCGATCCATAGAACCTAAAACTCCACCAATAACAGGAATGGTATGGCCTTTAACATTTTTAAAAAATCCCGCACCCATATTCCTTTTTTCCAAATTAGCTAATACGTTCCCAATCTCATATTCAATTGCAACTTCTTTTTCAATTTCAGCCAATTGATTGTTGGCACGAAGTACCTCAATAAAAGACCGTAAATCCTTAATTTTAGACAACTTACACCCTCCCCGCTTTTTCAGTTTTAGCATGAAAACAAGCAGTCTTATCCTTTAATAATTTTAGTTCCGGCGTCTCCTACTACCGCATCTCTCAAAGAATTTAAGGAAGTAATAATGCCTTGGCCACCAGCGTTAACGAATCCAAGCATAGCTTGTGCCTTTGGTCCCATGCTACCTTTGCCAAACTGTCCTTCTTCCAGATACTTCTCTGCTTCAGCAACAGTTAAAGTCTTAAGATTTTCTTGGTCTGGTTTGCCAAAATTAATAGCTACATAAGGAACATCAGTAGCAATGACTAAAATGTCCGCACCTAATTCTTTGGCTAGTAAACTACTAGCTAAATCCTTGTCAATAACTGCTTCAACACCAACTAGCTGATTTTCCTCTTTTACTACAGGAATACCACCACCTCCAACAGTAATCACAACTGCTCCGGCTTTAACTAAGGTGCTAACTACATCCAATTCTACAACTTCTTTAGGCTCTGGGGATGGAACGACCTTTCTCCAACCACGGCCACTATCTTCAACCCAGGTTTCTCCCTTGGTTTCCATGTTATGTTTTGCTTCTTCTTCGCTATAAAAAGCTCCGACAGGTTTAGTAGGGTTTTGGAAGGCTGGGTCTTGACGATCCACTACAACTTGGGTTAATACAGTTACTACAGGTTTTTCTAGGCCTACTTTCTTCAATTCATTTCTAATATTTTGCTGAATCATGTAGCCAATCAGTCCTTGGCTTTCTGCGCCACATACATCTAGTGGCATAGCAGGTACCTGATCTCTGGCAGCAGCGTTTTGGAGTAAGATGTTACCGACTTGAGGGCCGTTACCATGGGCAATTACCACATTGTAACCTTCTTTAATAAGCTTAACAATGTTTTTTGCCGCTTCATTTACGTTAGCCATTTGTTCTTCAATAGTACCTTTTTGTTTAGGTTGTAAGATTGCATTTCCACCTAAGGCAACTACAACTGTTTTCATTAGTCCTATTCCTCCTTAAACTATGTAGTTTTATTTCATTTTGGTTTATGTGTCTTGTAAT
>DUOV01000043.1 GCA_012838615.1 Clostridia bacterium | reverse complement strand
GCAACCAGAGGGACGGTTCTCGTGGTCGTTCCCGATTTCACAAGCTGCTGCTGTTGTTCTTAAAGATCGTAACTTCCTGGATTACCCTAGCTTACCAAACCCGGGGGCGGGTTATACTACCCTCGGGTTTTTGATTTGCTCTGGTAATCCAAGGGTGTCAAAGGGACCTTTTGGACTTGCCCTGTAAAAAGGCATGGAAAAAGGACAGATATCGCATAGAGTTTGAAAATATTTATGGTATAGGGTAAACCCATTGACTATAATGGAAGTAGAGGTGATGGGCTATGTCCAAAGTTGATAATATAGCAAAAGAATTTGAAAAACTTTCTAAACGTGAGAGGGAAGAATTAATAAAAAAGTTACTCGATAAGATGGAATTATCGGAAGTGATTGAACTACTTGGCAGAATCAGAAATGAAAATGAGGTGCTTGAAATATTAAAGGTTATCGAACCTGTATTTTTGGATTGGAATAATAGCGAGGATAGTATTTATGACAACTTATAAAAGGCAAGATGTAGTACTTATTCCATTTCCATTTAGTGATCTTTCGAGTAGTAAGCAAAGACCTGCAATAGTTTTAGCAACAGTAGATGCCAGGCAGGAACTAATATGTATGATGTTAACATCTACTTTTCGAACAGATTATAGCGTAGATATACAAGTTACTGATATTACTAGTGCGGGTTTACCTAAACCTACTGTAGCGAGAACCTCACGTTTATTTACTATTACTAATGAATTAGTGCGCAAAAAGATTGGAGAAATTAGTGACTCTGATTTTAAAGCAATAATTAAAAAATTATTAGAATTATTACATATCAACCAATAGTTCAACCACGGGGAAGGTTCTTGGCAACCAGAGGGACGGTTCTTGTGGTCGATCCACTTATGCAATCGAAGCACGTTACCCAGAACGGAAACAGAAGCTTTTTCAGCAATGTACCAGAGATGAAGCTGAAAAAATACTTGGTATAACTAAGGAGATGGTAACATGGCTAAAAGAGTTAGCAGACAAGAAGTTGTCCCAAAAGAAATAGTGATTAAGAGGCTAAAGGAAAAAGCTTATAAAATATCAAAGCTGTTTCCTTTAACTGCTTTATATCTTTATGGCTCTTATGCTAATGGTAAGCCAACTTCTTATAGCGATGTAGACGTTGCTGTTTTTTCACCGGCATTTGGCAATAACATTATCCATGAAACTGCTATACTTATGGAGATATTTGAAGAAACCGGGTTAATGGTAGAGCCTAGAGTTTATTCTTCAAAAGAACTTGAAGAAGCCGAAAAAGGAACATTTCTTTACGAGGAAGTGCTGAAGAATGGATTGCGTATTTATTAGTAAACTCACTTTGCTACCAGGAGACGGTTCTTTTGTGTTGTTTTTTCTTCCTAATCTGGTGTAAAATTTATCAACCCCGGGGGCGGATTGTACTGCCCTCGGGTTTTTGATTTGCCCTGGTAATCCAAGGGTGTCAAAGGGACCTTTTGTTTGCCAGATAACCACAGGGATAACCACAGGGACGGTTCTTGCGGTTGAAGAACAGGATAAAAATGGTATGATAAAATCAGGGGGATAAAGATGCCACGTGTTGCGAGGGAAAAAAGCAAAACTGGAATCTATCATATTATCCTAAGGGGAGTAAACAGGCAGGTAATTTTTGAGGACGAAGAAGATGCCTCTAAATTTTTGCAGACACTAGAACGTTTTAAAGCAGTAAGTGGATATGAGATTTATGCATATTGCTTGATGGGTAACCATGTTCATATTTTATTAAAAGAAGGCAAAGAAGACTTAGGAGTTGCCATGAGGAGGATAGGAGCGAGTTACGTCTATTGGTATAACTGGAAATATGATAGAGTTGGGCATCTTTTTCAAGATAGATACAAAAGTGAAGTAGTAGAAACTGAAAAATACTTGTTAGCTGTGTTAAGATACATTCATAAAAACCCTCTGAAGGCTAGGTTAGTAAAGAATATTCAAGAATTTAAATGGAGCAGCTATGGTGAATACATAAATACTGGAACACTAACAGATGTTGATTTCATTTTAAATATATTTGATAGTAATAGAGATAAGGCAAAATTAAAGTTTGAGGAATTTCATAAAGAAAAAAGCAACATTAGATGTTTAGATATTGAAGATAGCAGACTAATTAAAGATGAGGAAGCAGCGGAGATTATTAAGGAAGTTTGCCAGATTTCCTACTGCCAAGATATGCAAAAACTAAGTGCATCAGATAGGGATAAATGTTTAAGAAAGCTAACAGAGATAGGACTTTCTACCAGGCAAATATCAAGGCTTACAGGTCTAAGTAGGTATACGATAATGAAGGCTTACTGAATTGTGAATTTTTGTGATACAATTAACCCAGGCAGAAACAATATGACGTAATTGAATGAGTTTGTTCGTGAGGGGAAGGGTTATTATGAACCACAAAGAAATTCGATGGCAGCAGCGCTACGAAAATTTTGATAAGGCTTTTAAGCAATTTAAAACTGCAATTCTTGACTTTGCAAAACTAAATGACTTAGAGAAAGAAGGTTTAATTCAAAGATTTGAGTATACCTTTGAGCTTGCCTGGAAAACATTAAAAGATTACCTTGAGGCAGAAGGGGTTGTCGCAACTTTTCCCAGGGAAGTTATAAAGGGAGCTTTTCATTATGAACTTATCAAGGACGGAGATACCTGGATGGACATGCTGGAGAAACGAAACTTACTGGCACATACTTATAACGAAGAACGTTTTAAGTACGCTGTTAGAAAAATAAAAGATGAGTATTACGAAGCACTAGCGCAGGTTCATCGTTGTTTAGGTGAGAAACGATGAGATTCGGCATATCACCTCGTAGTATGGATTTAATAGTAAGTGCTTTGAAAAAGTGGCATGAAATTGAGCAAGCAGCTATATTTGGAAGCCGTGGGATGGGAAATTATAAAGATGGATCGGATGTTGACATTGTAATCTATGGTAAAAACATAACAGCAGATGTGCTGAATGATCTAAGTGTGGAGTTGAATGAAAAACAACCTTTGCCGTACAACTTTGATCTGGTACATTATGAAACAATAAGACACAAAGAGTTGAAAAAACATATAGATAGGTTTGCGAAAATATTTTATGTCAGCCACGGGGACGGTTCCTGCGGTCGTTCCTGATTTCATCAGCCACGGGGACGGTTCCTGCGGTCGTTCCTGATTTCACAAGCTGCGGCTGTTTTTCTTATCCATCGCGGTTACATTAAAGGGTGTTATTTAAATTAATATGATGTGTAATTATAAAAAAGCCACCTTTTTAGGTGGTTTTTGCTTAAAGGTTTTGCTCATGTTGCGGTTATTATTAACATCATCAATTGCGGCAAATGTTTCCTCATTGGGTATGTCAAGACGAAGGTCAAATGGGATGCCGTAACGAATGGAGTGGCGTAAAAACATATTAACAGTTCTGTGCTTAAAAATTACTTGGAATATCTTACCTAAAATGCAGGAAATGCAGTATTTTTGTCGAGAAATAATTAATGTGCATGAAGTATACCTTAAGAAGCCTGGTTAGCAACACTAAACTCCAAGTACTAGGGGTTAGTTGAGCATACAAATTTGCAGAAGTATGTTGTTAAATGTAGAAAAAATATAAAACTATATGAACTTATCGGTAAAAGCTAAGGAGTATAGTGAATAGCGATGATTATTTGTCCTCGATGTAAAGCAGAAAATAATTATGATACAGCCTATTGTTTTGGTTGTGGGCTAATCTTAGCTAATGTTAAGAAGTCAATTAAGGTAAAGAATCATGGTATTTATCCTTCAGAATTAAAGATTGATGAATATGCGCTTTCAGTTGATTTATCTTTATCAGAGGCGGTTAAAGATATACCTATTGTTTCTAAAGCAGCAAATTTATTAATTGAATACTGGAGTAAGCCTATAAATAGGACTAATCTTTTAGGTAATGCCGTAAGAGTTGGACCAAATCAAATAAGCTCTATTTATGAAATTGTAAAAGAACTTTCTGAGCAGTTAGGGGTGGAGGTTCCAGAGACATACATAAAATATGACCCTACCTATAACGCTATGACCTTGGGAACTAATAAGGATCATTTAATCATAATTCATTCAGCTTTAATTGACAATTTTACTAGGGAAGAACTTAAATTTGTACTTGGTCATGAATTAGGACACATAAAAAGCGAGCATGTAACTTATAACACCATTGCTTATTTATGTGCTGTAGGCTTTAGCGGATTTGTTTCTGCGGTTTTTAAACCTTTACTACTAGCTATTGAAGCCTGGCAGCGTAGAGCTGAAATAACAGCTGATAGGGCTGGGCTGCTTGCTTGTTGTAACCCTATAGCTTCGGTACAAGCTCTGACCATGTTTGCTCTTGGCAGTAGAAAATTATTAGAAGAATTCAATCTTCAAGAATTTTTGTTGCAAGAGAAAGATATAGATAGGCTCTATGACATACTTAATAAGGCTATCTCAGGAACTAACCATCCTTATACTGTAGTAAGGGTGAGAGAGATGATAGATTTTTGCTGTAGCGAGACAGGTCAGACACTCTTAAATCGGATGAAAACCAGAAGAAGACACGAAGGATATTTTTCATCATCTAAAAAAGAATTGTCTTTAATAAGAGCAGAAACAACTTTTAACACTAATAAAATTGCCGCAACGAGTAGCAGATTTTGTTCTGCACGATTATACCATATTTTTCTTATATGCTAAGGGAGCTTCTGGCTGGTGTTATTTAGTGATTGATAATGTAGACAGAAATGGTATGATAGATGATAAATATGGTTGTTAAAAAATACCAGGAAACTGGCAAGTAATTTAACCCTAGCAGCATCCGGTGCTTATCAGCTGGTAAGTCAATCCTGGATAAAGGTAGAGGAGGGGAAATAGCCATGAGCCAAGCTGGAGACAGCTTATTTAAAGAGGGCTTAAAAGAAGGCAATCTATCTAAACTAAGACAAGTTCCCAAAGCTGAATTGCACAATCATTGTGGTACAGGCATGAGGTTTTCTACTTTTAACAACTGGGCCGGAGGAAATGTTAAGCGGCCGCCTCAAAAAATGGATGGAGTAAAGGGTCTTAACGATTATATCTTTGGCGAGCTAAACAAATACATCACTAAGGAAGAAGATGTAGCCTTTTTAATTGAAGAAACTGTAAAGGAAGCTATAGAAGATGGCGTAAAAGTACTTGAAGCCAGCATTGATTATCATGAAATGCTCCATTTTAGCGAGTGGAATAACTTTTTCGATCTTATTACCAGTATAAAAGAGAAGTATAGAGCCCTTATTGATTTTCGACCGGAGGTAGGAATGGCCCTAACTACACCCAGAGCCGATTTAGATAAGTATATAGTACCTTGTATAGAAAGTGGGGCGTTTCTGTCTATTGATGCTTACGGGGAGGAGACTAAAGACAGTTACCTGAAGCTTAAGGAATATTATAAATATGCAAGAGAGAAAGGTCTTAAGCTTAAGATCCATGCGGGGCAATTTATGGATGCAGATAATGTGAAGTCGGCTGTGGAGGTATTGGAAGTAGATGAAATCCAGCATGGCATAGGGGCAATACATAGTGATTATGTGCAGGATCTTTTAAAAGAGAGAAAGATCAGGTTAAATATTTGCCCCAGCAGTAATTACATATTAGGTGCAGTTGAGGATCTTAAAAAGCATCTGGCCAGGAAGCTGTTTGATAAAGGAATAGTGATAACAATAAACACAGATGACTTGCTGCTATTCAATAGCGGAGTTTCTGAGGAATTTTTGCTTCTATACAAGATAGGGTTGTTTGACGAGGATGAACTTAATGAAATAAGGAAAAATGCTTGGAAGTATTAAATCCTTTAAAATTTAATAAGATTTATTAGAAAGGGTGCAATTAGGAACTATGAACGTAACCGAAAACCATACCAGAAAAAAGGAGAGTGGTTTTTAAAGGGGAGAATTAGCAAAGGAAGTGACTCAATTTTAAGAATACTTGCATATTTGGAGGGGTAATGTATGAATAATCTTAAAAAATTATCTATTATTATGGTAGTATGTATTCTAATCATGTCGCTTGCCGGCTGTGGGGCATCACCCCAAACCAATGAGCCCTCACCCGAAGGTTCAGCGGAAGAGCTGAATAATAATATTGACAATAATAATGATAACAATAATGATACCCGTATTGCTCTGGTCCTTGCAGGTCCAATTAGTGATATGGGTTGGAACGCATCAGCTTACGAAGGATTAATGTTGATTAAAGATAAATATGGACTAGAAGATGTTTCTTATGTTGAATCAGTTACTCAATCAGATATGGAAGATGTTCTCAGAAATTATGCGGAATTGGGTTATGATTTGATCTATGCTCATGGTTCAGAATTTCAAGATGCGGTTCAAGCAGTAGCTAGAGATTATCCGGATAATATGTTTGTTATTGTAAATGGTTTTGTCGGTGGAGATAATATTGCGAGTGTCAGAGTATCTAATGAGCAGCAAGGTTTTCTGGCAGGAGTTTTTGCTGCTTTAATGACTGAAAGTGGAACTGTAGGTGTTATAGGTGGCGCTCTTTTAGATAACATTATTGCGGCTGTTGATGGATTTGAAGCTGGAGCTAAATATATCGATCCATCTGTTCAAGTACTTAAAGCAATGACAGGTTCTTTCGAAGATGTTAATGCTGCTAAAGAAACTGCTATTGCCCATATAGAAAACGGTGCTGATTACATAACTGCAATAGCTAACCAAGCCGGTTTAGGAGCAATAGAAGCTGCAGAAGAACGTGGCATATACGCCATAGGTTCTAATACCGACCAATTTGATGCAGCACCGAGTGCCGTTGTAGTTAGCGTTGTTAGATATGTGCCCAAAGCACTTGTGTTCGCCTATGAGCAATATGCAGAAGGGAAATTGGAGCCTGAAGTGTACACCTTAGGTTACAACGAGGGTGTAATATTCTATTCTTCATTCCATGACTTTGAAGATTTCGTGCCCCAAGAAGTTAAGGACAAATTAAAAGAGATAACAGCTGATTTGGCTGCTGGGAAAATAAATGTTCGTGAATTAATTGAAGCCCTCTAATTCAAATATTTTGCTTAGCCAGCCAATTTTAATAAGAACATCTAAAAGCAAAGTAAGCAGGAAACGCAACTTTTGAGCCCTTAGGAGTAAAACCTTAGGGGGACAGGTTTATGCGCAGGGAACCTGTCCCCTTGTGCTATTATTTTTCATTGTCTAATAGCTTTTCAATTCTCACAGCTGCCACCTTAAGTTCCGGTATTTTAGCCAGGGGATCCACCTGGGGATTGGTCAGGTAATTTACTTTGGCGTTGGCGTAATGAAAGGGAACAAACAAGACCCCTTCATCTATCTTGTCAGTTACTTTGGCGGTTGTAATTATCGACCCTCTCCGGGAAGTAACCCTTACCTCGTCTCCATCGTTAATTCCCAACTGTTCAGCTGTTTTATTATTTATCTCAATAAAAGAATCGGGTGCCCGTTTGTTTAATTCGTCTACCCGGCCTGTCATTGTCATGCTGTGGTATTGGAACAAGATGCGGCCTGTGGTCATGATAAAGGGGTACTCCTCATCTACCATTTCTGCGCTTGAGATGTTATCTACTGCCACAAATACAGCTTTACCCCGGTCAAACTTATCTCTGTGTAAAAACTTAGTTCCAGAATGATCTTTAGCGTAACAGGGCCATTGAACCCCAGTTTCCTCCAGTTTGTCGTAGGTTATTCCGGCGTATTCAGGAGTTAAGCTGGCTATTTCCGCCATGATTTCTTCCGGATGATATTTTTGCTCAAATCCCAGTAAATTCATTAGTTCCATAAGAATCTGCCAGTCAGGTTTGGAATTTCCTACAGGCTCAATAGCCTTTCGAACCCGTTGGATTCTTCTTTCCGTGTTAGTAAATGTTCCGTCTTTTTCGGCAAAGGAGGAAGCGGGCAAAACTACATCAGCCAGCTCTGCCGTTTCTGTTAAGAAAATATCTTGGACCACTAAAAAATCTACTTTCTGCAAGTCTGTTTTTACGTTTTTTAGATCCGGGTCTGTCATCATAGGGTTTTCGCCCATAATGTACAAAAACTTTGTTTCCCCACTTCCGCCACCGTGGATTATTTCTGCTAAGGTTTTGCCTGGCTCTGCTGAAAGTTTGGCTCCCCACGCCCTTTCAAACTTTTCCCGTACTTTTTGGCTATACACTTTTTGATAGCCAGGCAAGTCGTCAGGGAGTGCTCCCATGTCGCAAGAGCCTTGGACGTTGTTTTGTCCCCGCAAGGGATTAACTCCTGTTCCTTCTTTGCCAATATTACCGCAGAGCATGGCCAGGTTTGACAAAACCATAACAGCCTGGCTGCCTGATATATGCTGGGTGATGCCCATGGCATAGTAGATAGCAGCTTTCCCAGCTTCTGCATACATCCTGGCAGCTCTTCGAATATCTTCAGCTTTTACCCCGCAGATTGGGGCTACATTTTCTACTGTAAAATCTTTAACATGCCGGACAAATCGTTCAAAATCCGTAGTTCGTTCTTGAATAAATGTTTCGTCGTACAATTTTTCTTTAATTATCTCGTTCATCATAGCATTGATTAAAGCAATATTTGTTCCTGGGCGAATTTGTAAGTAAAGGTCGGCAATGTTAGCTAAATCTATTTTTCTCGGATCAGCAACAATTATTTTTGCTCCTTTTTTCTTGCCCTGACGCATTTTATTAGCAATGACCGGGTGGTTTTCCGTAGTGTTGGAACCGATGATAAACATCAGATCTGTTTCCAAAACTTCGTTGATGCTATTAGTCATAGCACCGCTGCCTAAGGTGGTTGCAAGACCTACAACCGTTGACGAGTGTCAGAGACGGGCACAATGGTCGATGTTATTGGTGCCGAAAGCTACTCTGAACAGTTTTTGAAATAAATAGTTTTCTTCGTTGGTACATCGGGCCGAACTTAACCCGCCGAAGGCTTGGCTTCCATATTTGTTTTTAATTTCCCGAGCTTTACTGACGATAAGTTCATAAGCCTCATCCCAAGTGGTTTCCACAAATTTTCCGTCTTTTTTGATTAAAGGGTTTTTAAGCCGGTCTGGGTGGTTAATAAATTTATAGCCGAATCTACCTTTAACGCAAAGTAATCCGTTGTTAGGTAAGGTATTATAAGGGCGCACATCAACAACTTTTTGGTCACTTACCACTAGTTCCAGCTGACAGCCTACCCCGCAGTAAGGACAAGTTGTTTTAACGTATTTCAATTCTTCCATAGCCTGGGCCCTTTCTTCGGCGGTAGCAAACTGAGCGGCAAATTCTTCTTTAAAAATCCTAGAACCTATAGCACCGGTAGGGCAAACATCCAAGCAATTGCCACAGGATTCACAAAGCGTGTCTTCATCTTTTCCTTGGGGAGGTTTTTTCCGGGCAATATAGCCTTTTTCATTGAGCTCTAAGGCTCCTCGCACTTGTAACTCTTCACATACTCGGATACAGAGATTACAAAGGATACATTTATTAGGATCTATATAGTAGAATGGGTTACTTTCATCTATAGGATATTTTTTGCTAAGGGCTTGGGTGACTGTGGCTGTTACATTGTATTGATTACAGTAAGTTCTCAATTTACAAGAGTTGCTTTTAAGGCAGTCCAAACACTCCTGGGGATGTTCCGAGAGCAGCTTGGTCAATACTTCTTGCCTGGCTCTCTTAACATTAGGGCTATGGGTTAAAATATTCATTCCTTCTTTAATCATAGCCTTACAGGCCAGAACCAGATCTTTTTCTCCTGTGACTTCAACAACACAAAGCTTACAGTTTCCTTCTGGTTCCAGCCGCTCGTCATAACAGAGAGTAGGAATATCAATACCTACTCTCTGACAAGCTTGGAGTATGGTTAGATTTTCAGGTATTTCATAGACGTGGTTATTAATTTCTATTTGGATCATTACATTTTACTCCTCAACAAGTTACTAATACAGTTTAAATCCTTTTGTTAGTATTTTTCAGATTGGAAAGGATATACATGGGCAGGGATTCGTCGGATGGGTACAACTTTTGTGAAAAGGAGCTGGTCATCTTCGGCAAGGACACATTACCTGAAAACAGCCTATGAGATAGAAAATATAAGACTGCTCCAGATTAATACAATAAATTTCAGCCATGTGGAGGATATTTCCTTCTTTCTGTCGAATGAAAGCGATGGATTGGGGGATAGATTATGGCAAAGACTTTAATTTTTATTGATTTAGATAATAT
>DUOV01000003.1 GCA_012838615.1 Clostridia bacterium | reverse complement strand
TATTTAGGGGAGTAAATAATGAGTAAACCTTACATGGCCATTTTAATCGGAATAATGGCCATTTCCTTTGGTTCCATCTTTGCTAAAATGGCCCAAGCTCCCTCCCTGATTACAGCTTCTTACCGCCTGGCTTTAGCCGTACTTATTATGACTCCGTTTACAGTATTTGCAAACTTTAAGGAGTTCAGGAAAATCGATAAAAAAATCCTGGGCTGGACCTTTTTAAGTGGGGTCTTTTTGGCTCTTCATTTCGCAACCTGGATCAGTTCCTTAAAATATATTACTGTTTCAAGCTCAGTAGTTCTTGTGGCTCTCCAGCCGGTTTTTGTCGCTCTAGGTTCGTGGCTTTTTTTAAAAGAGCCCATCCCCTTTAAAGCCCTACTTACCGGGTGTATTGCCTTAATCGGTACGGTAATCATCGGTTTAGGGGATTTTAGGCTGGGAGGAGAGGCTTTATGGGGCGATCTTTTAGCCATTTTAGGAGCCTTGTTTGCAGCTCTGTACTGGATGGTAGGACGCTTCGCCAGGAAGACCTTAAGCGTTAGTACTTATACTTACTTAGTTTACAGCATGAGCTCTGTTTTGCTTATATCTTTTGCTTATTTGCAAGGCCTTCCTTTGTTTAGCTACCCGGGCCGGGATTGGCTGCTGTTTTTGGCAGCAGCAGTAGTGCCCACTTTGGGGGGGCATTCCCTATTTAACTGGGCTTTAGGCTATGTACCTTCCTTTGTGGTTTCAATAGCTATTTTAGGCGAAGCTATCGGAGCAACAATTTTAGCCTTTTTTCTCCTGCAGGAAATACCTACCACCACCCAGTTGGTGGGCGGAGGCTTTATTATTCTAGGCTTATACTTATTCCTCCGGGAGACAGCCAAAAGTGAAGCAAAAAGTGAAACTGTTTCTTAAATAGTAGAAACCACCTGGCATCTGCTAGCAGGTGGTTTCTGGGTTTAAGAGCTTAGAAGTTTTTGCTTGCGGGCAAGTTCTTATTTACTTACATTTCGCCTATTCAATAAAGCAGCAGGACCTTTAAATACATTTCCTATTAAGGGAGTTAAAATAAGCCGCGGGGGAAGAGGAAACAAAACTGCCTTCTGCAAACAAGATGTCGTGCTTCATCTTGATCTGGACCTGATTGAAAATCTTAACCAGATCAATACGTTCATTTTCGTCTATTACATACTCAATGCCGTATTTATACAGATCATCATCCATTTCTTTTAGCCAGACAGGGTAGCCGGTTACTTTAATTTCGGTATCGAGAAGCTGAGTGGTAAATTGTAAAATCAAATATTTTTCCACAGGCAGTTTAATATTGCTGATAAAGCATAACCCCCCGGACCGATATCCTTGATTAACACTTTGGTGTTGCCCACATTTACATTTTTGCCTTTAAGTTTTAAAATGGTCATTTCGCCTTCCAGTAAAGAGTGGAAGTTAATCCTAAAGAATTCTCTCTTTTCCTCATAGTCAGCTTTTTCATCACGGACATAGGCTTGGGGTTTACACTTTTTCTTGTTCAAGATTTTTTCAAAGTCCTTGGCAGGCAAAGGCCTACTGTAGATAGCCCCTTGGCCTAACAGGCATTTTAATCTCCGCAGATAAGCTAATTGCTCACTAGTTTCTATTCCTGCGGCTATAAATTTAATCTCAAGCTCCTGGGCCGTTTTAATAAGATATTTGGTTGTAACAGCATGAGTTGGATCGGTAAGGATATTTTTGCTAATAGCTCTGTTGATCTTTAAATAATCGATTTTTAAAGAATTTAAAGATGCCAGGCATGTTGTTCCAAATTCAACCAAAGCTATTTCTATGCCCAGGGCTTGTAATTTTTGCAGATCGGATGCAATCTTATCGGTTTCCGGCAAATTCTTCCCGGATATTTCCATAATCAGAAAATCGGGTTCCAGTCCAAATTCAGCAATAATCCCTTTTACATTTTCCACAAAGTCTTTTTCAAAAAACTGGCTTTTGGAAATGCTGATAGAGACCTTTATCTTGGGAAGCTTATCCTTAAGCCATTGTTTATAAGTTTTGCAAACCTCTCTTAAAAGCCATTTTCCAATGGTTACAATAAGACCTGTTTCTTCGGCTAAAGCAGTAAATTGGCGAGCCGCTACCGTTCCCCAGCTAGGGTGTTCCCAGCTGACCAAGGCTTCAGCCCCTAGTATTTGGTTATCTTTCAAATTAACTATGGGTTGATAGTAAAGATTGAGCTCTCCATTTTCAATAGCTTTTGGCAAGTCATTATGTAGTTCAAATTGTTTGTAGCTATGAATATCTATATCCGGAGAATAAAATTTGTATTTATTTTTTCCTTCGTTTTTAGCTCGCAGCAAAGCAATGTGGGCATATTTGATGAGCTGTTCCCAATCCTTACCATCCCTAGGATAGATGCTGATTCCTATGCTAACGGTAATATGTAATTCATAATTATCCACTTTAAAGGGCTGGCTAAGTAACTGGATGACTTTTTGGGCAAATTCCCTGTATTCTTCGAGCTTGCTTAAGCTCTGCACAATAAGGGCAAATTGGTCTCCGGAGAAGTGAAAAACTAGCTCCTCCTCACCAAAATGGGAACTTAATCTTCGGGCTACCTCAAGGATCAGCTGATCACTTAAGGAGTAGCCCAAGGCATAATTGATATAATTAAAACTGTCAATATCTAAAAGCATTAAGGCAAAGGGAGCCTGTTCCAGTAAACCTTGACATTTAGTCTCCAAATGTTTATTTAACAGGTTGCGGTTAGGAAGTCCGGTTAGTTGATCATGGGTTGCCAGATATGATATTTCCTTGGTCATTTCTACCCTTTTGGTAATGTCCCGGAAATTTACCACAATCCCTTCTACAGCCGGCTCAGTTAACAGGTTTTGCATATGAACTTCCAAGACTACTTTGCTTCCCTTTTTTGTTGTAAAAACAATATCCGATTGTATTTCACGGCTTTCATTTAGAACAAAATTAACCATTCCGGTTATTTTTTCTAATTCTTTTCCTTCGTAATATTCGTATATTTTTTTGCCTATTCGTTCTTCCGGCTTATAACCGATGACTTTTTCCGAGGCATCGCTTATGTATTTTATGGTCCCGTCAGGGGCTATGATTTCAAAAACATCGGTAGACTTTTGTACTAAAGCTTCAAAGCGTTTTTTCATTAAGTTAATTTTTTCCTGCTTACGTCTTACGGCCCGTTCTAATTCTATTTTTTCCGTAACATCCTGGATAGTCCCGTAAACGAAAATAGGCTGTCCGTCTTCGGTAAATATAAATTCTACTAGCTCGAATATATTGCGTACTGCTCCATCAGGCCTGATAATTCTAAATCCCAGTTCACAAGGTTTTTGAGAAGGGTTTTTCAGTAGTGTTTCAATCTTTATTACATCCTCCGGATGGACTAGTTTCAAAAATTTCTGGTAACTGTTATTCAATTGTTCTGGGGTGACACCGAAAATTTTATAGGCTTCTTCCGACCAATATATCCTCCAGTCAGTCAGGTCCATTTCCCAGCTTCCAAAGGAAGCTAAAGCTTGGGCTTGGGCAAGTATTTTGTAACTCTTTCTTAACTCCAGTTCCAGGATTTTATTTTGGCTTATATCTTGAAGGGTACCTAGAACACTTATGACTTGACCGTTTTGATCAAATATAGGTTCTCCTCTGCCCAGGACGTGTTTTACACTTCCATCAGGCTGGAGAATCCGAAACTCAAACTCAGAGCTTTCTCCTTTAAGATGTCTTTCCATGGCTTTTTGGATCTTACTCTGATCCTCAGGATGGATTAATTTTAAAGTGCTGTTAAAATCGCCTTTAAAGTCCCGGGATTCGATGCCGTATATTTGGAACATTTCCTGAGTGCCGCTAAACTCATCTTTTAAAATGTCATATTTCCAGCTTCCAACTCCGGACACTTTTAAAGCCTGCTTTAAATCTTCACCTAGCTCTTGTAAATTTTTTTTCTATTAATTTGTGGTTTGTAATATCCCTAATAATGCCGATGGAATGAATAGGCTCGTTATTCTCATTGTTTAAAACTTTAGTTTTTTCGTGTAAATACTTAACTGCACCTTTTGGTGTGGTTATCCGGTACTCTAGATCAAATTCCCTGCCTTCTAAGATATTCTGGTTGGCCTTTTTGACTTTTTTCAGGTCAGCAGGGTGAACATAGGGCAAAAAGCTTTCTAATTTTTCATTTAAATCGTTGTAATTACAGTCTAATAAGTTATATATTTCTTCAGTCCAGAAAACTTTGCCCGTTTGCATATCATAAGTCCAGCTCCCAGTTTTAGCAAGTTGTTGACTGTATTTGATATTTTCCTTTAGCCAGTCAGGCTTTTCTTCCCACCCCTCATTTTTTTTCAGAAGTGTTAAAAATTTTTTGGTATTTAACATTATAACTTTACTCCTCCATATTCAGTTTTTGCCGGAAAATAAATGAGGACTTTAAGAAGGAAAATTAAAAACAGTCTGATTTTCAGACTGCCAAAATAAAAATTTATACTCGGCAACCTGGCAATCATAGCTTTCGCCTTAGACCCATGGCTTTGCGTCCCACCTTTTCAGATGGTTTGCCTTTCTCTTGTTATATATTTATATTATATATGCTAAATCGAATTATGTCGAATATAATCGATTTATGTCTATGTTCACCTTTGGATCGCACTTAGCTGATTAGTATGCTAAACACACGTAGAAACCACCTGGAATCAGGTGGTTTCTATGTTAAAGAGTCAAAAAAGCTTTACGCTTTTCCAACTCTGTAGCAATAGTTTTTCCCGTCTTAAAAAAATTATTAAAGAAAAATTTTGCAGCCTATCCGTAGAAAGGAAGATGTAAAATCTAATTCTAAAAATTGCTTTCCTTGAATACTTATTGGGGAAAAACCTTTATGGAGGTAAAGATATGTTTTTTTCCTTGGATAAGTATGTGCTGGGAATGGCAATTTTACGCATTTTATCAAGCATGATTGAATTTTCGGC
>DUOV01000042.1 GCA_012838615.1 Clostridia bacterium | reverse complement strand
TAAAAAGCGCTCAGGCCAGTTTAGAACAATTTGCTTTAAGTACACAAAACCAGGAAGCCAAAAGTTTGTTTGAAAATGCTGCCCAAAGCACACAGCAAATTGTAAATCAGCTTTCCAGCAGAGTGCAACAAATTGAACAGGAAGAACCTCAGTATAAAGGGCTATAAAGAAACCATGGTTTTATCGAACCATGGTTTTTTTATAGCTCACCTTCAGGTATTAAATTGTTCCTATTTAGTATTTTCCATTACTAAAACGTTAATTACTAGCAATTGGATGCATAAATTTACCATTAAATCTGGATAATAGTAGGTAGCTTAAATTAAAGGATGTGTACAATGCCGGCCAAAGTTGGAATTCCCAGAGCACTTCTGTTTTACAAATACTCCCCTTTATGGGTTAACTTCTTTCAAAATTTAGGTGTAGAGGTGGTTATTTCACCCCAAACTAGCAAAAAAATATTAAATGACGCTATAGAAAGTTGTGTTGATGACGCTTGTCTTCCGGTTAAATTATACCATGGTCACGTTTTAAGCATTAAAGATAAAGTAGATTATCTATTTATTCCCCGGATTATGAGGGTTAATAAAGGTAGACACATTTGCCCCAAATTTGGCGGTCTTCCGGAAATGATCAAATATTCCCTACCAGGTTTACCGCCTATTATTGATGTGGAAATTGATTTGCCAAAAGGCCTAAGAACGCTGCAGGCTGGAAGATATTTTAGTAAAGACTATAGGCAAATTTCCAAAGCTTATAATAACGCTTTATTACAATTAAAAGAGCAGGAAAAAAAGCTTCAAAACAAATTTACCCGTTGGCAACACTCTGATAAATCTAAAATTATGGTTTTTGGTCATCCCTATAATCTTTACGACTCTTATAGCAATATGAATGTCCTTGCTAAGATAGAAAGGCAGGGCTTAGATGTCTGGACAACCGAGATGATTAGTGACCAGGAAATTAAGAAGTATGCAGAAACATATGACGGTAAATATTTATGGACTTTTGCCGAAAGGCTAATTGGTGCATCTAAATATCTCCTTGCTAAAGGAAATATAGAAGGAATAATCTATATTTCTTCTTTTGGATGTGGAATTGACGCTGTGGTAGGAAGTACTGTGGAAAGGATAGTTAGAAGAGGAAGCAAAATTCCTTTCATGTTTTTAAATATTGATGAACATACAGGGGAAGGTGGGGTAGACACTAGAATAGAGGCCTTTATTGACCTTATAGACTGGAGAGGTAAAAGTGAAAGTAACATTTCCGCACATGGGTAATACTTATATAGCCATTAAAGTGCTGCTGGAAGAACTAGGGGTAGATGTTGTCACACCTCCCAAATGTACCCGAAAGACGATTAACTTAGGAAGTTCCTATTCTCCCGAACAAATGTGTATGCCTTTTAAAATCAACTTAGGAAATTTACTGGAGAGTATCCAACTGGGAGCGGACACCGTCGTCATGCTCGGCAGTTCGGGTATCTGTAGGTTTGGTCTATATAATAGTTTACAAAAAGATATATTACATGATTTAGGTTATGAAATAGAAATGATTTGTTTTGAGCCTTTGGGCAATTTTCAGGAAGTAAAAGATTTTTTGTTTAAACTATCCATAGTTGCGGGGACAAAAAACTATCTAAAAG
>DUOV01000001.1 GCA_012838615.1 Clostridia bacterium | reverse complement strand
TTGGACCTAGTCCCACATGGAGGCGATATGGCAAATCGCGTTGCTAAGCTCTTCGGTGAACAAGATATTGACAATACACGGGAAACAGAGGAGGGGAAGTAGTATCGTGACTATAGATAACATTTTCTTTGCTCTTCTTGTTGGGTTAGTTGTTTTAATCATAATGATGTTATTTAGAGTTTTTAAGGGCCCTACTGTTTTCGATCGTTTAAATGGTCTCGGAGTAATCGGAACTGATGCTATTATTATCCTTGTAATTATTGGCTTTCTAAGCGGTCGGGAAGAAATGTTCTTAGACATAGCCATTTCTTATTCTATCCTTGGCTTTATAGCATCGGTTGTTATAGCAAAGTACCTTGGAGGGAAGGGGGAGAGCAAAGAATGAAAATATTAGCTGTTATTTTTTTAGCCCTTGGCTTTTTCTTAACAGCTGTTGCCGCTATCGGAATTCTGCGTTTCCCCGATTTTTATACCCGTATGCATGCTTCTGGTAAAGCCGACACGTTGGGCGTTGCTTTAACTTTGGTAGGATTGGCTCTTTATGAAGGGTTTTCCTTGACTAGTTTTAAAATATTGTTTATCTCTGCATTCATCATGTTTGCCAATCCGATAGGAACACATATCTTAGTTCGGGCTGCCCACCAGTCCGGTTTGAAACCCTTGACAAAAAGGAGGGAGAGCAAATGAGTGGGCTAATGCTTATAGCCATTTTACTGGTAATAATGATTATAACTTCAGTCTTGGCACTCTTTCTTAAGGATTTATTAGCTGCAATTATTCTATTTAGTGTGTTTAGCTACTTCGCAGTACTAATATATTTGGCATTAGGTTCTCCTGACGTGGCTTTTACTGAAGCCGTAATTGGCGTAATATCTACCACCTACTTTATTACAACCTTAAGGAAATTGAAAAGGGGGTCTTCCTGATGTCAAGAATCCTAGCATCTGTAGCAATAGTACTAATGTGTTTACTGCTCTTTAGTACAACAAACGGATTACCTGTATTATTCGATGCGAATTCCCCGGCATCAACTCATGTTACTCCCAGATATATTGAAAAAAGCCATGAAGAAACAGGTTCACCAAACTTTGTTACAGCCGTGCTCGCAGATTATCGAGGATACGATACCTTAGGTGAAACAACGGTTATTTTTACAGCCGGTCTTGCTACTGCAGCACTTTTAATGGCATCTAAAAAGAAATCAAATCGTATGAAAGGGGGAAAGGACAAATGAAAAAAGTATATGGGTCAATCATACTGGATACTGCATTTAGATACCTTATACCCTTTATTCTTCTTTACGGAGTTTATGTCCTTCTTCACGGCGAATACAGCCCCGGCGGTGGTTTTCAGGCTGGAGCTATTTTAGGTATTGCTTTTGTTTTAGACGGACTGGTTCAGGGAAAGAAAGCTATCCTTAGAATAACCGGAGAAACAGCTGTTATCATAGCAGGTATCGGGACCTTTTTATATTGCTTTGTAGGCATTTTAAGTATGTTATCCGGTGGTAATTTTTTAGAGTACTCTTTGCTGCCTATTCCTATGAACGATGTTGAAAAACATGTCTGGGGTATACTCGGAATTGAAACAGGTGTTTGCATTTGCGTAATGTTTACCATCATCGCTATTTTCTATGCATTAGTAGGAAAGGAAGAGTGATCATGGAAGAAGTACTATCTAAATTTCTAATATATTGGTTAATAATCATCCTTTTTTTAGTTGGCCCCTTTGGCATGATATTCAGTAAAAACCTTATGAAAAAATTAATGGCAATGAATGTAATGCAAGTTGCTGTTATAATATTCTTTCTCGCCCTAGGTCAAAAGGCAGGTGCTACTATACCAATTGAAACCTCTGGTATAGCAGATATTGGGAAATATATTAATCCGCTTCCTCATGCACTGATGTTGACTGCAATAGTAGTAAGCTTAGCTACAACTGGGGTAACACTTTCGTTATTAACATTAATCCAACGAAACTTTGGAACCTTAGAGGAAGACGAAATTATGCGGAGGATGGAAAAATGAAGGACCAGCTTCCGGCGTTAATAATAATAATACCTCTTTCAATTGCTACTCTAACACCTTTAATTGCTTTTTTTTCAAGCAAATTATTAAGGGGTGTTGTTATTTGCGGTTTGTTCGCCACTAACTTTTGTTCCATTGGAATATTGATGAGGGTTTTGAATGAAGGAACCTGGCGTTATAGGTTCGGCGGTTGGGAACCTCCATGGGGTATAGAATATTTTATCGATTCTCTTGG
>DUOV01000041.1 GCA_012838615.1 Clostridia bacterium | reverse complement strand
GGTATTTACTATTTGACCGTTTTTAACAACTACTTTCCCATCTTTAAGGACATAAACCGGATTCTTAAACATTTCTTCATAATTACTATGAGGACGATATATCACTAGGTCAGCATCTGCACCTATTCCCAGGTGACCTTTGTTTTTTAAACCTAAAGCCCGGGCCGGGCCGGCTGAGGTGATGATGGCAATTTCCTGCAAATCGTATTCCCTGGCTATGTGGAGTAAATTGCTGTGCTTCAAAGCCTCTTTATTTACCTGCAGAGCCATATGTTCTCGGAAATCTCGATCCATCAGGAGTCTAATAAGATAGGGGTAGGAAATAAAGGGTCCCCCGTTAGGGTGATCCGTTGTCAAGAAAACTTGCCAGGGATTAGAAATCAATAAAAAAAGTTCTAACCCGGTTAACCACTGAGATGCATTAACATAATTCCGAGGATTGTAACTTAGGGGCAAGAACCCGCAATAGCCTTCCCCCTCTAATTTTTTACTGAAATAAGGTTTTCTTCCTACTCTTCCGGCCAGTTCCCAGAGTAAAGAAATATCGGCCGAAATGGTAACTGCCCGGCCAAAAACAATCTGTCCCACATCTGCCGTAACAGCCGGGTTATCATTAATCGCCTGGGCCACTATTTCAGCGGCCGAAACAAAGGGAACTTCCTGCCAGGAGGCATAACTGTGAAATTGAAGGTGGGCCAAATGAAGCCTGCGGCCAGCAGATAATTTAATAGCATCCAGGATCTCCTTGTAGCTGTCTGCCTTACCCAGATTTGGACAATGTAAATGTAAGGAATGAGGTAAACTCAGGGCTTCGTTGACCTCCAGCAATTCGGAAACAATCTGCCCAGGGGTCAGATCACCTTCGCTTACTCCCCAACCGGGATTGACTGCTTTTAGCCCGTAACTTCCTGTCGCCCTTAGTAGCCAGGCCAAATACATGTAAAGTTTTTCTTTGTCTTTCCTGCGTATCAATTCTAAAACCAGTTGGTTATTACCAACCAGTAACAAGTTAATTTTATCCAAGACAGGTATATCTGCCAGTTCCCAAAATACCTGTCTGGCTTCTAAGGCTGCCATAGCTGCATTTACTACAGTCGTATAGCCCTGCCTGATATATAGCAAACCGGTTTCCCAGGCAGTAGGCATTAGCAAGTCTGACTTTTCAAAACCTAAAAACCTGCCAAAGTTGAGAGAAAACCCAGCAAGATGGGTATGTATATCAATGTGACCTGGCATGACAATCATTCCGGCAGCATCGAGAAGTAAATCATCAGCGGCTTTTTCTGCTATTTTCCCCTGAGCAATATAGATATCTCTTATTTCACCATGTACATCGTTTAAAGGATCGTAAACCAAGCCTCCTTTAATCAACATTTGCTTATTTCCTCCCTGAGCGCTTGCAGAATTTGAGCTTGCGTAGGATTACCGGGGCTTAGCAGCTTAGATGTGGAAAAGGGGATTTGATCCATACGATAAATGGTACTCTCTGTTTCGATGCCGAGGCGGACAGAAGGCAAAAAAAGCTCAGCATCTTCTGCATAAAAAGTTAAATGATCGGCACCAAAGGTTAAAATCCCGTCTACCTCCTGATTCTTAACCAGTCGATCCACAGTATATTCCTGAGGTCCAAAACGGGGATAGCCGGCACTAAAATTTACTGCATAAGGATATCCGGTTTGCCAAGTCATTACCATTTCCCCTCCTAGATAGTTTAAACTTTCAATTAGCGGCAGGAGCTGAAAACCTAGCCGGAAGTTTAGCTGCTGCCAGGCCTTAAAAAACTGGCTGGCCAAGCAATAACTTTTCCAAGCTGCTTCGCCCACAAAAATCACACCGTACCTAGCTCCGGCCATCATCTGAGCCAGTTTTCCCAATTTTAGCTTATATTCATCCTTTAAACTGCCGCTGTTTTTCTTTTCCCCCAGTTCAGCCCTTAGAAAAGTTAAAGCAGGGAAAAAAGCTTCTTCCTGGATTTCAATAAATAAATCGGCTATGGCTGAAGTGGCTGTAGGAATACTGTCAACTACCACCAATGTCGGCCTTTTCTCCCTTTTCTGTTTTGCAGGGTTAATTCCCAGCAAAGGAAGTAAGCGGGGATGAGAAGTTAAAGGATCGCCGCCCCAAAAAAGCAGGAAATCTGCCTTATGCTTAACCTCACCTAAAGTGCAGGTAGGAAGAAGTGGCCAAGGGGACAGATGAAATTTCTTAAACTCAGGGGCAAAAGGGACAAGATCAATACTGCCGCCCAGGCTCTGGGCAAGTTTAATGGCCTCCATCTGGGCCTCACTATCCGTTTCAGCCAGTCCACAAATTAAAAGCTGCTTTCTAGTGGACAGCACCTGGCTCAACCTGCTGAGAGCCTCCGTAAAGCTTACCGGATAGCTGTTTACCAGAGACCTAATTTTTTTACGCCCGGTATTTAAAAAGCCTTTTACCGCCTTGGGACAAGCCTCCTCAACTTTTCTGATCTTATTGTCTTCTACCTCTACCACCAGAGTGTCGCACAAACAATTACAAAAAGGACATACCACTTTTTCAATTATCATAGTCATAACTCCTTACAACCGGTTTAGCCCCAAAAGGGTCTAGGAGCCCAAGCACATATTCCTGTTTCCGCTTCAGCTCTCGCAAACAGGTTGACCTGGAAGAGCCGGAGGAAAACACAGTACAAACAGGTTCTCCTTTACCAATCCTTTGACCTGGCTGGGGAATATCCCGGATACCTAAATCAAACCAGAAGGATGTATCACCTGTTTTAACACTTTCCGGGGCATAAACTATAGCCTTTCCCCAATACTTATCTGTCGGAAAAGCCAGAGGGAAATCATCCAAAGCCAGCTTACCCAAACAGCTTTCCAAATGTAATTTAAAAAGATCTATTCCTAAACCATGCCAATAGAGTTCCATAGAAGCGCAATAACGAGGATTTAACTCCAAAAAAGCAATTTTACCGTCACTAAGAAACAAAAAGTCAAGGCCATTCAACCCTTTAAGCCTGTAAGCTTTGGTTACCACAGCAACCATTTTCCTGACCTGAAGAATAACTTCTGAGCGGTAGGCAGGCAATTCAAGGGGAAACAAGTTGCCACGATATAAAAAATTCTTATCGTCCAACTCCTTTACCCCGCATAGCTGTTCATTTAAACCTAGCAAAATAAAATTTTGGCCGTCGGCGACAAATGATACCGAGGCCGGGCGGCCTGACAAAAATTGTTGGCCAATAAAACCTTCAGGCACTTTTAGCCCTGCTTTTGCCCAGCTTACTCCTACCCCTCCGCTCCTGGCTTGTTCTTTTAACAGCCACTTGCCGCGATGGGGAATAATCTGACCAGGGTAAAGAACCTGGGGAAAATAAATCTGGTTATCTTCCAGCAATTTAATCATTTTTTTTGTGTCCTGAAGTTGTCTCAGAGTCTGGGGACTATTACCCAGCACAATCTTGTCCTGAGCCAATTCCTCCAGCAGTTCCGGGCAAGATTCCAAACCAGACACATAAGCCACCGCATCAAAAGCAGTTTTCCCCAGGTCTGGCTGCCGGTTAATAACTCTTGCCCAACGGCCTAGGTCTAAATCAGCAAAATTGTCTAAAGCCAAAAGCTGGCTGGGACAGCTGCTGTGAGCTGCCAGTTCGGCCAATCCTCTGACAGAATAACCTAAGAGTAATATTTTCATTAGCTTCTCCCTGTTCCCAATCAACTTAATAACTGATGAAGATATACATTAAAATCGCCCAGTTTTCCTCCATAGTTACCTGCAGTAATAGCTTTAATTTTGGGCAGACAAGCAGCAAATATCCCCACCTTCAAAGCTTTTCTAACGGCTTTCTCATTTAATCCGCATACTACTATTTCCAAAACACAGTTTACATCAGGGGCAAGAAGAGTGTCTAAACTCCCCTTTAGGCTAGGACAATAAGCAGTATTAGTTGAAGCCTTCAAAAAGCTATAAACCGACCCTACTTTGCTCCCGCTTCTTGTCATCCCGCCTGGAAAAGGTAAGATTACGCCCGGAATTTTTCGTATGGCTTTCACAGCCTCCTGGGCAGCTTTAAGAGTCCCCTCCTTGTCTTCACCTAAAATAAGAAAGTTACCTGTACTAGCCTCTCCGGTGTAACCAAATTTCTCCTCAACTAAAAATTCACCATCCATAACCGGAATTCTCCAATAGCGAATCTGGCCAAAAAGTTTGCTGCTTTGCCACCCGTCCCCAAAGTAACGCAGTTTACCCCCTACCGTTATAGTGTCTTTTTCAGGCAGGCCGTTAAAACACGCTGTAGTAGGACAAGTCATAACACATTGGCCAATACGGTTAACCACTTGCCTCTCCAATTCTTGGGCGGTACTGGCAAAAAGCAAAACAGACACCCCCGGCCTGCCGTCAGGAGTGTCTAGCACCTCACCTTCCAGGTCTGCTTCACACCCGCAAGCTATAATAGAGGTGGCAAACCCAGTTGCTTTCCGGCCAGCTTCAAAAGCCCAAGTTAAATTTTCTGCAGTAATAATGAAACGGGTCCCATAAAACCTGAAACCTTCAGCAAAAGTATCGATAATTTTAACTCCGTTAATAAACATAATATTCACCAACAACTTACTGTAAAAATCTTAAGGGAGAATAAGCGGTAAAATCATACTGGCTCTTACCTTTTAAGTAAACATCCTTAACAATCCTACCTAAAACTGGAGCGATGCCAATGGCACTATGGAAACCAACGACTACAAAAAGATTTTTCGGGTTTGGTAAAAATCCGAACAAAGGTTGCCTGTCGGGAGTGTAAGCCACAATTCCGCCCCACATGCGCAAGATCTCTAAGTCACTTAATTTGGGGAAATAATACAATACTTTTTTGGCAACAGCAATTGGACCGGCATAAGTAGAGGAACGATCATGATTTTTTATTTGGGTGGTAGCTTGGGCCAAAACTATGTTTCCTGATTTGGTTTGGGCCAAACATGCCCCTGCAACCATTGGAGGCTTTTCCTTTTCTCTTACAAAAAAACTTCCGTCAGTTACCATCCCCCGGATTGTCGGCGGCGAAGCAATACTGACCATTGCTTCACCCCGTTCATACTCAACAGGGAGACTGGCACCGGCCAAACTTAAGACTTTCCTGGTCCATGCTCCTGCTGCGCAAAAGATCACATCGGCTTTTATATCACCCTGAAGGGTATGAATAGTTTTTACATTACCTCGGGCCACTTCCATTCCTGTCACTTCCGCCCCGGTCATTATATGGGCTCCTAAAAGCCTGGCCCTATCGGCTAAACTTAGTGTCAGTTTAAAAGGATTAATACGTCCTTCCCAGGGGCAATATACAGCAGCTATGATTTTAGTAGGATCAAGGGCCCTTTCCTGTTCAACAGCACGGTCAGACTTAACAATTTCCACCTGCTTCAAGCCCCAGTTATGACAGTTTTGAACTAAACCTGCCAAAACCTCAAGTTCCTGTTGATTGCTTATAGGTATCAGGCCTCCGGTACATTCATACTCTAAATTAACACCCAGTTCCTGGGATAAGTCATCCCATTCTCTTCTTTGTTGTAAAGCTAATTCCATGACTACTGGATCCTCCCGGTAGGTCAAGACGCAAAAACCCGGGTTAGTAGCCGAAGCCCCTGAACAGATATCTCCCTTTTCCACCAAGACAACTTTAACACCTGCTTTAGCCAAATGATAGGCGATAGCTGAACCGGTTACTCCACCCCCGATCACAGCCACCTCGTAAGTTTTATAAGCCATATTTTAACCATCCTTTCCAGCCAGAGTACTTACAGAAATTGTTCTGTTCGGTGACCGCCCCTTTAAGCTATTCCCCCGTCAGTAAGTAATTTTGGTAGCGATTACCCGCCTAGCTTCCTCTAGAACTTCCCTTTCAGGAAGACTTATTACCTCCTTGTTGCGCACTACAACCTGCCCGTTAATAATCACGGTTTCTACGTCACTACTCTTTCCACAATATACTAAAGTGTTAATAGGATCATGAAGGGGATAAAGATGAGGCTGCTCTAAATCAATGATGACCAGATCTGCCAGTTTTCCTTCATCAATTGTGCCTGCATCAATGCCACAGGCCAGAGCCCCACCTTCTGTGGCCATTCTAAAAGCATCCCTGGCTGAAAAAGCTGCTGAATTTGCCGTCGCTACTTTTTGCAGGAGAGAAGCAAACCTCATCTCCTCAAACATATCTAAATTATCGTTAGAAGCGCAGCCATCAGTACCCAATCCTACTTTAATACCCATGGAAAGCATTTTAGTTACAGGGGCAATGCCGCTAGCAAGTTTCATGTTGCTTTTGGGGTTATGAACAGGTATAACCTGATATCGTTTTATTAACTCTAGTTCCTCATCATCAAGGTGAATACAATGAGCAGCGCTTAAATCTGGACCTAAAAATCCCAAACTATGCAAGTATTTTAAAGGACGTAAGCCGTTTTCCTTTTCCAGCAGTTCAACTTCATATAATGTTTCTGCTATATGAGTGTGAATATGCATTTTTCTTTTGCTGGCTTCTTCCCTTGTCCAAAGTAAAAGGTCCTCAGAACAAACAAATGGAGCAGAGGGGCCGAACATCACATAAATACGTGAGTCTTCTCCTCCGTATAAATGCCATTTTTCGATAAAAGATAATACTTTTTCCCTTAACTGAATAGGTTCTTCTTTAAGAACATCAGGAATCCACATATCTGCAGTAGTTATAGCACCTATACCACGGATACCGCTGTCAACCCAAGCTTGGAAAACAGAATTTAGGCTCATGTCAAGATTTAAACAAGTTGTAACTCCGTTTTTCAGCATCTCCAAAGATGATAGCAAGCCCCAATAGTACCCCAGGGTATCATCTTTTTTTCTCTCTTCTTGGGCAATCAGTTGACAAAGAGGAAAAGTAACCTGATTACACCAGTCAACTAATGGCAAATCATCTTGACAACCTTTTAGCAAACTTTGGTACAAGTGGGTATGAGCATTTATGAAACCGGGAATAACCATTTTTCCCGAAGCATCAATTACTTCATAAGAGCTAAGGCCTTTGACCCAGTCCGGTGTAAACTTCCCTACCTTCCAAATTTTGTTTTCCTTGAGCAAAACATCTTTACCTTCTTCTACTCGCTCAGCATCTCTGATAAGATAAGAAACATTTTTAATTAATACCGCCATGATCTTCCCTCTTTTAGTTTATTTTTAGCTTCGCCAACAATTTTGTCCTAAATTGGTGAAGCCATAACAACCTATAATTTAATCATAACACTTTTTTGTATAATTAGAAATGTCAGAAATATTACCCCCTTAATGATCAAAAAAACAAGCGAATAATTGTTTTGCATTTGCCTGCTTTTAAATCAGCTTTGCTAAAACGTAAAGATATTAATTTCTTAGCAATGAAAAAAGGGCTGTTGCCAAAGACTTTTCAGCCCTTGCAACAGCCCCTTGTTGAAATTGTAAAGTAAGTTCTGCTCGTGTTACCATCTACTGCTGTAAAATGGTTACTTTCCCTTCTTCTAAATCTTTAAGAATTTCGGCCACTCTTTCCTTGACAGAATCCGGCACAAAATCTTCAAAGTCATGATACGGGGTATAGTAAATCAATCCTTCTGCAGCACCAATTTTATGGATAGCAGGCTCTAATGTACCATTGATAAAGTTGCTATAGGCAAATTCATAAGCTACACTCACGTCTTTGGCCACACTAACTACAACAGCTTCCGGAGCTGCATCAAACTGGTCAACTCCAGAACCTATGGAGTACACACCTCTTTCCACAGTAGCTTCTATAGCACCAAGACCACCTTGGTTAGCAACAGCTCCGATATAGTCTGCACCTTCATCAATTTGAACAAGTGCTACTTCTTTAATTTTGTTAATGTCGTTAAATGTTCCAGTCATTGCAGAAAGCACTTCTACATCAGGATTAGCATATTTTGCACCAACCTCAAAGCCTTCTACAGCTTTGGTAATAGGAGGAATTGCTTCTCCGCCAATTACACCGATTTTTCCTGTTTCAGTCATTAAGGCAGCAAATGCACCCATCAAGAAGCCTTGTTCTTCGTCGGCAACTTGTACTGCAGCCACATTGGGGCCCTCTACTTTCAAGCCATTAGTAATTATAAACATGGTATCAGGAAAATCCGGAGCTACAGCAAGAACGGCATCGTTAAACTGGGAGCCGTGAGCAAACACTACTTTGTAGCCGGCGACTGCAAAACCCCTAATAACTTCTTCATAATCAGAGGGAGGAACATTTTCAGTATAAGTTGTCTCGGCTCCATATTTTTCTTGAATCTTCATAAGCCCATCATAAGCTGAAGCATTCCAACCCATGTCAGAAATCGGACCTACCAGAGCCAAAGCGGCAGATGGAACCTCTTTTGCTTCTTCTTTTTCTTCCGGCTGCTCAGCAGCTTCACTTGGTTGTTCCTCTTGCTGAGACTGTTCATTATTGGACGAGCATGCAGTACTTGTAAATACCAACAAGACCAAAAGTAATAAAGCTAAATATTTTGTTAGTTTTTTCATATTTTTCCTCCTCGCCAATTCAAGTTTTCTTTTTTGCTTTTCCTGCATCAACAGCGATGTTTAGCAAGTCTCAGGCATTAATAGCAAAAGACAGTAGCTTCCTATCTCTTACCCTTGCCTGTTACTCATTGCAAATACCACCCTCCATTCATTTAAATTTAACTACTTACATAACCATTAAAAATACAAACATTTGATGATGTCTAATATATACTGCCAATCTTAAACTAAATGCTCGAACATAAAACATTGTTGAATGTAATGGGATAAGTCCCAAAAGGGAGAAAATTTAAAGAATTTCAATGGTTGAGATTACTGTAATGACATCACCCCTTAAAAAAGACAAACCCCAACCGTACTACGGCTGGGGTTTTGGTAAAGTTTTTGCAGTAATAACCCTGATATTTAGTTACGATTAATTTATTCTACAAAATAATTAAAAAATCCTGCTGGTTATAAAACCTTTATTGGTCACAAGACAAACTTTTCTATAGCTTCTGCTACTCCGTCATCATCGTTGGAACAAGTTACATAATCAGCACACTTTTTAACGTCTTCTTCACCATTGCCCATTACTACCGAAAAGCCAGCGTAGCTAAACATTTCCATGTCATTGTAACTGTCACCTATGGCCATAACACATTCCCGGGGAACCCCAAGATACTCGGCTACAGCCTCCAAGCCTCTTCCTTTGGTAGCCTTGGGATGAAGTATTTCCAGTAAGTGTGGCAGGGAGCTGGTGATATAAAGTCTGTCTCCGTATACTTCTACCAGCTCTTCCTCCAGAATTTTTAAAGCCTGCGGTTCAGCTATAGTGACGATCTTAATAGGATCCCTTTGCAAAAAGTCCAGCATATTATCTACTATATTTAAGTCTACCCCGACTTTTATTGCATAGTTGTCAGCCCACTTATTAAAACTGTCTACATAAAGACGGTCATCACGGTAAATGTTGCTATGGAGCTTATATTTTTTAGCTCTAAGGTAAATATCTTTAGCCATTTCACAGGGTAAAAGTTTTTCGTACAAAACTTCGCCTGTGGTAGAATGTTTGACAAAAGCCCCGTTATAGGTAATAATCGGCAACTCCATTTTTAACTGTTTAACGTAAGGCAGGGCTGAAGCATACATCCTTCCGGTACAGATAGTTACGTAAACGCCTTTGGCCGTTGCTGCTTTAATAGCCTCTTCTGCTCGGGGAGAAATTGTTAAATCGTTTTTAAGCAAAGTACCATCTAAATCGATGGCAACCAGTTTTATATCAGGCAAACCTCTTACCTCCTTCTTGTGTTAGTCCCTAGTCCCCAGTTTAGCCTAATCTATTACTGAGGACTGGTGACTAGCGACTGGGGACTCCGCGAAGAAGAAACTCCCACAGGGACTCGCCCCACACAGGGGACTTCGTAACGACCAACGACTAACGACTTTCTCAAGAGCTAACTTTTAACCCTTAACTTTTCACTCTTAACTCTTAACAACCCCTAAGTATTCAAGAAGTGTTTCTGCAGCTGGGCGAGTCATGCCCTCCACCTGAGCCAGTTCTTCCAGGGAAGCTTCCCTGATTCCCTTAAGAGAGCCAAAAGCTTTTAAAAGAGCTTTTTTGCGTTTGGGACCAATACCCGGTACTTCATCTAAAATAGACTTGTAAGCCCTCTTTTCCCTTAGCCTACGATGATAACTTACGGCAAAGCGGTGGGCCTCATCCCTTACTCGCTGAACCAAATACAGGGAAGGGGAATTTTTAGGCAGTACTATAGGTTCAGATTTACCTTCGGTAAACAACAACTCTTCTTCCTCTGCTAAAGCAAAAGTAGGAATATCATCCACCCCTAACTGGTGCATCACTTCCCGGGCAGAGCTTAGCTGGCCTTTTCCACCGTCAATGATAATCAGGTCAGGCAGTTTGGCAAACTTGGACCCTTGGCTTCCTTCCTCTGCCTCCGCCTTAGCCCGTTTAAAACGTCTTGCTAAAACCTCTTGCAGGGAAGCAAAATCGTTGGGACCTTCTACAGTCTTAATTTGGAATCGGCGGTAGTCGCTGGTTTTAGGTTCGCCATTTTCAAAAACTACCATGGAGCCAACTGAATTTGTCCCTTGAATGTTGGAAATATCGTAACATTCGATACGGAAGGGTGGTTTTTTTAAAGCTAATTCCCGCTGCAGTTCCAGTACGGCTTCCTTAGTCATCATCTGTTTCTTTTGGCGGGTTAACTCTTCCTCTTCTAAAGTCATGAGGGCATTTTTAGCTACCATTTCTACAAGTTTAAGCTTTTCTCCTCTTTGGGGAGTGCGTAAATAGACACGTTTGCCCTTGCTGTCAGTCAGCCACCTTTCTAAAAGCTCTTTACCTATTACTTCTTCCTGCAATAATATTTCCTGAGGTATTTCACTAGCTTTACTGTAATACTGCTCAACAAAAGCAGTTATTATTTCACTACGGGACATTTCATCCGTTCCCTGCAGGAAAAAATGGTCCCTACCCAAGAGTTTTCCTTCCCGGATAAAGAAGATTTGGACACAGGACTCCCCTTGGCCACGGGCCATGGCAATAACATCCTGATTGCTCATATCGGCGGAAATTATTTTCTGTTTGACCATTACCTGACGAACCGCATTAATCTGATCCCTTAGTTCCGCTGCCCGTTCAAACTCCATGTTTTCCGCCGCTTGATTCATCTTTACTTCCAGGGTTTTGATTAAATCTTCTTGTTTACCTTCCAGAAATAAAATAATATCCCGCACCATATCCAGGTAAACCTCTGGGGTTACCTGATTGGTGCAAGGAGCCAAACATCTTTTAATATGGGCATTAAGACAAGGCCTGGTTTGCCTGGCCATAGTTTCATTAGAACAAGTTCTTAGGGGAAAGATTTTCCTTAAAAGACGCAAAGTTTCATTCATAGCTCCACTTCTAGTGTAAGGTCCGAAATAGCGAGCCCCGTCTTTTTTCATAGAACGTGTTATCACAATTCTAGGATACTTTTCGTTGACAGTCAGTTTTAAATAAGGATAGTGTTTGTCGTCAACTAAACGAATATTATATTTAGGTCGGTGCTTTTTAATCAGGTTTAATTCCAAAATCAAAGCCTCAACCTCTGTATCGGTTATAATCCATTCCAGGTCGGCAATTCTACTAACCATAGCTTCCACTTTAGGAGAATCGCCAGGATTAGGTCTGAAATACGATCTGACCCGGTTTTTTAGAGAAGAAGCCTTGCCTACATAGATTATTTCCCCTGCTTCATCATGCATTAGATAAACACCGGGTTTATCCGGCAGTAATTTCAACTTCTCCTGGATCAGTTGAGTCGTCATCCTGCTCACCTTCCAATACCTTACACAAAAAACGGCCTGTGTGCGACTCTTTGACCCGGACTACCTCCTCAGGTGTCCCCACAGCAACCACTCTGCCACCTCCGGAACCTCCTTCCGGGCCTAAATCTATTATATAATCTGCCGTTTTGATTACATCAAGATTATGTTCAATCACCAGGACAGTATCCCCTGCATCAGTAAGCCTTTGCAAAACTTGCAGCAATTTATGGATATCAGCCATGTGGAGACCTGTTGTAGGTTCATCCAAGATATACAATGTTTTGCTATTGGTACGGCGAGACAGCTCAGTAGCAAGTTTTACCCGTTGAGCTTCCCCACCGGATAAGGTGGTAGCCGGTTGTCCCAGACGGACATAACCTAACCCTACATCCTGTAAGGTTTTTAATTTACGATGAATTCTTGGTATGTTAGCAAAAAACTCTACTGCCTCATCTACCGTCATGTCCAGCACATCGGCAATACTTTTGCCCTTGTATTTTACTTCCAAAGTTTCCCGGTTATAACGTTTGCCTTTGCAGACTTCGCAAGGAACATAAACATCCGGTAAAAAATGCATTTCAATTTTTATAATGCCGTCTCCCTTACAGGCCTCACACCTGCCTCCTTTAACATTAAAGCTGAAACGGCCAGGCTTATAGCCCCGAACTTTTGCTTCGGCAGTAGCAGCGTAGGTAGCACGAATATCATCAAAAACTCCGGTATAAGTAGCCGGGTTAGAACGAGGTGTCCGGCCAATTGGCGCCTGATCGATAGCAATAACCTTATCTAAATGCTCCAGACCTTTAATTTCCTTGTGTTTACCGGGTTTAGCCTTAGCCCGGTGTAGCTCGGCTGCTAATTTTTTATGGAGGATCTCATTAATCAGGGTGCTTTTACCTGAACCGGAAACACCGGTAACACAAATAAACAAACCTAAGGGAATAGAAACGTTTAAATTTTGCAAGTTGTTTTCACATGCTCCTATAATCTCCAACCACTTGCCGTTCCCCGGGCGGCGTACCGGTGGAATGGGTATAGTCTTTTTACCGCTCAAATATTGACCCGTAATAGAAGCTGGATTTGTTTTAATCTCTTCTACAGTACCGCAGGCTACTACCCTTCCTCCTTCTGCCCCCGCTCCAGGACCTATATCTATAATATAATCGGAAGCCAGCATGGTGTCTTCGTCATGTTCAACTACGATTAAAGTATTTCCAATATCCCGCAAATGTTTTAAAGTTTTAATTAAGCGTTCATTATCCCTTTGATGAAGCCCGATACTAGGCTCGTCCAATATATACAGCACACCTACCAGACTGGAGCCAATTTGGGTAGCCAGTCTGATTCGCTGGGCTTCGCCTCCTGATAAGGTTCCTGCCGTTCTGTTTAAGGTTAAATAGTTTAATCCTACATCTACTAAGAAGCCTAGCCTAGATTTGATCTCTTTCAGAACTTGAAAGGCAATAAGCTTTTCTCGTTCAGTTAGCGGCAGTTTTTCAAAAAAGTCCAGAGCCTCACTTATAGTTAGCTGAGTGACCTGGTCAATATTTTTCCCACCGACAAAAACAGCCAAAGCTTCGGGACGCAAGCGGCTGCCTTTGCAGCCCGGACAAGGAGATACACTCATATACTCTTCTACATCAGACTTGACCCATTCTGACTGGGCTTCTCTGTACCGCCTTTCCAGATTAGGGATAACCCCTTCGTAAGGTACTTCGTAATAACGCACATTGCCACTTCTGTCTTTATATCTAAACTTAATCCGCTCTCCCTGGGTACCGTATAAAACTATGTCCTGCACATCTTTAGGCAAATCTTTAAACGGCGTACCCAAACTAAAACCATAGTTTTTAGCTACAGATTCTAATAGCTGAGGATAGTAGTTGCTACTACTGCTGCTCCAGGGCTCAATGGCCCCATCCTCCAGGGATAAAGCAGGGTTTGGTACTACCAAACCGGGATCGATCTCCAGCTTAAAGCCTAACCCGCTACATTGGGGACAGGCTCCGAAAGGACTGTTAAAAGAAAAAGTCCTGGGCGTAATTTCTTCAACGCTAATACCGCAATCTACACAAGCAAATTTTTCACTAAACACCAAATCCTTTTCTTCCGATCCTACATTGACAAAAACAACCCCGTCGGCTAAAGCCAAAGCAGCCTCTAAGGAATCGGCCAACCTGTTTTCCACTCCTGGTTTAACAATAACTCTGTCTACTACTACTTCTATGTTATGCTTTTTATTCTTTTCCAGAGTAATAGGTTCTTCCAGTTCTTTTATCTCTCCATCTACTCTTACCCTGACATAACCTTGTTTTTTAATATCTTCAAAAATCTTCTGATGCTCACCTTTTCGACCTCGGACAAGGGGTGCTAAGATTTGCAATCTGGTCCTTTCCGGAAAGGTCATAAGCTGATCTACCATTTGGGTTACGGTTTGACTCTCAATCGGTCTACCGCACCGGTGACAATGAACCCGGCCAATTCGAGCAAACAAAAGACGCAAATAATCATATATTTCTGTAACCGTACCCACCGTTGAACGGGGGTTACGGCTGGTTGTTTTCTGATCAATGGATATAGCCGGCGACAATCCTTCAATATTATCTACATCCGGCTTATCCATTTGACCTAAAAATTGGCGGGCATAAGCCGATAAAGACTCTACATAACGTCTTTGACCTTCAGCATAAATAGTGTCAAAGGCTAAAGAGGATTTTCCTGACCCACTTAAGCCCGTAATTACCACAAATTTATCCCGAGGGATCTCTACATCAATATTTTTTAAATTGTGAACTCTGGCTCCTTTAATGACTATTTTCTTTTTCATTTTTTACTCCCCCGCGTAGAATACAAGTCTAAAAAATTTACTTTAATTTAATTAGTAACTAATCCTGATTATATATTATAACATAGGGAGAAGGGAAAGAAACATATGTTAGTCGTTAGTCGCTAGTCGTTAGTCGTTAGTGCCGCTGCGCGGAGTCCCCAGTCGCCAGTCATCAGTAAATCAAGGATGTAGTGGGCGAATGATTGTTCCGCTCAGCGGGCGCTGGGGACTGGTGACTGACCATTGAGAAACGCTCCAAAGTTTGGACTGGCGACTATACATAAGCGTATTTTCCTGCACTGCCAAGGAAATCACTAAAATATATTGTAAAATGGAGGTTAAAATGGCTAAAGTAGAATTATACACCTGGGCCCATTGCCCATATTGCATTAATGCTAAGAATTTATTAGCGGAAAAAAATATCCCCTATACGGAATACCCTATTGATGAGCAGCCGGAGAAAAAACAAGAGCTGTTTGCCAAGACCGGTCAAGATACCGTTCCTTATATCTTTATAGATGGTAAACTTATCGGTGGGTATACAGAATTAAGACAACTGGCTGATGCAGGTGAACTGGACAAGATAGGAACCTAGAGCTTAAGTAAAGCGGGCGAATGTTTTGTGGAGCGGGACTAATTTCCACAGCCGTCGTGGGCTTGGCCCACGGTAACGGCGTAGGAGTTCGTCCAGAGCGGAACAATCATTCGCCCGCTCCCTTGCTGACTTTGCAAATCCGCAAAGATATAAATTCCTTACTAAATAGTAAATAGCGGAAGCCCTGGCTTCCGCTATTGTAGTATCTGCTTGCAAGCTAATACGGATAAGGTAACTTACTGCCCTCCTTTCTTTAATGTAGTTCGGGATAAGTTGACAGCTCCTGCTGTATATATTCTTTGACTGAAAGGAAGGTCAGAATGTTCCCGTTTTTGTCCATAAAACTGTAATTTTGTCTATAATTGGGCCTTTAGCTCCATCATCATATCTCTGAGTTCTGCTGCTCTTTCAAACTCCAGTTCTCTGGCAGCTTGTCTCATATCCTTTTCTAATTGTTCCACCAGCTTTCTTAGTTCGCTCTTGGTCATTTTATCAAGTTTGGTTTGGGTTTTATATTCTGCTTTATCCTCAGCAGCATAAGTTATTTCTAAGGGATCCCTGACTGACTTTTTAATAGTTTGGGGAACAATGCCATGTTTCAGGTTATATTCCTGCTGTAAACTACGGCGACGGTTAGTCTCACTAATAGCCCGCCCCATAGAATCCGTAATCCTATCGGCATACATCAATACCTTACCTTCCACATTACGGGCAGCCCGGCCAATTGTCTGAATTAAGGAGCGTTCAGAACGTAAAAATCCTTCCTTATCCGCATCTAAAATAGCCACCAGAGATACTTCCGGTAAGTCTAAACCTTCCCGCAGCAGGTTAATACCGACTAAAACATCAAATTCACCAAGCCGCAGTTCGCGGATAATCTGCATTCTTTCCAAAGCGCCTATATCTGAATGAAGGTATCTGACCTTGACGCCCATCTCCTTAAAGTAGTCAGTTAAATCTTCAGCCATCCGTTTGGTAAGTGTTGTAACTAATACCCTTTGATTCTTTTTGACTCGTAAATTTATTTCGCCTAACAAGTCATCGATCTGACCTTTAACCGGCCGGACCTCTATCTCCGGGTCGATTAGGCCTGTTGGCCGTATTATCTGTTCTACCACCTGGCTACTATGTTCTAATTCATAAGGTCCGGGGGTAGCTGAAACGTAAATAACCTGATTGAGTTTGCTCTCAAACTCGGTAAATTTCAGCGGTCTGTTGTCAAGAGCTGATGGTAAGCGGAAACCGTGTTCCACCAGCATGGTTTTTCTTGACATGTCCCCGGCATACATACCGCCTATCTGAGGTACTGTGACGTGAGATTCGTCTATAATAAGCAGAAAATCTTTAGGAAAGTAATCAAAAAGAGTGTAGGGCGGTTCTCCCTTTTGTCTCCCCACCAAGTGACGAGAATAGTTTTCGATACCTTGGCAAAAACCTACTTCGCGCATCATCTCGATGTCATAGCGAGTACGCTGTTCGAGACGCTGGGCTTCCAACAATTTGTCTTGGACTCTTAATTCTTTTAGCCGTTCTTCCAGTTCTATTTCAATATTAGCAATGGCTCGTTCCATCTTTTCAGCTTCGGTCACATAGTGACTAGCCGGGAAAATGGCCACGTGCTTTCTTCTGCCTAAAACCTCCCCGGTCAAAGTGTCAATTTCTAAAATCCGCTCTACTTCATCTCCAAACATTTCAACTCGAATAGCCTTTTCTGAAGATGCTGCCGGAATAATTTCAACTACATCTCCTCTTACTCGGAAGGTGCCTCTGTGAAAATCAAAATCGTTTCTGCTGTACTGAATATCTACCAATTTCCGCAAAATACCATCTCGATCGTACTCCTGTCCTTCTCGCAAGGAAAGCATTAAGTCCCGGTAATCTTCCGGCGAACCTAAACCGTAAATACAAGACACGCTGGCTACGATAATCACGTCTTCCCTTTCAAATAAGGCAGCTGTAGCTGAGTGACGCAGTTTATCGATTTCTTCGTTGACGGAGCTGTCTTTTTCTATATAAGTATCGGTCTGAGGTATATACGCCTCCGGTTGATAATAATCGTAGTAACTGACAAAATACTCTACAGCATTGTCAGGAAAAAACTCCCGGAACTCACTACACAGCTGAGCCGCCAAAGTTTTGTTAGGAGCCATCACCAGAGTTGGCTTTTGAACTTGCTGAATAACATTAGCCATGGTAAAAGTTTTACCACTACCCGTTACACCTAAGAGAGTCTGATGTTTATATCCAGCTGTCAGCCCCTTAGTTAGCTGTTCAATAGCCTTAGGCTGATCTCCCGTAGGTTTGAATTCTGATTTTAGTTGAAAAGGCATGCTATCACCTACATCCTCCAAATTGCCCATGATTTGTTTAATTAATTCAAAATTAGAATAACCTTTTAACTAGAGATTATAGCATAGCGAACAAGTGTTTTGAATTAAATATTATATAATGGAGAATTCTTCTAAAAATACATCCTTAAAACTAAAATACACCTCACATATTAGATTTTTTCTAGCATGTGAGGTGCACTTTTTTAGCCTCTAAAAATTAAACTTATT
>DUOV01000040.1 GCA_012838615.1 Clostridia bacterium | reverse complement strand
TTTAAAAGCATATCTAAGAGATATCAGTTAATGCATAATTCTTAATGAACCGCCGTATACCGAACGGTACGTACGGTGGTGTGAGAGGACGCTGAATAAAATAATTATTCAGCTCCTACTCGATTGAAATAATTGGTGTGTATATTTGCCATTGAATGACAAAGGCTAAATAAAAAAAGGAGGTGAAAAAATGGTCAAAAGTAGAATTATCTTGCTTTTACTGGTTTCAGTCTTATTGCTAGGCATTTTTACCGGCTGTGCTCCTGCCAGGAGGCCGGCACCTGATACAACACCACGTCAGGATACAAGGGATCCAAGGAATATGGACAGGGATAACTTAGCAGACGATATGGATGCTGAAGAATCTAACCGCATAGCTGAGCAGTTGGCTAAAGAAGCAACTAAAGTTAAGGGTGTAAAAAATGCTACTGTCGTCTATACTAACAGGACAGCTGTGGTCGGTCTTGATTTGGAAGCTAATATTGAGGCTGATAGGACAGACGATATTAAACAAGAAGTTTCAAATCGTATTAAAAAGGCAAACAAAAATGTAGAAACAGTAAGTATTTCTACGGATGCCGACACCGTCACAAGAATTAGAAATATTGCCAGAGGCGTAGCTGAAGGCAGACCTGTATCAGAATTTGCCAAAGAACTTTCGGAAATAACCAGAAGGATTACTCCCTCCATAAAATAATTTTAAATACTACCACTCCATCAGGGGTGGTTTTCTTTTATCCATAAAGAAACAATCATTGGCCCGCTTTTCATACTGATCTGGACCTGCTAATCTGTTAAAATATACCTATAATCAGTTTAAGATTAGCAATAAAAATATAAGGAGAAGTAGGCATGAATTCTATTCAACGGATACAGTATGCTATAAATAAAAATAAAACGGATCGGACGCCAAGGGGGGAATTCTGGCTTGCTCCCAGTTTACTTAAAAAAATGTTTCCCCAAGCCAAGGAAATATCCATGTCTGATGAAATATGTGCTCTAAAAAAATTAGGCATAGATATACGAGCCATTCCGCCTCAAAAAGATAATGCTCATAATACCAATTATCAACCTGTCATTAAACATATCTCAGAAGCCATCCACTATAATTTTCCCCAACCTGAGAAAAAGGAATATGAGGTAATAACTATATGGCGGGAAAAAACAGACTTTTTTTTGTTTGCTTTGTTAGACGGTGTTTTTCAAGGTGTTTCTTCCTTAATGGACTTTAACGCATTTTTGATGGCTACTATAACTGATGGGCCTAAGCTTATGAAATTAGTCGAAAAAAAATGTAGGCAGATAATAGAGCAAGCCAAACTTGCTGTTTCTGCAGGAGCTCATGGCATCCTAATCGGTGATGATATTGCTTATAATGGGGGCACTTATATATCGCCCCAAAGTATGCGCAAATTATTTTTTCCTGGTTTGAAAGAAGCTGTTAAGGTGATAAAAAAGGAGTTAGATGTACCTGTATTTTTCCATAGTGATGGTAATCTAAATTTAGTTTTAGAGGATATAGTGGACATGGGATTTCACGGGTTGCATGGTATAGAATCAGGAGCAGGGATGGACATTCTGGAAATAAAAAAACATTTTGGTCAGGAGCTTTGCCTGGTGGGTAACCTGGACGTAGGTTTCTTGGCTCAGGCAAGTAGCAGAGAAGTTTTGGAAGCGGCAACAAAATTAGTGGATCAAGTAGGAGCAGGAGGGGGGTTTATACTTGGGAGCTCGGCAGGTATTTTAGAGGGAGATATCCCCTTAGAAAACTTGCTAGTCTTAAAAAATATGAGCTGACCACTTTATTCCTTAATTAAAACCAGCATATTTCTTTACCGCCTTTCGTAAACATTAAGGGAGGAGAGTTAGAAAGGTGGGAGGATTAGTGGGGCGGTTAAAAATAGGGTTATTAGTATTTTTGCTGGTTTTGGTTCTTGCTGGTGGCAGTTATTATTACTATGAAGTTTATGTCAAAGTCATACCTGAGGAGCTACTTCAAGAGACATTAGATAAAACTTTAAATAGTCAGAGTTACCGTTATCATGTAAAAATCGAGCTGAATATTGATAACACACCTGTTATAATCAGCGACCTTGAAGGCGAAAAAGCAAGCGCAACAGACTTCCATATTTTTGGAACTATGCAGGATCAGCAGGTAGAAGTATTTCAAATAGGTAACATAACGTATATGAAAGACAGCATATCAAACAAGTGGATGGTTATCCCGGAAAACCCGGTTTTTGAAACAGAGTATTTTATGGCTGAAATTAACCCCCTGGCCAGTTTCGTTTTTACTGATGTAACTGATTTACAGTATCTAGGTAAAGAAAAGATAGGCGGTCAGAGTTATTATGTTTTGACTTGTAAGCCGGAAGTAAACAATGATTTTTTAACACGTTTCTGGGAAAATTTTGAATATAAACTTTGGATTGACAAGGGAAGAAAGCTCGTTCGGGCGGAAGTTAAGGCTACAAATAAAGCAAAGCCTACTGATTCACTTACCATGGTAGTTGATTTAAAGGATTATAACGCCAAAATAAAATTAGAGTCACCAGTTAACTAAAACTAAAGAAATTTGAAATAAGTTAGTTCAAGACTTTAGTTGGTTTGAACTAACTTATTTTTTTCTACAATGCGAACATTATATATTTTAATTTTAAAAATATTCGATTTAAATTTATTTAGGCAGGATTTTTCAATTAGGCTGGCGAACTAGCCAATTTATACATTTTTGCCGAGTATAGATTTTACCGGGAAGCTAAAAATACAACCTAGAGACGTATTAAGTCATTGGAGGGAATTTGATGCAAGTGTTTGAATCAAAAATCGAAAAGGTACTAGTGAGCAGGGAAGAAATAAGCAAAAAAGTTATTGAGCTGGGGCAACAAATCGCTAAAGATTATAAGGGCAAGGATTTGCTAGTTGTTTGTATTTTAAAGGGAGCAATAATCTTTATGGCTGATCTGATCAGAGAAATTGATTGTCCATTATCTACCGATTTTATGGCTGTTTCCAGCTACGGGGATTCTACCATGTCTTCCGGAGCAGTAATGATTCTAAAAGACTTAGAATCAAATGTAAAAGGTAGACATGTATTAATTGTTGAAGATATTATTGATACAGGATTAACTTTAAAATATTTGGTAGAAAATTTAAAAGCAAGAAAACCTGCCAGTATTAAAATTTGTACCTTGCTAGACAAACCAGATCGTAGAAAAGTTAAAATCGATGTTGATTATACCGGATTTGTTATTCCGGATGAATTTGTAGTTGGTTATGGATTGGACTTTGCCGAAGAGTACCGAAATTTACCAGATGTATGTGTCTTAAAGCCGGAAGCATACCAGAAATAGGAGGCACTAAGGGTGAACTGTGATAGGAAAGATGAATTAATCGTTATTTTGGATTTTGGAGGACAGTATAACCAGCTTATTGCACGTAGGGTTAGAGAAGCCAATGTTTATTGTGAAATGTTGCCATTTTTCACTCCTCTTGAAAAAATTTTAGCTAAAAATCCGCGAGGCATTATATTTTCTGGTGGCCCGTCTAGTGTATATATTGAAAATGCTCCCTGTGTGGATAAAAAGATTTACACCAGCGGAATCCCTATCTTAGGTATTTGCTACGGGATGCAGCTTATGACATTAGATTTAGGTGGAGTGGTTGAAAAAGCCCAGGCCAGGGAATATGGGAAAACCAAATTAAGTATTATTCATGAAGATCAAATAATGAAGGGTTTACCTAAAGAACAACAATGCTGGATGAGTCATGGCGATTATATTACAACTCCGCCTCCAGGTTTTACGGTAACGGCTCGTACCGACTTCTGCCCAGTTTCAGCCATTGCAAATAAAGATAAAAAGTTGTATGGAGTACAATTTCATCCTGAAGTAGTACACACGCCTTTCGGTCAGGAAATGCTGAAACATTTTCTTTACGATGTGTGTGGTTGCAGCAGTAGTTGGACTATGACCTCTTTCATTGATGAAGAAGTAGAAAAAATTAGACAAGAAACTGAAGGCAAGAAAATTCTATGTGCACTTAGCGGCGGTGTAGATTCGGCTGTAGCGGCCTTACTTGTACATAAAGCAGTTGGCGAACGTTTAACTTGTGTTTTCGTAAATCATGGCTTGCTTCGTAAAGGAGAAGCTGAGCAAGTGAGAGAAACATTTAAAGAACATTTTGGGCTAAATTTAATCTATGTGGATGCTGAAGAACGTTTTTTGACTAAACTGGCAGGAGTAAGTGATCCAGAACAGAAAAGAAAAATTATTGGAACAGAATTTATCCGGGTTTTTGAAGAAGAGGCTAAAAAATTGGGTGAAATTGATTATCTCGTACAAGGCACCCTTTACTCGGATGTTATTGAAAGTGGCACGGCAACGGCAGCTACTATTAAAAGTCACCATAATGTAGGCGGCTTGCCTGAAGACATGCATTTTGAGCTAATTGAACCACTACGTCCTCTCTTCAAAGATGAGGTTAGAAAAGTAGGCCAGGAATTGGGGCTGCCTGACGACATTGTATGGCGTCAACCCTTCCCGGGACCTGGTTTAGGTGTACGCATACTAGGGGAAATAACAAAAGAAAAGGTAACTATTTTACGTGAAGCAGATTGGATTGTAACTTCGGAAATAAAAAAGGCAGGTTTAGATAGAGAAGTTTGGCAATACTTTGCTGTTCTTCCTAATATGAAAAGCGTTGGAGTTATGGGTGATGAACGAACTTACGCTTATACAATTATAGTTCGGGCTGTCGTGAGTGAGGATGCAATGACTGCTGATTGGGCTAGGCTTCCTTATGATCTTTTAGAAAAAATATCATCCCGTATTGTCAATGAAGTTCCTCATGTAAATCGAGTGGCTTACGATATTACTTCCAAGCCACCAGCAACCATCGAGTGGGAGTAGTACCCGGCGGAGAGGAGCCGAAGGAGAAGTTTGCGCCGT
>DUOV01000039.1 GCA_012838615.1 Clostridia bacterium | reverse complement strand
CAAGATAAATTTCCAGGGTTCAAAGCCCATGGAACTGGGAGAAAGCCTTGCTGCCTCCATGATTACCCTAAAATCTTCATCTGACACCCTTTTTGCAGGATCATATCCCTTACAAGTATACCTGTTATTAAAAAGGTCCAAGACAAATGTCCTCATGTCTTTCATGATAAAATTTCTCCTGTTAATTAATATTTGATTCTTAAGCCAACAAAGCAGCTTGGCTTTTTTAGCTAACTGGTAAGTTCAAAAATGGTTTTGCTGGGATCATATATACCCCACAAGTCTATAGCCTCTTTTAACTCAATATGCTCTTTTGCATATTCTTCTAAAGGAATATTGTTCATTGCCGCTTCTGCCGCTTGCTTTAAGGCTTTTACCCCGGCTTCCAAGCCCATGGGATGAGCGTGCATACCTGCACCTGCTCCAATCACCATGTCATTACCTAAGTCTTTCATCATGGTTGGAATAATTCCCGGATGAATACCGGCACAAGGACTTGGGAAAGTCGGTTTTAAATGGTGGAAAGGTGATTGTAATGTTTGGGCTATCCGCACATATCTTTCCCGTACACTAGGCACTTTTCCATAAGCACTATTGTAAACTACTATGTCTGCCCCTTCTAATCTCATAAACTTGCCGTGTACTAAATGGGAAGACATTCCTGTACTTTCACCCAAATACATGGCTCCGGCAAAGCAAGGATGAGCGAGTAAAGGTACGTTTAGCTCAGGATCTTCGGCCAGAGCCCCTAAGCTACCGTAGCCGGAAGCATGAACATTTAACATCAAACCTTCAGCGCCAAGTTCAATGGCCCTTTTAGCTTTTTCAAGCATCCTATCCTGCCGGTCAGTAATATTAGGAAAATAAAGGACTCTTTTGCCGGTTTCCTGATATACTTCCTCAACGACTTCCATACAGGCTTTTATTCTCTCTTCAAGGGGTGCATGAGCAGGGTCGGCAATAAGTTCGTCATCTTTAACAATATCTACTCCTGCCAAGACAAGCTTTCTAAATTGTCTTTTTATCACATCCACCGGAATACCTGTACATGGCTTGATCATGGCCATAATTGGAGGCCTTTTTTCAATGCCTAACAGTTGTCTTAACCCTTCAATACCAAATTTGGGCCCTTTAAACCCAGCTGTAAAACTTTTGGGAAATTCTAGTTCTAACAGTTTTAAATTGTTGGTCATGGAAATATTACCAAAGACAGTACTCAATAGCTGAGGTAGCTGCTGGCCGATATTTTTCCAAGGAAAAGCTATCCGAATGATACATGTATGTTCCCCTTCAGGCAGTACTGCTTCATAACCTGGTACCAGATACACCCCAATTATACGCCCTACATGATTCCGCCGTACCTCCGGTGTCTCATCAGGAACAGGCATCCAGGTACCCGTAGTCTGCTCTACTGCCACAGCCCCTGCTCTCATCAACAGATCGCTTGTTTTTGCTTTCATCAGGTAGGTACCGATAATAAACTGTTCTAGATCCAGCGCCTCTATTTGAGAAAAAATTATGGGATCATATTTAACATCCATACAAACATCTCCCTTTAATTTTGTTAAAATTTGATACAATTGTTTTTTCTATCTTTTCAAGACAGGATTGCTATTCCTTAATTCTTTTTCAAGTTTAGTCAAATCATTTTCCTTAAGCATTTTGTCCCATTCCAAATCTCTTAAATAGGAACAGACATCAAAGGCTTGGGTCATCTGGGTTTTAAGAAGGCTTTGATGACAATGGTAGGCATTTCTGTAATAAATGGTATTGTCTTTATTGGGCCAGTAAGTTTTTTGCGGCTCTAGCCTTTTTTCTAAAGCTGCTTTAATATCGCTAATATCGCCTACGGCATAAGCTGCTAAGAGCCCGTTAGCCATTGTAGCGCCTTCTTTTTTCTTTAAGGTTAGGCCTTTAATGTTAAGCATGTCGGATTTTATCTGATTCCATACATCACTTCTACTTCCCCCTTCGGTAAATACCACGCTGTTTATCTCTACGCCAAACTCCCGCATTTTATCCGTGAAAGTTACATATTCATAAGCAATTGATTCTAGAATAGCCCTCCACATAATTCCTGTATCAGTAACACTAGTCAAGTTTAAAAAGCATCCAGTTGCCTTGGGCGCCTCGTTACAACCACCTTGTAAGTATGGGAAAAACAAGGTACCCTTAGAACCTTCAGGCACCTTTTCAGCTTTGGCATTTACTTCGTCATAAAAACTGCTGTCCCCCGGCCTGCCAATTACTTGATCCCTGAACCATTGAAGGGACAATCCTCCGGTACGTATATAACCCCAGTAATAATAGGTGTTGGGTAAAGTTCCTATGGTAAAGTAAAGGCCGGGTCTTTTACTTAATTCCTTATTAATTCCATCGACCATAACCCCAAACATGGCCGCTGTTCCTGCCACATCTGCTGCCATGCCCGGTGATACTACACCGCATCCCAAAAAGGACTGCATAGTATCTCCCGCACCTGCCACAATAGGTACTCCACTAGGCAACCCTGTGAAAGATGAAGCCTCTTTAGAAAGATAGCCGATAATTTCCCAGGGTTTAACGATGGGCGGAAGAATATCCATGGGTATCCCAAACATGTCCATTTGCTTTTTTGACCAAGTTTTTTCTACTGCCTTAAAGCCAATCAGCCAACCGGATAAAGTACTCCAGTCAATATACATTTCTTCAGCTTTAAGTCCGGCCAACCTAGACAACACATAGGGCCCGTTATTCATTACCTTGACTCCGCGTTTTTTAAACTCTTCGTGATTTTTTAAAAGCCACATAGTGATAACAGGTGGTTGCAAGGCTTCAACCATTGGATTGCCGCTTTCTTCGATCCAAACAGGTTCTAAATTGTTTCTAATATAGCCGGCTTCCTCTTCCGCCCTGGAATCTAAATAAGGAATAAAAGGAGTTATGGCCTCCCCATCTTTATCTACGCCTACAACGCCGCAAATGATGCCGTCACCGCAAATGGCTCTTACATGGCTGGGATTTATTTTACTGCTGTTAAGGCACTCCCTTATACCTTTTAAGGCTGCTTGAACATAGCTGTCTGCATCCAGCTCAGCCCAACCTGGCTTAGGGTATTTGATCTGGTTGGGAGTAGAGTGTTGGGCTATACTATTTGAGTTTTCATCATAAATAGCTACTTTTGTACTCTGGGTTCCACAGTCAATACTAACGTAGTATTTCATGCCTACCTCCTTGTAACCAATTAATTTATTTTTTACTATTTTATATTTTCTGATAGCTGTTGTAAATATATGTATAAAATAACATCTTTTAGGTTCTGAGGCCTAAAAGCTGCTATATTCTAATCTAATTATTTTAAGTTCCTAAAAACTAGATGCTCCAAAATCAAGACTAGAATAATTCCCATTAACAGCCCGTTACTGATTACCGTTTGTAAAATTAAAGGCATATTTACATAAGCGGTTGGAGGAACAAACATTAAACCTACACCAGTAAGCAAGGTGAGACCAATTATCAAAAGATTTCTTTGATTTAGCTCTATACTAGTAAAATTACTCAGACCAATGCCAATCATTTGACTATATGGTACAAAAGCAACAGCATAGGCTACTGAGGAAGGCATCATGGTAAAGAATTGACCCAGAGGCCAAATAACTCCAATCAACATTATTATCAAACTGCCTATCAAAAAGGGCATTCTGGCACCTACCCCTGTTAATTTCACAAAACCGGCCGAATTAGCTAAAGGCGTTGTCCCAATACCTCCGAAACAGCCAGATAACAAGTTGGAAAGACCGTTAATAATACCGCACCTTTTACCTGTATCTACAGGTAATTCATCTAATACTGTGTCTTTCATAGCAGCAATACTTGCTACCTGATTAGATATTAATACTATGGCTGCAACTACTGCTGTAATAACCATACTGCTGGTAGCTACTGGGGTTCCCCAGGGGAACAACTGAGGAATGTAGATTAATTGTTCTAACGCTGCTCCCTGCCCTGAAGCCTTAATAGGTAACCCTAGTAAGTTATACAGTACCCATCCAATAACCATGCCAATTAGAACGGAAAAACTTTTTGCTAATTTATTACCTTTAAAACTTAAAAAAATAACTAATGCAGCCAGACCTACGCTTAACAGCGCCACTCGACCGTTTATCTGAGAACCTTCATATCCCAGCATACCTTTAATAAAAGAACCGCTAACCTGCAAACAAATTAGGATCAAGGTACAACCTGTCACGATAGGAGTAAATAACTTTTGTAACCAGCCAAGAAGACCAAGATAACTTAATAAGAAGACAATAACGCCAACTAAAATCAAACCAAAAGCTAATTCTCGCAAAAGATTGCTTGTTGCCAGCCCAAGTAGACTTGCCGTTTGAGCAAATAAAATAAAAATACTAAACCATAGGGCTGCTACACCTTCAATCAGGGGTAAACGATGACCGAAAACAATTTGCAGCAATGACCCCAAACCTACTAAAAAAGTGCTTCGTTGTAGTAAAGCAGCAGTCTCAACCTGGGATAATCCAAATAAGTCACCGATTACCAAAGGGTATAGCAAGTTTAAAGAGTAGATAAAAATTGCCCATTGAAGGCCGTACAGCAATGTTTGACCAGTAGAAGGTTTGCTCTCCAGATTGTAAAGTAGATTTGCTTTAGTTTTCAAAGTTTCACCTCATAAGTTGAGTTTTATGTAAACAAATTTTACTTATTATTTACTTTTAGTGTTTTATAAAGCTTATTACATAGACTCTCAATATAATCCCTTTTAACTATTACAGCCAGCCATTCTTTAGGAATACTGTTATAACCGTAATATAATCCTGCCAAACCACCGGTTACAGCAGCCACCGTATCTGTATCACCTCCAAGGTTGACAGCCATTAAAACAGAATCCTTGTAGTTCTTAGTATTTAAAAGGCACCAGATAGCAGCTTCTAAAGTATCTACTACATAACCGCTGCTGTTAATCTGGGACTTGGGAGTATTGACAAAGGCCGGAAGAAAACTTAACCGCTGATAATGTTTTAGTTCCTCGTTAAATTCCGCACGTTTAAAGTAATATTGGATTGCTTTGCCTATCCCAGTTTCAACAGCTGCAGCCAAATCACCCAGTCTTAAAAGTTCAGCTGCAACAGAAATATATATACCACAGGCAATTAAACTTCTACTATGTGCATGGGTAAGAGAAGACACATTGTGGATAATAGTCATGGCTTCTTCACTCTGGATCTTTTCCAATCCATAGGCAGACTCAAGATAAAAAACCAGGGGCAATATCCTCATCAGCGAACCGTTGCCATTGTCTGTTTCTGCCGTTCCACCACATTTTAAAGGTGGTACTCCCCTTGCATACTTTTCCAGAGCCCGCCGTGTTCCGTTACCTACACCAAAAACCTTTCCAAAAGGTGTAAAAGCACCTGTGGTAATCCACTTGAGAAAATTATCCATTATATCCTTGTAGTCCAGCCCCTTACAAAGACTTTCAGCCAGACACATAGTCATACTGGTATCATCTGACCAGGTTCCCGCCGGAAGACTGTAAGTACCAAAGGAACCCATACCGACTACTGGATTTTCACTAAGTTCAGCTCTGGTTGAAAACTCAACGGGTACGCCTAAAGCATCACCCACACTCAAGCCCATTACTCCACCCAGTACACTATTTGACAAGCGCTCACCCCCTAAACGCGTATTTCCAAAACTTTAATAATACTTTCTGCTTAAATTAGCAATTACCTGCACCTTCTCTTATTTTCTGTACACTCATGACAAAATTTCAAGTGAATCTTCACTATTGTAAACAAATACAGTAAATGTTATATTACTTTCGACGATTCAATACAAAAGGAGTTTTACATGATTATTGATATTCATACCCATTGTTTTCCTGACAATTTGGCTCCCAGAGCAATATCCACATTGGCTAATAAAGCTAACATTCAACCGTATACGGATGGAACAATAAACGGACTTAAAAAATCAATGAAGACTGCCGGAATAAATATTAGTTTTATTCAACCTATTGCCACCAAACCTGAGCAAACTACAGGCATTAATAAATGGGCAATTGAGTCCCAAGATGAAAATATAAGATTTTTCGGGACACTTCACCCTGATTTTCCTTACTGGAAAGATGAAATAAAAGTATTAGCTCAAGCGGGAATTAAAGGTATTAAGTTTCATCCTGATTATCAAAATTTTTTTGTAGATGAGCCAAGGTTGTTTAAAATTTATGAAAAAATTTTTGAAGCTGGGCTCATTATCCTTTTCCATGCAGGCATTGATATTGGACTGCCAAAGCCTTATCATTGTACGCCTCAAAAGTTAAAAAAAGTATTAGATTCATTTCCGGGGGCTAAGATTATTGCAGCTCATATGGGTGGTTATCTGTACTGGAAGGAAGTTGAAAAGCAGCTTGTTGGAAGGGATATTTATTTTGATACCTCTTACTCTCTTACAGACCTAGGGGCTCAAGCTATGGCTAAAATAATTAAGGAACATGGTATAAACAAAATAATTTTTGGAACAGACTCCCCATGGGGCGAACAGGCAAAGGAAATACAAATGCTTAAAGCCTTGGAATTATCCCATGAGGAGCTCCAAATGGTCCTGAGTGACAACGCGCAAAAATTATTAGGCTTAACCTAGTTGCGTAAGGTAGCAACCAAGCGTTTAGGCTTTAGTAGTAGGTTGAGGGCATCTTCGATGGAGGTTACCACCACATCTGCTAAGGTTAAGAGCTTTCCGTTACAGCCCTCTTGGCCTAAAACACAGATAAATAAGGCACATCTTTGAGCCATGAGCAAATCGTTATAACCGTTACCGATACAAATAGTGTGTTCTTGATCTAGCCCCTCAACAATTCTGGCTTTTTCTTTTCCTGCATTCTCCTTTGGAAAAGTTTCAATTCTTGCTCTTAAGAAGGCAACGTTTTCCCTGACAGTACCATGGGTATCTGCCGTCAAAATATAAATATTGACTAGTTCCTGAAGCTCAGTCAGCTTATCTTTAGTCTCCTTAGATACTGTTCCATCGGTAGCTAGAGTTCCGTTATAATCAAATACAACGTTTTCAATTTGAAGTATGTCTCTTCCTGGTATGTCAATAGTGATCATAATTCTCTCCTAGTTATTTCTGTTAATTGATATTAGCCAAATAAGCCTTGTAAATATTCTTGGGGCTCTTTTCAATTCTATTCTATTCGCAAGTAAGGTATCAACAGGTTTTATAATCATGTAAGTTCCTCAACAGAAAATAAGAGTTGGTAGTCCTACTCTGCAAAATATTAAGCCAACAGATAGTCAATCTGAGTGGCAAAACTTAAACTTTTGGGATTCCATTTTCTTGGAGGACAATTAATAACCTGGTATAAAAGACCTGACCCTTTAACAAATTCAACAAATTGATCATCATACCAAGGAGGGGTCCAGGCACCCGACCTGCAGATATGTACTGCCTCCACATCAATTACCGGCTCTAATTCGGTTGGGGAAAGGTAGCGGACATTATAGAATTTGTTTATGTCAGCAAAATATTCCGGCCTTTCTAAGGTAAAAGGACTGTATACAATGTTTGCTTCCTTGACCAGTCCCTCTTTCAAGAGCTTGCCTAGCCAATTAGCACAGTTTACTTCAAAGTTTAAAGAGGACAATCCCCCGTAACCTAAATCTGCATGGGCGTCAAAGAGATAAACTACATTTAAGCCCTTATCTTTGGCTATTCTGTAAGACAAAGCATGGGAATCAGATACATAAGTGGGAATATTTTGTTTAAACTGAAAAATTGCCCCCATCTTATCCCAAAATACATTAGTATCTTTAGACAACTCAAATAATTCCTGGATGCTCCTTCCCCTGTTATTGACCTGAAAATAAAGCTTGTACCATAAGTCGACTGCTGTCTTTTTGCTTTCCAGATGAGAACCCCAATTTTGTTTTTGTGTTTTGATAAAATAATCCCAATCAATTGACAATAAACATTTCTCCATATTACCACCTCTTGTTTATGGAGATTTGTTTGAATCACTTGATTGATAAACCACTTTTATATAAATTATATCACTTCTTCTAAGCCTCGCTTCAAGTTTTTTACAGCTGTCAGTTGGCTAAGAATTTACAATTTCCCTTACTATCCTACATGGATTACCCGCGCCAACTACATTGGCAGGGATATCTTTAGTTACCACGCTACCCGCGCCAATGGTTACATTATCTCCGATGGTTACTCCAGGACAGATAATAGCCCCACCACCTATCCAAACGTTATTCCCTATTACTATTGGCTTGGCGTATTCCATACCCCTAAGCCGCTCCTTAGCATTGGTAGGGTGTGCAGCCGTATAAATTTGAACATTAGGACCTAGGAGTACATTATCGCCTATGATAACTTTGTTACAATCAAGTATGATACAGCCATAATTAGCAAAGAAATTATCACCCACCTCAATGTTGTATCCATAATCACAGTAAAAAGGGGGTTCTATCAGGAATAATCCCTTAGCTTGAATGAGCTGTCTTAGTATACTTTGTCGTTTCTCTTTCTCGTTAGGGCTGGTCATATTCAATTCAAAAATAAGGTTTTTAGCAAACTCTCTTTCTCTTAGAAGTTCCTCATCCAACGGATTATAATATTCACCTGCTAGCATTTTCTCTTTCTCACTTATAGACATATCCTTACCTCGCTAACTTTATTGTGGTAGGATTATATTTGCCTCAAATTAATAAATTTAATCAAGTTGGATAAATTAATGGTAGTTATTACCTCTTTCAGGCAGGAAAAAGGCTTAACCATAACTAAGTAACATTTTTTACATCACTAATAAAAACATTTCTGAGTTTTAAAACTAATCCTCTTCGCTAATCCGCATAGCTAAGCAAAATTCAGGGAAAAGTTATGGTGAGGTGTTGGACATGAAGTTTGCTAACCGGACTGAAGCTGGGAAAAACCTGGCTGAAGTTTTAGCCAAGGAAAAATATAACGACCCCTTAGTCTTAGCTATTCCAAGGGGTGGAGTAGTAGTCGCCCATCCTGTAGCCCAAGCTCTGGCTGCTGAGTTAGATATAATTATTCCACGTAAAATTGGTTCTCCGTATAACCCGGAAATCGCCATAGGAGCCATAGCACCCGATGGAACAGTAGTTCTTAACCGCTCTTTGATAACATATCTCAAGTTAACTGAAGAAGATTTAAAGTCTCTGATAGATCAGGAAATGCATGAGATTGAACGACGTACAAAAACTTATCGTGGTACAGCCGAACCACCTTTAGTTAATGATCGCTCTGTTATCCTAGTAGATGATGGAATCGCAACAGGCCTTACTGTTCTTGCTGCTTTAAAAGGACTGAAGATGCAAAAGCCTAGCCAGCTTATTCTGGCCGTACCGGTTGCTCCCCAAGATACTTTAGACCGTCTATATCCAGAGGTGGATGATATAGTTTGCTTACTTATACCAGGTGATTTTCAAGCGGTAGGGCAGTTTTATACTTCCTTTGACCAGACAAGTGATGAGGAGGTTTTACGGTTGCTGGGAAATTAAAACCTAATCCGGCAGTTAACCTTAAAGATAAGCAGCCTTAATCAAAAATCTACTTGTTCTTCCGTAATATATCCTTCCTCTTTCATAAGCCTTAGAACGATTTCCTGCCGTTTTATGGCCTTAGCCGGATGTTCAACTGGATTATAGATGCTAGGCCCTTTTATAACTCCGGCTAACATAGCACATTCTTCTAAACTTAAATCACGAACATCTTTATTGAAAAACTTCTGACTTGCTTCAGCTATTCCATAGGCTCCTGCTCCGAAGTAACTGTAGTTCAAATACATCTCTATAATCTCTTCTTTACTATAATTTCTTTCTAATTCTATAGTCAAGAAAAGTTCCTTCGCTTTCCGTTCCAAGGTTTGCTTGTGACTTAAGAATAAGTTCTTAGCCAACTGCTGGGAAATTGTACTTCCCCCTTGCTCAATACTGCCTTTCTTGATGTTGGTTAGTAAGGCTCGCCCCAGCCCGAAGATATCAAAACCTAAATGGCTAAAAAATCTTTGGTCTTCTACTGCTACAACAGCATTAATAAGGTCTTTTGGTATCTCGTCATAAGGCACATAGTTACCTACATCAGCTGCTACCTGTGCGGTTAAATTTTCCTTGATGTCATATCTGTCATTGGTACTTTCAATTACGTAATTACTACCTCCTATAAGCACAAGGCTCATAATTAAAATTAAGCTCAACAATCTTTTCAACTTTTTCATTTCTTCACATCCCAACTAAATAAGTTGATTTATTTACGTATACTTTCAAAAATAGTTTGGACTAAACCTGCTTTCTTAAGAAGAATTAAGAAAATTGTCAGATTTTATTAATAAATAATTAGTTTTTCTTTTTATTTGAATAACAAGAATAAGAATGATATACTTACAATATCCCCCCCAGGGGGATAGAGGAGGCTTTTATATATGAGTGGGAAACATTCACATCAGCATCAAGAAACAAAGAAAATAATAAATCGCATGTCTCGAGCTATAGGCCATATGGAATCGATTAAAAGAATGGTTGAAGAAGGAAGAGATTGTAGCGAGATTTTGATCCAGCTTTCAGCAGTACGCTCTGCCATCAATAATATCGGTAAGATTATTTTGCATGATCATATTAACAATTGTGTAGTAAATGCGGTAGAAACCGGAAATAAAAAGGTACTTGATGACCTAAATAACGCAGTTGATAAGTTCTTAAAGTAAATATTTCATCACTTGTGTGTGGGAAAAGAGGTTTATTGTTTTGGAATTAAACAACAAAGTTAAGCAAATCATGAAATTAGCTATCCCAGCAACTATAGAAAATATTTTGCAAGCCTTTGTAGGTTTTATTGATACATTAATGATTGCCCGTATTGGCTTAATTGCCGTAACTGCCATTGGTATCTCAAATAATATTTTAGCTGTTTATTTGGCCTTTTTTATCGCCTTAGGGGTAGGCACATCATCCTTAATCTCCAGATACGAAGGCGCAAATAATGTTACCAATGCCAGAAAAGTTGCTATCCAGTCAACTGTCATAGCTATTATTACAGGTCTTATTTTCGGATTGTCTACAATTATTTTGGGGAAACAGATGCTAAGCGTAATGGGAGCCAAAGATGAGGTTATTAAAGCAGCAATTCCTTTTTTCTATATTGTCGGCGGAACTAGTGTTTTTATTTCTCTGTTAACTGTTTTTGGAAGTATTTTAAGGGCAACCGGTGATACAAAAACACCAATGCTTATAAATACAATTGTAAACATCTTAAACATAATAGCGGATTATATTTTAATTTTTGGATTAGGACCTATACCGGCCATGGGAATTGTAGGTACAGCGATTGGAACAGTATTGGCGAGATTAATTGGAAGTATCCTTATGTTTTCTAAGATTCAACAAACAAAGCTTTCCTTCCAGTTGAGAGACATATTTACAAGATCAAATTACAGAGAACTGATAAATCTATCCATACCCGCTGCACTTGAGCGCTTAATTATGAGATTGGGTCAAGTCGTGTATTTTGGCCTGATTGTATCCATGGGAATGAAAACATATGCCTCCCATTCCATTGCCAGCAACATTGAAAGTTTTACCTATATGCCGGGCTATGGATTGACTACTGCTGCCTCTATCTTAGTTGGTAACAGTATAGGTGCCGGAAATAAAAAAGAAGCTTATGAATTTGGTGTACTTGCAGCGGAAATTGGTGCATTTATCATGGCTTTAGGCGGAATTGCTTTATTCTTTGGTTCTCCATGGTTTGCAACGTGGTTTACAAATGATGCTGAAGCAATAGGAAAGATAATTATTGCTTTACGAATAGATGCCTTTATCCAAATTCCTCTAGCATTTAGTCTTATTTTTACAGGTGCACTCCAGGGATTAGGAGACACCAAATCTCCCCTTTATAGCACGGCTATCGGTATATGGGGAATCAGAGTTTTAGGCGTATACATTTTAGGTGTTAAATTACAAATGGATATTGCAGGAATTTGGCTATCCATCCTAATTGATATCACTATTCGAGCCATCTATCTTACAGTTAAGTTCCGAAGTAAAACCCTAAAAAGTCCTAAATTTAATGAATCGTTGACAGTAGTGTAATCAGGTTATATGTAAAAATGCCACGGTCTATATTTAAACCATGGCATTTGTTTTTTTTAATTTTTAAAATCCGCCAGCACCCCCACCGCCGGCACCTCCGCCTCCTCCACCGGAGAAGCCTCCTCCGGTAAACCCACCGGTTCCGGTCCCTCCTTGGAAAGAGTTATTGAAGCTTTTGTGTAAAGTACTGTTCCGGTTATTCATAAATAGCAAATACCAAATAAACCAGTTATTATTAGAATACATTGGATTGGAATAAGCTATATCACAATCAAATCTATCCAACTTCTTATCTACACCCAAACTTAAGGCGTAGATTAGGGAAATATCTGCAGAATTTTCTATAAGATCCTTCAAAGACAAATCTTTAATTTTTTTCTGCATATGTTTTTTAAACTCCAGCCATCTCTTGTATTGTTGATAGCCATAGTCTGAATGACGATAAAATAGGGTTAAGCTGTAAATAAATAGTACAACCGCAACAACCAAATTCACCCAGCCAAATATACTGCCATAAACTAGGGAGAATATACCAAGTATTAGTAACCCAATGGCAAACACTAAGCATAATACTCCATATTTGGTAGTGCTTAAATCATAATAACCTTTTTGCTCAGCGTCTTCTTTAATTTGGCTTTTCCATCCTTTAAACAGCGTTATAAAATTTATACTATTATGCTTACTATAGCCTTCAATATCCCTGGTACTAACAGAATGACCATTGCCCATAATCTTTACCAGCCAGTTTATAAAGTACTTTTCATGATTTAAGAGGGCATTATCTTCTTGCTTTACCTGAGTAAGAACAAACTCCTCTTCAGAAGTATTTTCTTCTAAGTCTTCCACCTTGTTAAGTATTATGTAACCCTTTCTAAAAAGATCCAAGATGGTTGCAAAGATGGTGTTTATGCCTAGTATAGCACCTGTTAAGTAGGAAGCTACAGCAGGTGTACAGTCCTCCGGAAGCACATTGGGATTATAATCGTCCCTTTGGTAGACATTTTTCTCTCTTCTAAAACGGGCGAGAAAAATAGCAAATAAGCCAAGGCCAAGAACAGAAGCCCAAATAGAAGCCTGCCCCAACAGGTTCCCAAGCAGTTCTCTTCTTTCTCTATCTTGGGCCAATTTGTTCTGAAAAGCTTTTTCTTCTTCTAAAATATTATTGAGGTTATCCTTGTCCTGAATATTATTAGATAAAGCAATAAACTCCCTGGGGAAGAGTAGGCGACCTTCAATGAAAGTGTCTTCAGGCACATCTTCCACATAAAAAGAATAAGTTCTGTTGTCTTCTTTACTAATCTTTCCATTTTGGGGTCCATGAGCAAAAACCTTAACCTGGTTATAGGTATCTGCTTGTGGTAATGTAATATTTACTCTAAAACTCCCTATGGGTGTTTGATTTTCGGCCCCTAAAAATTTGTAGTACAGCTCCCCAATATCGTTATATTTAATAGCAACATTTTTCAAGACATAGCTTACTCTAAAAGTCTTTTCTTCATCATCTGAAGGGGAAAATATGCGAACTCTGATAGTGTTATTCTCTTCTTCAAGAAGGTAGACTCCCATATCTCCATTTTCGGCATCCTTAACCCGGGTATATTCCCTGGACCTACTCCCACTTAGCTCTTTAACTTGGATATTATCTACTCCTGAAGTTTTATCCAAGACTATTTCCCTAAATATCCCGTTAAATTGGCCGTCAAATTCGAAGGTGATATCCTCGGCAATGCTCAAGTTTCCGTTTTCAAGAAGCTTCGCCTCTACCACCCACTTAGGAATAGTCAATTCTTTAGCGACTGCTTGGCTAAGTGGTAAACAAGTAATAAAAACAAATGCAATTATTAAAAGCCCTATGTGCTTTAAAATTTTCTTAAACACTTTTTGTTACCCCTTCATTTTCTATTGCTCCTGCACTATTAATGTTCTCTAAAGTCTTATTAGTAATCACTATAACCATCCTTGCCTATTTCTGGATTAGTATGAATTATTTTTAGGTAAACTTTCCTCTTTCTTGGCCCATCAAATTCGCAAAAGTAAATTCCCTGCCATGTGCCTAATTTCAGGCGGCCGTTTTCAACAATAATGCTGCAAGATGAACCCATTAAAGAAGCCTTAATATGGGCATGGGAATTACCTTCCCTGTGCAAGTAACTGCCCTCCACCGGGAAAGCTTTGTTTAAGCCCGATATGATGTCCGTTACTACATCCGGATCGGCATTTTCATTAATGGTTACACCGGCTGTCGTATGGGGCACAAAGACTATTACTATTCCGTCTTTAACATCTGCTTTTCTTATAGCTTCATGAACAATACTCGTGATATCTACAAACTCCTGATATTTAGTAGTTTTGACTAAGTATTCTACCATGATAACACCTCTACTCCCATAAATCCCCTGCTAGTTTTTCAACTTTTCTCTGTCTTGCTTCAGTTTCAGTCTTATCTAGCTTAACCTCTTCCCCATCTATAATAAGTACGTCCCCTTCTTTAGCAGTAGCTGGTAGCTTGTTTCGTTCAATATTAATTAATTCCCGATCTTCTTTTTCACAAACAGCATATTTCCCTTCAAACCTATCAATAACTACTCTCATATGCCCCTCCTTAGCGGTTAACTTTAGACTTGAAACTACTTATCATCCAAGGTAGTTTTAAATTTTAGTGTCTGACCGTCTGAGCTAGCAATAATTGTTCCTTGCTGATCAGTTCTGAATATCTTAACGCCTTTTTTTGTCAACTTGGCAAGGGTCTCCTTATGAGGGTGTCCATAATCGTTGCCTTCACCTAGACTGATAACTGCATAAGTTGGATTAACCTCATTTAAAAAGACAGAAGTAGTTGAGCTACTGCTGCCATGATGGCCGACTTTAAGTACATCTGAAACAACATCCCATCCTGCCTCTAGTATTTCTTTTTCCGACACATCTTCCGCGTCACCTGTAAATAAAAATGAATTTTTCCCGTGGACAAGCTTTATAACTAGAGAATAATTGTTTAAGTCTTTATAGCTTTTACTGTTAGGGGCCAGGATAGTAAATTCAGCATCCCCCAAAACAAAAACACTACCAGGTTCAGGAGAATTGATTTTTAGGGATTTATTTTGTATAGCTAAAAGCACATCTTCAAAGGTTTTAGTCGTGTGAGTAACTTTGGGCATAAATACCTTGCCTATTTCAAAAGTATCTATTACTACATCCAAGCTGCCAATATGATCTTCATGAGGGTGAGTACCAATAACATAGTCCAGCTTTGTAACTCCTTGATCTTTTAAATATTTTACAATAAACTCAGCATCGTTATTGTTACCTGCATCGATCAGCATAAAATGCTCACGGGATTGAACTAAAATACTATCCGCCTGCCCTACATCCAGAAAATGAACTTTTAGTTGACCTACCGTAGCCGATTCTGATTCTTCAGTATCGCTGGCTCCTTCCTTTGTCTCACCTAGGTCATTTAGTACCTCCCAGGTAATTTCTTCTAGGGTTGGTTCGAGATTAAAATCTACGCCTTCCCCACTACATCCAGCTAATAACTGCAGAATAAATAAAAAGATTAAAAAAATAGTGAGCTGTTTTTTCTGTCTAAGCATCTAATCCGTCCTTATCTCCGTAAGTTTCCTCTACCATTAAGTAGTTAAAGTTACCTTTATTTATTTTTCTAACTTTCTTCCTCATCAAATTGCAAGTTGTATAAATAAGTGTAAAGTCCATTTTGGCCAATAAGTTCGTGGTGGGAACCCCTTTCTTGAATGCCTTCGTCTGTAAGAACAATAATTTCGTCAGCATTTTTAATAGTGCTGAGTCTATGGGCAATTACCAGAGTGGTCCTGTTACTTGCTAATTCTTCTAGAGATTCTTGAATGAACTTTTCACTTTCATTGTCTAAAGCTGAAGTAGCTTCATCCAGGATAAGAATAGGAGGGTTCTTTAAAAATACCCGGGCAATAGAAATTCTTTGCTTCTGACCGCCGGAAAGCTTAACACCCCTTTGGCCAACATGAGTTTCATAGCCGTCTTCAAGACTCATAATAAAATCGTGAATATTAGCCTTTTTAGCTGCTTCGATAATCTCCTCGTCAGTAGCATCCGGTTTACCGTAAGCTATATTATCTTTAATGGTGCCGGAAAAGATATACACATCTTGTTGAACTGTTCCTATGGCATTTCTCAAGGATTTTATTTTTATGTCTTGGATATCTATCCCGTCGATAGTAATTCTTCCTCCATCAAGCTCATAAAAACGTGGTATGAGATTGCAAAGAGTTGTTTTGCCCCCGCCTGAAGGACCGATAATGGCCACAGTCTTACCATGAGGTATTTTTAAGTTAATATTGTTTAAAACTTTTTGTTTGTTGTTGTAGCTAAAGGAGACATTTTCCAAAACAATATCTCCTTTTAAATTATTTATATCTAAATCTATGGCATCCGGCTTATCCACAATATCCGGTTTAGTCTCCAGAACCTCTACAAACCTTTCAAAACCGGTTATACCTCTTTGGTATTGCTCCGCAAAGTTGATAAGTTTTTCGATAGGTCTTAGGTAAATATCAATGTATAAAATGTAGACCAACAAATCACCAGGATTTAAAGATTTATAGGCTATAAAAATACCGCCTAAAAATACTACTGTAAGATAAAGAATACCTTGAAACAAACTATTGCCACTATAAAAAGTACCCATAATAAAGTAACTGTCTTCTTTGGTCTGGAGATATTCTATATTACCTTCTTTAAACTTTTCTTTTTCAACTGCTTCATTGGCAAATGATTTCACTACCCGGATACCTGACAAACTGTCTTGTATCTTAGCGTTTACTTCAGCGATTTTTTCTTTATTTTTCCGAAAGGCTCTTCTCATTTTCATATTGTACACATAAGAAAACCAGAGCATAATGGCAGTAAAGAAAATCAGTATTAAAGTGAGTCTGAAGTTAATAGTAAATAAAATTACAAAGGCTCCGCTGATTTTAAGAAGTGAAATAAATAAATCTTCCGGCCCGTGATGAGCTAACTCGGATATATCAAAAAGGTCAGTCACAACTCTGGACATTAGCTTGCCGGTGTTATGTTCGTCATAAAAGGAAAAGGATAGTTTTTGCAAATGATTAAAAATATCTCGGCGCATGTCTGTTTCCATGCGAGCACCCATGACATGACCCCAGGAGGTTATGAAGTACTGACAAAAATACCTTATGATATATAACAAAAGCATACCGCTTCCTACATAGACAACGGTACGGATAATCCTCCCGGCATCACCTAAGGGATATACCTCTCTTGTTAAGTATCTAACTATTAAGGGAAATAACAAATCTATGCCCGAAACCAGAAGGGCACAAAACATGTCAGCAAAAAATATATGTTTGTAAGGTTTATAATAAGAAATAAATCTTTTTAGGTTATTCATTGCTTTTACTACTAAATCCCTGCCTTTCTGTTCGATACTACTAAACTTGCTCGATTACTTATAACATTTATATGTAAATATTTCAAGCTAACCCACTTAATGAAAGCCACCTAGCAGTTACACAAGGCGGCTCCATCCCTATTGTAATTATAAGTTACAAAAGATATTCCAGCTATAATATCTTGTTAAAAATTAAATAAACTAAAGCTATATTTACTATGAAGGCTAACGGCATTAACAGCTTAAATTTAAGATGCTTAGTCTTATGTCTAAAAACGCTCATTCCTAAAAGACCACCAATAATCCCCATAAAAAGCGACGAGAGAAGCAAGGTCTTTTCGCTTATACGCCATCTCCCCTTAGCGGCTTTATATTTATCTATACCAAACATGATAAAGACTAGTAGATTCCAACTGAGAATCATGTAAACTGCTATTTTTGTATTCAAAGCATATCTCCTTCAACAATTGTAATATGCACAACTATTCAGCTGCCTTAAAGTTGTATAGGGGTTTAATAATATCAAAAATCTCAACGGTATCCCGAATATTAGCTATGATTTCTTCCATAGGCTTATAAGCTAAAGCACACTCATCTAGGGTCGATTTATTAACTGTAGAACTGTAAATCCCGGTCATCGACTCCTTATACTCATTTAGACTGATAACTTTTTTAGCCTTTCTGCGGCTCATTATCCTCCCCGCCCCATGAGGTGCTGAATAGTTCCAATCTTTATTGCCTTTGCCAAAGCAAATCAAACTCCCGTCCCGCATATTAATGGGAATCAGGACTTTTTCATTTTTCCGGGCTGAAATAGCACCTTTTCTCAAAATCATATTACCTAGATCAATATAATTATGGATGGTAGTAAATCTTTCTACTACTTCAAAACCCATTTTGTTTATAATCTCATCAACAATAGCCTGACGGTTTAGGACTGCATACTGCTGGACTATCTTCATATCATAAAGATAATCTTTTAAACTTTTACCCTCCAGATAAGCTAAGGATTTATTAATTTTAGCAGAGCTTTCTTCCTTTTTGCCTTTAAATCGCCCTATCAGTTCACTATAAGCTAAGTTTTGGTAGTACTCAGCCACCTGTTTTCCCAGATGCCTGCTACCAGTATGAACTACCAAGTAAAGCGAACCATCCTTACCTTGGTTAACTTCAATAAAATGATTTCCACCGCCTAAGGTACCAATACTCAACCTAGCTCGCTCAAGATTAACGTGTTTTTTACAGAGTAAACTATCTAAATTAGCCCTAGCCGCATATTTGTGTTCTTTTTTCCTAATATCAAACCCGGCAGGAATGCAGCTCTGAATGACCTGATCCAGTTTTCTAAAGTCAATATCCTTTTCCATTAATTTAATCGTTTCCATGCCGCACCCAATGTCTACGCCGACCAAATTAGGTACAACTTTATTCTTTATAGTCATAGTTGTACCGATGACACACCCCGCTCCGGCATGAGCATCAGGCATTATTCTGATGATACTTCCCTCGGTAAACTCTTGATCACATAATTCCCTAATTTGGGCTATCGCTTCATCTTCTAAATTATGTGTAAACACTTTAGCAGTATTATACTTTCCCTTTATTTCAAGCAT
>DUOV01000038.1 GCA_012838615.1 Clostridia bacterium | reverse complement strand
ATTGTTCACGATATGGACGAAGCATGTAAAGATGCTGACATTGTATACGCAAAAGGTTGGGGCCCAATTATGCACGTTGGTGACGACGAAGAAGCTGGCATTAAATTAATTGATGAAAACCCAGGCTGGGTAGTAGACTCCAGAAGAATGAAATTAGCTAAAGAACATGCTATTTACATGCACTGTATGCCAGCTGACCGTGACGTGGAAGTAACAAGCGAAGTCATGGATGGACCTCAGTCTGTAATTTACGACGAAGCTGAAAATAGATTACATACTATTAAAGCATTAATGGCCTTAACAATGGGTAATACCCTAAGAAGATAATATCTGCCTTAAACAAGAAGCCTAACCCAATGGGTTAGGCTTTTTTGGATGAATTTTTAAGTGTCTTGACCATTCATATAGCGTAACAATTTTCCATTGGTTTTGCCAAGTCAAAAGGATATAATTAGTTTACAACTCTCCCCCATCAGCAATTGAATTTATGGTGGGTTGGAAATTAAATTAAGTATTATTTAATAAAGTCAACCAATTGTAAATTATTTTTAGTTTTAAAAAAGGTTTTTATCTGTTTCTGTTGAATATATATCCTGTTCCAATAAACTTTTAATTTTTTTAAGGAATAGGTTGTGGCGCCGTTCCTTGCAATTTTGTACCCTGCACAATTTTTGGTGTGGGTCCGAGCTTTGAAAGGGGTGATATAGTCAGTTTGTTGCAAGGCAAGGTTTTGCCAATTTATTAGTGGATTTTTTAGTAGTGGATGAATCACTTAAATTGCGGGAGGGAAACCATGGCAAAAAGGAACTCTGTTAATGTAGTAGACAAGTTAGGCGAAGGTTTGAAGTCATTATCACTGCCATTACTCTCTATCATCTCAGCCTTGATATTGGGAGCATTTGTTATTTTAGCAATGGGACTTGACCCCCTAAGTGCTTATCAAAATCTTATTAAAGGTTCTTTAGGTAGCGTAAACGCTATCGGTGAAACGTTAGTTAAAACTACCCCCCTTCTTTTTACAGGTTTAAGCTACGCTTTAGCTAGACGTTGTGGTTTATTTAACCTGGGAGCAGAAGGTCAGCTTTATATGGGTGGTTTTTTTGCCAGCGTTGTAGGTATTTATATTAAAGGTCTTCCTATTTTTGTCCATTTACCCCTTGCTCTTATCGCAGGATTTATCGGTGGAGGGTTATGGGGTTTACTGGCAGCTTGGCTAAAACTTAAATTTGGCGCCAGCGAACTGATTACTACTATTATGTTAAACTATATTGCTACCCACTGGATTAGTTACTTGGTAACCGGTCCAATGAAAGAACCTCCTGGAGATTTTCCCCAATCAGCTCAGATTGAGATAAGCGCCCAATTGCCTAGAATTGTTGCAGGTACAAGACTACACTTGGGATTAATCGTTGCCCTGATAGGAATCGGCTTCTTCTATTGGTTCCTCTGGAAAACAACTATCGGCTATGAAGTTAGAGTTGTGGGAGAAAACTCAGAAGCTGCCCAATACGCAGGTATGAATATTTCACGTAATGCATTGTTAGCAATGTTTATTGCTGGTGGTTTTGCAGGACTTGCTGGTTCTAGTGAAATACTTGGCGTTCAACAAAGGTTATTCCAAAATTTTTCGCCTAACTATGGTTTTGACGGTATAGCCGTAGCGCTGTTAGGACAAAACACCCCGATTGGTATTTTATTAGCCGGCATCTTATTTGGTATCTTACGTAGTGGCGCTAACATGATGCAGATGGCGGCAAAAGTGCCTATTGCCGTTATTTATATCATTCAAGCTTTAGTTATTATGTTTGTTGTTGGAAGCAATCTTTTTAACATTCTTAAGAGGAAAAGAATCGTAGCGGCAATTGCGAAAGGGGGCAAATTAGAATGTTAGATTTAATTACGAATTTCTTAGCTTCAGATTTTCGAACAGCTACCCCAATACTTTTAGCTGCAATCGGCCTTGTTTATGGACAGAGAGCAGGAATCGTCAATATAGGTGCCGAGGGTATGATGTTAACTGGAGCATTGGCTGCCGTTGTCGGCTCATTTTGGTTTGGTAGTGCCTGGGCAGGTGCTTTATTGGCAATGTTTTCTGCTTTACTAATCTCCTTAATTTTTGCCTACCTTACCATTTCGGTAAGAGCTGACCAAGTGGTAGTAGGTACTGCTATTAATATTTTAGGATTAGGTCTAACAACTTCCTTCGCGCGTGTAATATTTGGAGTAAATACTGCTCCGCCTAAAATTGATGCATTTGAACCAATTGCCGTTCCGGTGCTCTCAAAAATCCCCCTTATAGGGCCTGTTCTGTTTCAACAAAATGCTCTGGTATATGTTGCATTAATTGTTGTTCCAATAGCTTATTTTATACTTTTTAAAACTGATATTGGTTTAAAGATCAGAGCTGTAGGAGAACACCCGAAAGCTGCCGATACTGTTGGTATTAATGTTTATAGAGTTCGTTACGGTAGTGTAATGGTAAGTGGCTTATTTAGCGGTTTGGCTGGAGCCTATGTATCCTTAGGTCTTCTAAGTTTCTTTACAGAAAACATGGTAGCTGGCCGTGGATTTATTGCTTTAGCAGCCGTTATCTTTGGCAAGTATAATCCGGTTGGTGCCTTAGGTGCATCCCTATTGTTTGGCGCTGGCGAAGCTTTGCAATATCGCTTGCAAGCTTCAGGAACTGATATTCCCTTCCAATTTCTCTTAATGGTTCCGTATATATTAACCATTTTAGCTTTGTGTGGATTTGTCGGGAAATCGCAAGCTCCAGCTGCTAGTGGTCAACCATATGTAAAAGAGTAAATTAAAGACTTGGAGTGAAACCGTTGAAGACACTCATAAGAAATGGATGGCTGCTTACCTTAGATAGTGATTCCACCGTATATGATAAGGGATATGTTCTGATTGAAGACGATCGCATATCTGAAATTGGTCAAGATGAGGCGAGACAATTTGAACTAGGTAAGCAAGCAGATGAAGTGCTAGATGCTGATGGCAAAATTGTTTTACCCGGATTAGTTAACAGCCATACTCATTTGTTTCAAACCTTTACTAAAGGACTTGCAGATGACAAGACTTTACTGGACTGGTTAAGAGAAGAAATCTGGCCTTTCTCTCTTCAAATGGAGGAAGAAGATTTTTATCTCGCCGCACTCATTGGTTGTATTGAAAATTTAAAATCAGGTGCAACTAGCGTAGTCGATCAACATTATATTCACACAACAAAAAACACCTCAGATAATGTCTTTAAAGCTATGCAGAAAAGTGGAATAAGAGGTAATTTGTGTCGTTGTTTTGCTGATCTGGACTATCATCCCGATTTAAAGGAAAAAAGTAGTGTCGTTATGGAAGAGTTAAATCGACTTTATCATGAGTGGCACGGTTTGGAAGATAAACGTTTAACTCTATCAGTAGGACCGCTAAATCCTTGGGGATGTACTCCGGAGCTCTTTAAAGAAAGTGCAGCTTTTGCAAAAGAGCATGGACTTAAGTTTCAAGTTCATACGGCAGAAACACAAGCAGTTGTTGAGCGGACCGTTGCTAAGTACGGAAAAAGAAATGTGGAGTTTTTTGCAGATCTAGGTATTCTGGATGAAAATATCCAGCTTGTTCATTCGGTATGGCTAGATGACCAGGAGATTGAACTGGTAAAAGAGGCAGGAGCAATGGTTGTTCATTGTCCTGTAGCCAATATGTATCTTGCATCTGGAGTAGCGCCTGTTCCAAAATTTATCAGCAATAACATACCAGTTGCTTTAGCAACTGATGGACCAGGAAGTAATAATAGTCAAGATATGATGTCTGTGCTAAAATTTACTGCTTGTCTGCATAAAGTTAGCACTTTAGATTCAACGGTATTACGTCCTGAAGATGTTTTAAAAATGGCTGTAACACAGGGTGCCCGTGTTATAGGAAGGAATGATTTAGGACAGCTTTCTCCCGGCATGAAAGCAGATTTAATACTTGTTGATTGGAAAAAGCCTCATATAGCTCCTGTTCATAAACCAGCTTCAGCTCTTGTTTATAATGCTAATGGCAACGATGTGGATACTGTCCTAGTAGACGGTAAAGTGGTAGTAAAAGCTAAACGGTCTGTCTTTGTTGATGAAGAAGCATTGATCGAAGAATGCCAAAATCGGATAAAAGCAATTAGAAAAGCATTAGGAAGAAGCTAGAGTACAGTCAATAGTCTTTCCTGTTAGACTCAAAACCCCACAGGCATACTTGATTATAGGAGGACTAATAATGAAGAAACTTTTTTCGACTCTATTGGTTTTCGTATTAGTAGTAGGTTTACTGGCAGGTTGCGGTAATACTGATTCTTCTGGTGATGTGACAGGTGAGCAAAAAGGTTCGGGAGATGGAAATTTAAAAGTAGCAGCCCTTCTACCAGGTCCAGTTAATGACCAAGGCTGGAATGCTACTGCTTATAATGGTTTAAAGTTGGTTGAAGAAAAATTTGGTGCTGAAATTGCTTATACAGAAAGCGTGCCAGTATCTGATTATGAAGAAACCTTCCGTAATTACGCTGTTGCTGGTTACGATATTATTATTGGGCATGGCTTTGAGTTCGGTGATACTGCCATGAAAGTCGCCCCTGAATTTCCAGAGACAAAGTTTATTGTAACCAGTACTAATATTAGTCAAGAACCTAATGTAGCTTCTTTAAATACCGATAATTTTGAACAAGGATTTATTCAAGGTGTTGTTGCGGCAACTTTAACTGAAACTAACACAGTTGGCGCCGTTGGCGGGTTGGAAATCCCTCCAATTATAGACTCTTTAAGAGGCTTTGAAGTCGGGGCTAAATACATTAATCCGGATATAAATGTGCTTACTGTATTTACCGGTGACTTTGAAGATGCTGCGAAGGCTAAAGAGATGGCAGTTGCTTTAATTGAAAAAGGTGTCGATATACTCATGGTTGATGCTGATCAGGCAGGTATCGGCAGCATCGAAGCAGCTGCAGACAAAGGGATATTAGCAATTGGTGCCAATGGTGACCAAAACGCTTTAGCCCCAGATACTATTGTTACTAGTGGCGTTGATGACTTAGCTATGGCTTTGGAAATCTTAGTTCAAGACATTCTTGACGGGAAATTTGAAGCTAAGTATTACGACTTGGGTGTTGCCGAAGGCGCTGTTTATTTAGCTCCTTACTATGGCTTTGAGGATAAATTGGCCCAAGAAGATAAAGATGCAATTGCTCAAGTAATAGAAGATATGAAGTCTGGTAAATTAGATGCTCACTCCTTGGATAAGTAAAAAAAACCAGGGGAGGAGAACTCCCCTGATTCTAATAATATTTTCATCTACCTCAATTATTAGATAAATCAAAGTAAGTTGGTATTAACTAATATTTTTACTTAAGCATTTATAGCAGCACAATTTTTTGGAGGTGGAATAATGCCGAAAATTTTAGGTATCTGTGGAAGCCCGAGGAAAGGGGCAACTGAGTATGCCGTTCGGGAAGCTTTAAAATCTGCTGAGGAGATTCCAGGTATTACAACAGAATTTTGGAGTGTAAGGGGAAAAAAAATAAGTTATTGCTATCAGTGTGATAGGTGCATTAAAGACAAAACTATGTGTTTTATCCAAGATGATATTAAAGGACTGGAAGAATTGTTTCTTGAAGCAGATGGTTTTATTATTGGCTCACCAGTTTATGATATGAATGTTAGCGCTCAGTTGGCTGCGGTTTTCAACAGATTGCGACCTGTCTATTTAGTTCATCCCGGTGTTTTAAAAAACAAAGTAGGCGGGGCCTTAACAACTGGCGGGACACGTCATGGTGGACAAGAAATGGTGCTTCAAGCTATAGTCAATTTCTATTTAATGCATGAAATACTAGTAACTGGCGGACTTGGTGGTTGCTATAACGGTGGTACAATTTGGTCCAAAGATAAAAAAGCCCAAGGGGCTATGGAGGATACTGTAGGGCTTGATACTGTTAAGCGTCTGGGCAGAGGTGTGGCAGAAGCTGTCATGGTTTCGAGCTTTGGCAGGGAAAAGTGGCTACAAATGGCTGCTGATTTAAACATTGACATTGAAGGCAAATCACCCCTCAGGGATCACTAATGGATTGATTAAGATGAAGGTTAAAGTTAAGTATTACAATGTATTACAAGAGGCTCTGGGCAAGAGAGAAGAAACCTACCAGCTAAAAAAGAATACTGATTTAGCGGGGCTAATTAAAATAATCGCTGATAACCACGGTGATAAGGTAAGACAAATGCTTTATCCCAACTCTGAAGTTTTAGCAAATCATATTAGAATTTTTGTTAACGATAAGTTGACTTACGAACTATCAACCCCCCTTACCGATGGGGCAGAAATAGCTCTGTTTTATGCTGTTGTAGGTGGTTAGGGCTCAATACTTCTTATAACTAAGAAATGAGGTGATCTACCAATGTCCGTTTTTTTACAAATGCAGGACATCACAAAACAGTTTCCTGGTGTATTAGCTAATGATAAGGTTAATTTTGAGGTTGAAAAGGGTGAGGTTCATGCCCTATTAGGTGAAAATGGGGCAGGTAAAAGTACCTTGATGAATATATTGTATGGTCTTTACCAGCCTACTTCAGGAAGCATCTTTTACAAAGGCCAAAAAGTGGAAATAACATCCCCTAAAGCAGCAATTGATTTAGGAATTGGTATGGTTCACCAGCACTTTATGCTGATTCCTGCTTTGTCAGTTGTTGAAAATGTTATTTTAGGCATGAAACCAGAAAGAGGTTCTGTTTTAGACTTAGAAAGTGCAGCTAAAAAAATTGTTGATCTAGGTAAAAAATATAACATGGATATTGATCCTTGGGCTAAAGTGTGGCAGCTATCAGTCGGTCAGCAGCAACGTTTAGAGATTATTAAGGCTTTATACAGAGGGGCAGACTTGTTGATTCTCGACGAACCTACTGCTGTTTTAACTCCCCAAGAGGTTGAAGAACTTATTAATATTATGCGTCAGTTAACAAGTGAGGGCCATACAGTTATTTTTATTAGTCATAAGCTAAATGAAGTTATGGCTGTTAGCCAGAGAGTAACAGTTTTAAGAATGGGTAAATCAGTAGCTACTGTAAATACCAAAGATACTAACAAAGAAGAATTGGCTCGTTTAATGGTTGGACGTGACGTATTCCTTCGCATGGACAAAAAACCATGTAATCCTAAAGAAATCGTTTTAAAAATGGAAGGCGTGGAATGCCTAAATAACAAGGGTCTAAAAGCCTTGAAAAATTTGTCCCTAGAGGTTAAAGCCGGTGAAGTTTTGGCAATTGCTGGTGTTGATGGTAACGGTCAATCCGAATTGGTTGAAGCAATTACCGGTTTACGCCAAGTGACCGACGGTCAAGTTGTAATCAACGGTAAGGACATGACCAACAAAACACCTCGGGAAATTCTGGAAGAAAAAGTTGCTCATATTCCGGAGGATAGGCATAAACGCGGCCTTGTAATGAATATGTCCATCAAAGAAAATATGATGCTCATGAATTATTATAAAGAGCCTTTTAGTAAAGGAATTACTCTTGATTGGAACTACATTGAAACTCATTCTGAGGAGTTAGTCGAGCAATTTAACGTTAAAACTCCAAACATTGAAGTAAAGGCCAAAAACTTATCAGGTGGAAACCAACAAAAAGTTATTTTAGGCCGAGAAATAGACAGGGAACCAAACCTTCTAATTGCCATGCACCCAACTCGTGGCTTAGATATTGGTGCCATGGAGTACGTTCACCGCAGGATTATTGACGAAAGAGACAGAGGTGCTGCTGTGCTTTTAGTTTCTACTGAACTGGACGAAGTACTGTCTTTGAGCGACAGAATCGCTGTTCTCTACGAAGGCGAAATTATGGGTGTAGTTGAAAATGATGATAAGGTGAATATTGAAGAACTTGGCTTAATGATGGCAGGTTCAAAAAGGCTTGCTAGCTAAAAAATAAAAAATATATAAAAAAGTATAATAAAGCCTTCTATTTGTCCAACTATGTACTTGACAAAATAGGCTCCATAAACCAAAATATTACTATATTGGTAAAAACTGCTTCAAAAATTTACTATGATTAAAGTTAAGGTAAGCACTTGAATGATTTTCCAGATTTCATGGAAAACACCAGGCTTTTTAAGATAAGTAAGTGCTATTTAGTGGTTTTAACTGGAAACAGTTAAAATAATTACTTTAACCTACAACAGGAGGTCTAAAAATGCAGAAATTCAAAAAAGGTATCCTAGTATCATTTTTGATTGTTGCTATGCTAATGTTGGTTGTTGGCTGTGGTGGCTCCCAGGAGAGCCCAGATGATTCTGCCAACCAAGGTGCAACAGGAGAACAACCAGCTGAACAACAAGAGGAAACATTAAAAGTAGGTTTATTACTTCCTGGTAATGTTAATGACAAGGGTTGGAATGCAAGTGCTTATGAAGGCTTAGTTGCTGCAGAACAAGAATATGGCGTAGAAATTGCCTACCAAGAAGCAGTTACCCAATCGGATATGGAAGAAGTATTTAGAAGTTATGCTACCAGCGGGTATAATTTGATTATAGGTCACGGTTTTCAATTCTCTGATGCTGCTGCCAAAGTAGCTGAGGAATTTCCAGATGTTAAGTTTGTTATTTTAAATGGTGCAACCTCAAATGGCAGAAACCTGGCATCTTACAGTTTTACTAACTGGGAGCCCGGTTATGTAGCAGGTTATTTAGCAGGATTATTAACAGAAACGAACAAAATTGGAGCTATAGGGGCTCAACAAACTGCAGTTATTGAAGATGCTTTAAATGCTTTTGCTCAAGCTGCCAAAGAAGCTAATCCAAGTGCGGATGTAACTATCACTTATGTTGATTCCTGGGACGATGTAGCTAAGGGTAAAGAAACTGCTTTGGCGATGATCGATAACGGTGCTGACGTGGTTACTTGTAACGCCAATGCTGTAGGCTTAGGTGCTATCGAAGCAGCTAAAGAAAGAGGCACATATCATATTGGGTTTGTTGATGATCAGTTTCCAGTAGCACCAGAAGTAGTTGTCGCAAGTGCCATTCAAAGTAACCAAGAAATGGTTAAGCTAATAGTTAGAGAAACTTTAGCCGATAATTTCAATCCTGCTGAAAATGTCATAGGTATTAAAGATGGAGTAGAAGGTATTAGCTCTTTCCATGATTGGGAGGATAAGTTAGATAAAGAAATCATTGACAAAGTTAAGCAGATAGAACAAGATATAATTGATGGTAAAATTACTTTTAAGAAATAAATAGCAAATCAAGGGTCGGGAAGCACTCGATGCCGGTACCTCCTTGGGAGACTCCTCCTGGATGTACCGGCTTCATTTTTATACTACTAGAATTTCTATTTTTACGGTTTTGAACAGTCGGCGGAAAGTAGCCTTAAAAGGCGAGGACTAAGGGAACTGAATTTGCTGGCGTTTTATTGCGATTAATTTGTTTTTTCTGCAGGAGCTAACAAATAAAAAAAAGAATAAATATATTAACAACAGCGAATGAGGTGATATCAGTTATGGATATTCTTCGGATTAATTTAAATTCTCAAAAAAGTATTAGGGAGCCGTTAAAGGGTGAGGACTTAATACTTGGTGGTCGTGCTTTAACATCAAAGATCATGGCCTCCGAAATACCTCCTATGTGTGATCCGCTAGGCGATGAAAACAAACTAATCATTGCTAACGGTCCTTTAGCCGCAGCAGGTGTATCTAGTGCAGGCAGGCTTTCCATAGGAGGTAAGAGCCCATTAACAGGTGGCTCCAAAGAAGCCAACGCAGGTGGCTCTGCTGCTGATAGTCTGGCAAAACTAGGCCTACGTGCTTTAGTTTTAGAAGGTAAAGCTAAGAAAGGTGAAAGCTACATCATAGTCCTTAACGAGGAGGGTTGTTTTTTCCATGATGCATCACCCTACAAGGGGCTTGGTAATTTTGCTTTAGCTGAGAAATTATATGAAAAGTATGGCAAAGACCAGTCTTTGATTCTTATAGGTCCGGCAGGTGAGCAAGGGTTATATGCTGCAGGTATTGCAGTAAGTGATATGTTCGGAAGGCCAAGCCGTTTAGCAGCCAGAGGCGGCTTAGGTGCTGTTATGGGTACCAAAGGGGTTAAAGCTATAGTAATTACTAAAAAAGGCTCTTACCGTTATCCAAACCTTAAGAGTGAAGCTTTCATAGCTGCCCGGAAGAAATTTAATGATCTTGTAGCTAATAGTGACCGGGTACAAGTGTTAAAAAAATATGGTACTGCTTCAACAATTGCACCGGTGCAAAAACTTGGCGCTTTACCTACCAATAATTTTAGTGTTGGACAATTTGAGCAGGCAGACAAGATTAGTGGAGAAGCTTTATATGATTTAATCAAAGAAAGAGGCGGTGAAGGCAGGCATACCGAACCTTGTATGGCTGGCTGTTTGGTACAATGTTCTAACGTGGTGCCTGACGCTAACGGCAAGGAGCTTGTAGCACCTTTAGAGTATGAATCACTTGTTCTTTTAGGCTCAAATTTAGGCTTGGGTGAAATAGATGAGATTGGAAAGTTAAATTGGTTGTGCAATGATTTAGGCATCGATTCCATTGAAATCGGTGGTTCTTTAGGAGTAGCTGCTGAAGGTGGACAAGCTAAATTTGGTTGCTTTGAAGATTTTGAGTCTATCTTAAAACAAATGTACGAAGGAACTTTACTTGGGCGATTAGTCGGAATGGGTGCAGGTATTTGCGGGAAAGTTTTAGGAGTAATTAGAATACCAACTGTTAAAAATCAGACTATGTCTGCCTACGATCCCAGAGGAGTTAAGGGTACTGGGATAACTTACGCTACAACTCCTATGGGAGCTGACCACACAGCAGGTTTAACTGTATTTTTCCCCGTTGATCACCATGCTAAAGAAGGTCAGATTGGAATTTCCAAAAAAGCACAAATTCAACGTGCCGGTTACGACTGTATGGGTTTGTGTGCGTTTTTGACGAGTGCTACTGGTCAGACACCTGAACTAATTACAGATATGGTTAATGCCTTGTATGGAACTAATATTACACCTGAAGATTGGGACGATTTGGCCTTACAAACTATAAATACAGAGATTAGTTTCAATCGTGCTGCCGGTTTAGGAAAAGAGACCGATCGTATTCCAGAATTCTTTGCCAAAGAATTATTAGCGCCATTTAATTTAAAATGGGACGTAAGCGATGACGAATTAGATAGTATATTTATTCAATAAAAAAGTTGGGGGGATGAATATATGTCAAAAAGGTTTTACTTGCCAACTCAATTAATTCACGGGGCGGGTTCTAGGAAAGAGATAAAAAAATTTATCAAGTCTGAGGACAAAGTTTTAATTGTTACCGATAAAGGACTAGTGAAGGCTGGCGTGGTCGAGAAAGTAGTTAAAGAATTAGACGAAATTGGAGTTGAAAATGTTATTTATGACGAAGTCAAGGCAAATCCCCATGCTGATACGGTCCAGGCTGTCCTTGACCTTGCTAAAAAAGAAGCAGCAACAGCAGTTGTTGCTATAGGCGGTGGTAGCCCCATGGATGTCGCTAAAGCAGTTGCCATGCTTATAACTAATGAGGGAACTTATGAAGATTATCAGTGGAACGGCAAAATACCAACTAAACCATCTGCTACTTTAGTACAGATTCCGACTACTGCAGGTACAGGTAGTGAAGTTACTCGTTGTGCTGTGATTATCGATCGCAACACTAAAAAAGGTGTTAATTTAGATGAGTTTTTTGCCACAGCTGCTTTAATTGATGCTGAACTAATGGTCTCTCTTCCACCTGCCATTACATCTACTACAGGCATGGATGCTTTAACTCATGCTATTGAAGCCTATATTGGTTTGGGCTCTAACCCAGTTACCGATGCATGGGCTATACAAGCTATTGAGCTTCTGGCAGAATACTTGCCCAAAGCTTTCGCCAATGGTGCCAATATTGAAGCTAGGGAGAAGGTAGCTTTAGCCTCTAGCCTCGCTGGTGTTGCAATGGATCAGGCAGGCTTAGGTTTTGTCCATGCTATGTCAGGGCCGTTAAGCAGTTATTATGACGTTCCCCATGGCCTATCTAACGCCGTTCTCTTACCATATGGGATGCAGTTTAATTTAATAGCAGTTCCCGAAAAAATGGCACGCATAGCTGTTGCTCTTGGAGTCGACACTTACGGTATGAGCGTAAAGGAAGCAGCTCAAGCAGCTGTTGATGCTGTACAAGAATTGTGTTGGGATTTGGAAATACCTGAAGATATGAGCGAATACTTTAAGAAAGAAGAAGATATTGAACTGTTTGCTAAAGAAGCACTTAATATGTTTTTAATGCGTAATAACCCACGCAAACCTAGTCTTAAAGATTGCGCGGAAGTATTTAGAAGCGTTTTAATAGCTGATTAATTACCTAATGTGGCCGTAATCCTAAAAAGATTACGGTTTTTTTTATTAAGTCGGCTTATAAGTGGGCGAATGTTTTGTGAGCGGGACTAATTTCCACAGCCGTCGCAAGCTTGCTTGCGATAACGCGATAACGGCGTAGGAGTTATTTGTTGGGGACATTCCGTTCAAGAAACAAGAGACCAGAAGCCAGAAGCAAGATAGGTGTTTTCTTTCTTGCCTCTTACCTCTTGCTTCCTGCCTCCTGAACGGAGTGTCCCCTGACCGCTTATGCGGAACAATCATTCGCCCACTATTTCACTTTAATTGCTAAAAAATTATATCTTTGGATTTTGCAAAGTCAGCAATTTTTGAGTATGAAAGCTATGTTCATACAAAAGGGTTTTCTTTTAAGTTGTCGAACAATTAGAATGACTTGTTTAAAAGGGGGTAAAAGCTTGTCTTTAAATCCCTTTTATAATAATCTAGAATAACAGTTGGAATATTAAATGTAACGCTAAAAGGAGGAGGGATTTTATGATTGACTTATTAATTGTTAATGGAACAATCGTTACTGTAAATCAAAAAAGGGAAATTTTACAGGATGGTGCTATAGCTATTGAAGGTAGCAAGATTATAGAAATCGGGCCTTCAAAAGTTCTGCAGGAAAAATATACTAATGTTAAAAGGATTATAGACGCTACAGGAAAAGCCATATTTCCAGGCTTAATCAACACACATAATCATTTATTCCAAACCCTCTTAAAAGGATTAGGAGATGACAAAGTTTTATCTGATTGGTTGGCTGAGATGACTTTTCCCAGCTCAGTTCATTTACTACCTGAGGACACTTATGCAGGCGCCATGTTGGGTTGCCTAGACGGATTACATAGCGGTACAACTACTATGGTGGACTATATGTATCCACATCCCCGGCCAGAGCTGTCTGATGGCGTAATTCAAGCCTTTCGTGAGTTAGGAATCAGAGGAATATTTGGTCGAGGATTTATGGATACCGGAGAAGAGTTTGGCGTTCAAAGAGGAATTATGCAAGATGTAGAAACTATAGAAAAAGACGCAAGGCGTTTGTTTGATAAATATCATGGGACTGAAAATGGAAAAATAAAAATATGGCTGGCTCCTGCGGCTGTGTGGTCAAATTCTAAAGAATCCCTGGAGATGACAAAAAGGTTAGCTGATGAGTATAAAACAGGGATTACGGTGCATATTTCCGAAACTCCCTTTGATAGGGAGGCAGCAAGGCAATTACATGGTGATTGGGATATTAACGTTCTGGAAAAACTAGGTTTAATGGGGCCAAACATGTTGATGGTTCACTGTGTTCATCTAACTCCAAGTGACATTAGAATGGCAAAATATTTTGATGCCAAAGTTTCCCATAACCCGGCAAGTAATATGTATTTATCATCAGGTGTTCCACCCATTCCCCGCTTAATCGAAGCAGGTGTGACTGTTGGCTTAGCAACAGATGGGGCAGGTAGCAATAACTCTAACGATATGCTGGAAACGTTAAAATTGGCAGCTCTTCTGCAAAAAGTCCATCATATGGATCCCACTATTATTACTGCCGAAAAAGTCTTGGAAATGGCGACAATTGACGGTGCCAAAGCTTTAGGAATGGAAAATGAAATCGGATCCCTCGAAGTTGGGAAAAAAGCAGATTTATTTATATTTAACCCCCAATTGGCTGCTAAAGCTGTTCCTATGCATCATCCCGTTTCTACATTAGTCTATTCCTCCTCCCAAACCAATGTGGAAACAGTAGTTATTGATGGCCAGATTGTATTGGAGGACGGAGTTGTAACCGTTGTTGATGAGCAGGCCAAGTTGAAGTTAGGTCAGGAAACTGCAGATTCTTTAAGTCGCAGAGCAGGAACTTATCATTTAAAAACCAGACCGTGGAGATCATTGGCGTATTAAGGAATAGTATTTTAGTAAATAGAAGAGGATTTAATTAATTCACATTGAATTATTAGTGGTATAATTAAATTATATTGTGTGGTATGTTATCTAAAAAGGAGTGAAGATAATGAAAAAAGTGAAACACTTACAGTGCATCAGATGCGGTAAAACATATCCTGCAGATCCTGGCACTTACACCTGTACTGAGTGTGGGGCAAAGGCTGGTATCCTTGATGTAGTATACGATTATGATTATATTGCCAAGAATTATTCTAAGGAATACTTTGCTAATAATAAGGAATATTCTATTTGGCGTTATGAGCCCTTTTTACCCACTGATCCAGCTGGTCCAAAACCAAAGTTGAGAGTAGGTTGGTCGCCACTTTATAAAACAGACAGGTTAGCAGAAATCATTGGTTTAGAGACTTTGTATATGAAGGATGATGGTCAAAACCCAACTGCGTCTTTAAAAGACAGAGCTTCAGCTGTTGCTGTAGCTAAAGCAGCTGAGGAAAAAGCTCCGCTTATTGCCTGTTCTTCCACAGGAAATGCGGCTTCCTCTTTAGCTGGAAATGCAGCTTCTCTTGGTATCAAAACTTGTATTTTTGTACCTGGCCGTGCACCTGCGGGTAAAGTTGCCCAATTAAGGATCTTTGGTGCAAATGTTATTAGTGTTCAAGGTTCTTATAGTGACGCCTTTAAATTGTCTGCTGCAGCTATTGAAAAATATGGCTGGTATAACCGTAACGCAGCAATAAATCCTTATCTTGTAGAAGGCAAAAAGACTGTTACCATTGAAGTATGCGAGCAGCTAAACTGGGAAGTTCCCGATTGGGTTGTTTTCTCTGTTGGTGATGGATGTACCATTGCCGGAGCCTGGAAAGGTTTTGTAGATCTATACAAAGCTGGTTTTATCAACAAGCTGCCTAAGGTAGCAGGTGTCCAGGCTGAAGGTTGTGCACCTATTACAAAGGCTTTCCATTCCAATCAGCCTCTTGAACCTGCTGAGGAAAATACTCTTGCCGACAGTATTGCAGTAGGGGTACCGAGAAATGGAGAAAAAGCTTTAAGAGCCGTTCGCCAATCAGGTGGAACTTACATTAACGTTTCTGACGAAGAAATCTTAGCAGCTATGAGACTCTTAGGTAACACTTCGGGTATTTTCGGTGAACCTGCAGGTGTTGCTGGTTTAGCAGGTCTGAAGAAATTGGTCGCTGAAGGTATTATTGATAAAAAAGAAACAGTTGTATGCGCAGTAACCGGAAACGGTCTAAAGGACGTTAACAATGCTATTAAGGCTGCCGGGGAACCAATTAAAGTTAGTCCTGATGTAAATGAATTATGGGACGTCTTAGAAAATATACCGGGATTACTTTCTTAGTATTAATTGGACATTGCTTTAATCAGGAAGTAAGAATACTCCCTTTGGTACTGCGCCCTTAAAGGACTGATGGAACTACTTAACTTAGGTAAGCGACTCACGTGCCAACTAAGTAAATCGCGCCATACAGGGCGCTTCGTGCCACCTCCCCATTGGATAGTCACCAGACCACCGGTCACCAGTATTAAATTAAACTGTGGACTGGCGACTGGGGACTGAGGACTCCGCAAAGCGGTTGCTGGGGACTAGGGACCGGTGACTGAAATCAATTCAAAATTTGACCCCAAGGTAGTGTTAAATAGAATTTCACTCATAACTCAAAACTCTTAACTCTTAACTATATAAAGGAGGGGTGAACTTGGCGACGATTATTATTAAACATGGCAATGTGGTAACCGAAGAAGGCGTTCAAAACGTCGATGTAAAAATTGTAAATGGTGTTATCACCGCTATTGGGACTGATTTGACTAGCGATAAAGGGGATCAGGTTATTGATGCTTCAGGTAAATTTGTTTTACCTGGGGTTATAGATGTACATACCCATTATAAAATGGGTAGCCCCAATGGGTATACAGCTGATGACTTTGAAAGTGGATCAAAATCAGCCGCTTGCGGAGGTGTGACCACATATATTGATTTTGCAAGCCCTGTAGAAGGTAAACCTTTGTTAGAATCTTTACTTATAAGGCAAGAGGAAGCAAAAGCTCACTCTTATCTGGACTATCATTTACATATGGAAGTTACCGGTTGGCATGACTTTACTTTGGAAGATTTAAAACAACTTGCCAGATACGGAATAAGCAGCTTAAAAGTATATACTACTTATTCCGATCGGCTTCCAGACGATAAAATTAGAAAACTCTTAAAAATGGCTAAAGAAACAGATTTACTTGTCATTTTCCACGCCGAGGATGATGACTTGATTGCATCCTTTAGAGAAGAATTTAAAAAGCAAAACAAGACCGGAGTTGAGTATCATGCCGAGAGCAGACCTCATGCTGCTGAGGTAAAATCAGTACAAAACCTTTTAGCTATGGCTAAGGAAATTGACGTGCCAATCTATATAGTTCATGTTTCTACCGGTGAAGCTTGTGAGCTTATGAAAAAAGCTCAACAGGAAGGACAAAAAGTTTACGGGGAAACTTGCCCCCATTACCTCCTTTTAACTGCTGAATGCTATAAAAAAGAGCAAGGCCAAAGGTATATGATGACTCCTCCTTTACGAACCGAAAAAGATCAGGAGTTACTCTGGAAAGGGTTGCAAGAAGGCATTTTCCAATGTCTAACGACAGATCATTGTTCCTATACTGTTCAACAAAAGTTAGAATTTAACTCTTGTTTTGACGGTTTAAATGGTATTCCAGGCTCAGAGACCTTACTTCCCCTTACTTATAGTGAGGGAGTTGCTAATGGAAGAATAACTATTGAACAATTAGTTGCTTATTTGGCTACTAACCCTGCCAAACTTTTTGGGCTTTATCCGCAAAAAGGGGTAATAAGTATTGGTAGTGATGGCGATATAACCATTTTAGATCCGGAAAAGGAAGTTGTTTTAACAGGTGAAAAATTGCATTCAGCTGCCGGCTATACTCCTTTTGAAGGGATTAAAGTTAAGGGATATCCAACTACTACAATTTTAAGAGGGAACATTATTTACCAAGATGGAAATTTCGTAGCTCAGAAGCCGGAAGGACGTTTTATTAGAGCTAGGAGTAAGTAAGTTCATATTACTACATTTTACTACCTTTTTTAAAAATAAACACTCCACAAATTGAGATTATTAGTGTATAATGTATTTGAAAAAGTAATTAGTGTGTACCATTAATGTTATATAAATAACCGACCATGGCTCAGGTACCGGGAACTAGAGCTCAGGTGGTTACCCACTCTTAAGAATGGGAAAGCGCTTATCCGGCAGGATATTGCGCTTTTTTTATTACAAGACACATAAACCAAAATGAAATAAAACTACATAGTTTAAGGAGGAATAGGACTAATGAAAACAGTTGTAGTTGCCTTAGGTGGAAATGCAATCTTACAACCTAAACAAAAAGGTACTATT
>DUOV01000037.1 GCA_012838615.1 Clostridia bacterium | reverse complement strand
TCCAGAAATTCTTCCAACCCTAATTCTTCCAATTCTAATTCGCTTTCTATACGATAGGCATCAATATGATATACCGGGTATTTTCCATTATAATGATGCATGATAGCAAAGGTTGGACTGGTTACAGGTTCGTCAACACTTAACCCGCGGCAAATACCTTGGGCCATAGTAGTTTTCCCAGCTCCCAAATCACCTTCTAGACGGACTACATCTCCTGGTCTAAGCAAAAGTCCCAGCTTTTCACCTAATTCTTGTGTTTCTGCTGCACTTTCTGTTTGAAGTTCTAGCAAACTTTATCACTCCAAATTCTTTCATTATCGTCCCTTAAAACCTTGGTAACCTCTTTTAATAGTTGTTCTAAATCAAGGGGTTTTAATAAACATGTTACCGCTCCTAAACTAGCCATTTCTTGTTGCATTACCAGATCAGCGTAAGCAGTCATCATAATTATCGGCAAATAAGGAAGCCTGTCCTTTATTTTGGCTAGTGCTTCCGCACCATCCATAATAGGCATTTTCACATCCATAACTATTAAATCCGGTACTTCTTTTATCGCACAATTAACTGCTTCTAGCCCATTAGCAGCAGTTGATACTTGAAATCCTTGCTCTGTAAAGAAGGTTTCTAACAATTGGCGAACTCCTTTTTGATCGTCTACAACTAAAATATGGCAGCAACTATTCATGTTTCACCTCCACCTTATGTTTTACCCCCAAAATTAAGATTCATAGACAACTTGGCCTTTAACTAAAACTTTCTCTACTGTTGCGCCCAGTTGGAGTATGGGTTTGCTGGAAATAACTATATCTGCTAATTTACCTGTTTCTAGACTACCAATTTCTTCCTCTACTCCTAGAATCTTGGCTGAATTAACAGTTATGGCTTTTAAAGCATCTTCCTCTGACATACCTTCTTTAACAGCTAAAGCTCCACATAAAGGTAAATACTGAATAGGTGTAGCCGGATGATCTGTCATTAAGGCCACCGTTAAACCATAATCGGCTAAGACTCCCGGTGTCTTAAAGGAACGCTCTTTTAATTCCACTTTTTCGCGAGCAATCAAACTTGGACCTACAACAGCTTGTACACCTTTTTCAGCTAGCTCCTTAGCTATGAAATGCCCTTCCGTACAATGCTCGATTACAATATCTACCCCAAATTCTTCTGCTATACGGAGGGCTGTCATAATATCATCAGCTCGATGGGCATGGGCTCTTAAAGGTATTTTCTTTTCTAAGACCAGACTTAAAGCTTCAAGCTTTAAATCCCGCTCGAACTCGCTAAAGTTTTTTCTCTTGTTAAGGTACTGCCGAGCAGCAACTAAATTTTCCCGTAGTAGTGCAGCAGTAGCCATGCGGGTCATAGGCATTTTCTTTTGTTCAGAATAAAACCGTTTAGGGTTTTCCCCAAAAGCAACTTTTAAACCAGCCGGGTTACGCAAGACCATTTTATCTATTACTGTACCATAGGTATGCATGACCAGGCCTAAACCGCCAATCACATTTCCGCTGCCGGGACCTGTATAGACAGCAGTAATACCTGCCCTAAGAGCATCTTTAAATGCTATGTCTGCCGGGTTAACTCCGTCAATAGCACGTAAATGAGGCGTGACCGAATCACTCCCCTCGTTAATGTCGTCTCCTTCTGTCTGATAAATTTCCTCCCAAATTCCCAGATGGCAGTGAGCATCAATCAAGCCAGGCATTACTACTTTTTCCCTGACATCAATAACTTTCGCCTCACTAGGAATGGAAAGTTCTGAACCTCCTACGGCAAGTATGCGCTCATCTTTAATGAGAATACGGCCACCCTTAATAACAGGACCGGCCATAGTATATACATCACCATTGATAATAGCTAACATTTTACAATTCACTCATTTCATTAGGGTCAATTACCCCACTCATTCTTGTTACCTTTAATCCTTTGTTTTCTAAAGCCTCAATAATTTTATTAATTCCTACCGAGTCGCTAGCCATATGACCCGCTACAATTACGTTACCGATATTTTGTTCTTTTACTGCTTTAATGACATCTTCTGGCATATGCATCACAACCAGAGTACCTATGCCAGCCTCAAAATAGGCTTTATATACGTCTTTTCCACCACTTGTCCCGCCAGCCATAGCAACAAAAACTTTACCTGCAAAACTTTCCGGACTGCCTACCCGAATCACAGGTTTAGCTAAAGCAAGCTTGTACTCGGGAAGTTCTTCCAAAAAGTCTATTACATCTTGCAAAGTGGCTTTCGGCCTATTATATAGTTTTTTATCTAAATGCTCTTGAACAGTTTTTTCAGCCAAAATATCAGCAGGGGTGTGAATGCCGATAAAGGGCATCCCTAAGAGTCTTGCTGCTGAAGCAGCTCGATCATAGTTGCTTACATGCATTCCTCTATCGACTACCCCTTTGCGTTCAGCTAAGGCTTTTTGTGCTTTATTGATAGGTACACCTGCTTCTACCATACGATCGATTTGATTGTCCATAACTTGAAATAAATTGACCATAGGGTTCCCACCCTTGGGATGGTGAGTGATTACACCATCATAGCCTAGCTCCCGAGCTATTAAAATTTCAGCCGCTTCCATATCAACTCCGAACAGTACTTTATGTATATTATCACCATCAACAATCACACCGGAATCAGCCGGAACTTCCTCAAGACCGCAAGCTTCAACAGCAATTTTTATAATTTCTTGTGCGTTCATTATGCATCCCTCCATTAATTATCTTGATCTTTAACCCTAATTTCAAGCAATTTCTTATTATATTTACAAAATTTAACATCATTTTCGACAGGCGTCAATAAAAGCTCTGAAAATTGCTAGCTGTTCCTGTTCTGATTCCCACATACATTCAGGATGCCACTGGATACCTAAGACAAAATCTGCATCCGGAAACTCAATGCCTTCGATAATACCGTCGGGAGCTACTGCATTTGTCCTAAAACCTTTGGCCACCTTATTAATACTTTGATGGTGAAAACTGTTGACCCGAATTTGGTTCTTCTCTCCAAAGATAGAGGAAAGCAATGTATCCGCCATGATCTCTATCCCATGAGTAGGATAAAATTTGGGAGCTTCCTGAGCATGTTTGAGTACGGGATAATAAACTTGAGTATAAATATCTTGCCATATTGTTCCCCCGGCCACAATATTTAACACTTGCATACCTCGACAAATCCCTAAAATAGGTTTGTTACTGGCCAGAAATAATCTTGTCAATTCTAATTCATAATAATCCCGCTCAGGAGTAATTTTCCCCATACCTATAACAGGTTCCTCCCCAAAATGAAAAGGATCCAAATCTCCTCCTCCACTTAAAATAAGACCGGCTAAGTTTTCTGTTAACTTCTGTAAGGTAGATAAATTAGTGGTGACAGGAATAATAACAGGCACCCCTCCAACTTTTTCGACTCCCTGTGAGTAGTAGCGGGTAATTGCAAAGCGATCATCCTCAATTCCACAGGTAATACCGATTAATGGACCCATTATAAAATCCCCTCCCAAAAAGTTACTAATTAAAGGGAAATGGCTACTTTAGAATTTTATTTGCTTTTAGTTAGCCACTTAATTACGCTATATACTATGCGGTAACCTTAGCAATGATATATAGAAAAATAGGTCTACTGGAATTACAATTTAAGGCCTAAAAAGCAAAAAACCCGATACTGGGTAACGGGTTAAATTTCTGTCAATCCAAGGCTTATTTCCATGGCTATATTTACTTTTTCCATAGTTTCCTCATCTAAGGAAACAACTTTCTGTTTTAAACGGCTTTTATCAATCGTCCGAATTTGCTCAGTCAGAATGACAGAATCTTTTTCCAGACCGCTCTTATCGGCAGAGATCTCTACATGAGTTGGTAATTTGGCCTTCATGATTTGAGAAGTAATTGCAGCTACTATAGTGGTAGGGCTATACTGATTCCCTATATCATTTTGCACAATGAGTACTGGTCGTACACCACCTTGTTCTGAACCAATTACCGGATTTAGTTGGGCGTAAAAAACATCCCCGCGCCTAATCTGCATACCTACTTACACTCCGCTAATTTTTCATCGTAATAGGTTTGTACTTCACTTTCCAGCTCATAGTTTTCTAAGGCTAAAGCTAAGTTAATCTTAGCCATTTCTTGATAGCCCTTTTTCATCTGCTCCCTAAGAGTACGCCTTTTCCGCTCAGAAATATAGAGTCTCATAGCTTCCCGAATAAACTCACTTCGATTGCGTTTTTCCATTGAAGCTAGGCCGTCTACCTCTTTTAATAAACTTTCCGGGATGCTAATCATAATTCGTTTTACATCCGACAAATTACGCACCTCCTAGGAACTATCTCAAAAATATTCTATGATAAAACCGTTCAATAAATACCCCTGGTAGGAGGTTTTTATTGCATCCAAGCTATACTTAATTATAGCTGTTTTAAAAACCCTACGCAAGAGAACTAGTGAACCATAATTTGGAAGTAATTTATACATATCTACGAGGAACCCGGTAACTTACCATACACAAAACTTCGTAGTTAATGGTACCTATAAGTTCAGCAATTTCCTCGACACTTAAAAATTCCTGGCCCTGGGATCCAAAAAGCACCACTTCATCTCCCGGCTTAACGTTTTCAACTTCAGTCACATCTATCATAAACTGATCCATACATATCTTCCCTACTACAGGAACCCTTTTTCCTCCGACCAGTACCATCCCTCGATTTGACAAAAGCCTGCTATAGCCATCCGCATAGCCTAGGGGTAAGGTAGCTATTCTAGACGTTCTTGTAGTAGTATATGTACAACCATAGCTTATACTGGTTCCTTTTGGAACTTCTTTAACATAAGAAATCTGGGTTTTAAATGACATAGCTTGCTTTAACCTGATTTTTGTACGGTCCACTTCCTCAGATGGATACAAACCGTACAAAATAATTCCCGGCCGAACTAGATTAAAGTGAGTCTCTGGCAAATCTATGATTCCACCGCTATTAGCTAAATGCTTATATTTAATATCAAGGCCTGCCTGTTCTAATTTTTGGCTGATTTTAATAAATTTTTCTAATTGTAGATAAGTATATGATTTGTCTTTGGCATCTGACATAGCAAGATGACTGAAAACCCCTTCTAGCTCCACATGGCTGAGTTTAGCAATTTTTTCTATAGCTTCTACGCTTTCCTGTACAGAAAAGCCTAGCCTACCCATGCCCGTATCTATTTTAACATGAACTTTAGCCTTGACTCCTTGACTCTTAGCTATTTCATTAAGAATTTCAGCTTGTGTAAGCTGGTAAATTCCTTGCGTAATTTGATATTTAACCAGCAATTTATAATCTTCTTCTGAGGTATAGCCTAATATCAGGATAGGGGTAGTTATGCCATGTTTACGAAGTTCTATAGCTTCCTGTAAAAGAGCTACCCCTAAATATACAGCACCTGCCTTGACAGCTCTTTCTGCCACTTGAACTGCCCCATGTCCATACCCATTGGCCTTAACAATGGCCATCATATCAGTACTGGGACTGATAACCCTTTTTACTTCGTTTAAATTATGGTCAATAGCTTTTAAGTCAATCTCCGCCCAAACGGGACGCATATGATTACCTCCATATTCTTTTAGTAGATTCTTACTAGATTTTGAAACTGAATATTACAATCATTGTTTGCCAAGATATTTCTAAAGGCTTGAGGAAAATAAGAAATCAGGTCACTAGCAATTAGAGAGTTCTCATCTAAGTTTTCAGCGGCCACATCCCCTGCCAAACTATGAAGGTAAACACCACAGACACAAGCCCTTGAAGGACTAAGGCCTTGGGCCAAGAAACTTCCTATTACGCCTGCTAAAACATCACCGCTACCAGCCGTTGCCAGACCCGAATTACCTCTTAAGTTGATATAAATTTGGCCATCTGGTGTAGCAACAATAGTTCTAGAACCTTTTAAAACAGTATAGGCCTGATATTTTCGAGCGCAGGCCAAAGCAACATTTAGGCGATCAGCTTGAACTTTAGTAGTAGAAATATCCATCAGTCTGGCCATTTCACCAGGATGAGGTGTAAGTACCAAAGGAGCTTTTAAACTTGCCACCACTTCTGCTTGACCGGCTAAAGCAGCCAATCCATCAGCATCAACTACCACAGGAAGTTCTATCTGTCTAACATAGTTTAGTACTAAGTCAATAGAACTGACGTTTTTTGATAACCCCGGTCCTATGACGATTGCTTTCATCTTTTTTGATAGAGTTAGAAGACTTTGTAGCGCTTCAGTAGAAATGGTGTGTTCTTCTGTTTCAGCCAAAGGTTTAGTCATTATTTCTAAGGTTTTAGCTTCTAAGATAGTACGAAGGGAACGAGGCAGCCCAATAGTTACCATACCTGCCCCAGTCCTTAAGGCACTAGTAGCTGTTAAAGTTACTGAGCCGGTCATCCCTTCTGAGCCTCCAACTACTAGTAAATGACCAAAAGTGCCTTTATGACCGTCTGGATCTCTTTTGGGCAACCAATCTTTGACTAACTCAGCTGTAATTATCTGTTTTTCCCCAGGAGCTTCTTCGTTGAGAACCGGTGGAAAAGATATATGGCCTAAATAAAGTTTACCTACATATTGCTTTGCCTTTTCCATGCATAAGCCAATTTTAGGAAAGCCAAAAGTCACGGTAAGGGTTGCTTTAATGCAGCTTCCATTAGCTTTCCCAGTATCAGCTTCCAAACCCGATGGTATATCTATGGCAAAGATAGGCTTGCTGCTCTTATTGAGCAGTTCCACCAGATCTGCTGTTAACCCTTGTAATGTCCCCTTAAATCCGGTACCTAGGATAGCATCAATAAGATAATCAGCATAAGTCAGAGCTATTTCTACTCTTTTAAAATCTCTTGGCTGTAAAACGGGATAAATCTTGGCCCCCATCTTAACCAATATATCATAATTTGTTTTAGCATCACCTTGTAAACTATTAGCTGGATGTAATAAAAACACTTTTACTTCGGCGCCTTTGTTAATCAGTTGCCTGGCTACAACAAAGCCGTCTCCCCCATTATTACCCTTTCCAGCAAAGATGAGGAATCTTTTCCCTTGAATTTGTCCTCTCAAATGCTCAGTTATGGCTTCCACCATTCTTATTCCGGCATTTTCCATGAGTATTATACCTGGAATACTAAAGCTGGAAATAGCTTTTTCATCTAAAGCTCTCATTTCCCCGGCCGTTAACAGTTTCATGCTGTCTCCTCCTCCCTGTTAAATAGCAATAACTGTGGCAGCAGCATATTCTTTAGAATGAGTAAGAGTAACCTTAAACTCTTTGATTCCTTTAGCTTCTGCCAGCCTTGCAGCACTTGCCCTTAAGTATATACCAGGAGCTCCGCTAGGCTCAGAGCATATAATAATATCTTCCAGAGCACAAGCTCCAATTCCTACTCCCATAGCTTTTAAAACTGCTTCTTTAGCCGCAAAACGTGCCGCAAAGGAAGGAAAAGGGTTAGACTTTTGCCTACAATAGGCTATTTCTTCCTTGGCAAAAATCCGCTTTTCCAATTTTGGTCTGCGTGTCAAAGCCTGCTTAATACGTTTTATTTCAATAATATCCATACCGATTCCAAACATAATCTCTACCCCAAATAACAACAATCTATATTTCTTATAGCATAACCTTGGGACGTAAAAAAGTACATATTTTTGTTTGTTATCTCGTGCCTTGTGATATTTCAATCCGATGAAAAATATTTTTACCTTTCAGGGGAATAATAACCTAAGGTATGTTTTGGGAGGAATAAGATGTCAGCAGGAATTTGGAATAAGATAAGGTCATCTTCCAAAGTTAAGAATTATAAAGGTTTAAAACAAGGTCTGACTGAAACTAGACCTTTTACTAAAGATCTTGCCAACAACCTTAAAATTTTTGAAGAAATCTTTGAACGTTGTAACAAGAATTGACATTGATGCTGTTTTAGAAAGTAATTATCTGGAGGAATTTATGGAAGACAGCCCTTGGTCACCCTTTCCTCAGCTGAATGCAACAGAACGTCCTGATAAAGTTGCTGCCGGTTTACTTTCTGGACAAGTTGCCGTACTCGTCGATAATACCCCTTTTGCCCTTATTATGCCGGTAACTTTCCCACAATTTCTTCAGGCTACTGAAGATTACTACGACGGCTTCTATTTTGCAACTTTTAATCGTATTATGCGCTTTATTGCCTTAAACATAGCCTTGCTGCTACCATCTCTTTACATTGCTATAGTAACTTTTCACCAGGAAATGCTGCCGACTCCTTTATTGTTTTCTTTAGCAGCAGGTCGGGAAAATACTCCCTTTCCAGCTTTTATTGAAGCACTACTTATGGAAGTTATTTTTGAAATCTTACGGGAAGCCGGTGTTCGCCTGCCCCGTCCCATCGGCCAGGCCACAAGTATAGTTGGTGCTTTAGTTATTGGGCAAGCGGCCGTTAATGCGGGTTTAGTTTCACCGGCTATGGTAATTGTAGTTGCCCTGACTGCTCTGGCCTCTTTTTTAATTCCTACACCATCAGGAGGCTTTACCATAAGAATGCTGCGCTTTCCTATTATGTTTATGGCCGCCAGTTTAGGTCTCTTTGGAATTATGGCTACTCTTATGGCTATATTAATTCACCTGTGTTCCTTACGTTCCTTTGGTGTGCCTTATCTTGCTCCGCTGGTACCTTTTGATCGTTACAGTCTTAAGGATACCTTTATTCGGGTACCCCGATGGCTCTCTACGACCAGACCTACATTTATTT
>DUOV01000036.1 GCA_012838615.1 Clostridia bacterium | reverse complement strand
CGAATAAAACAAATGGTAACAAGCTACTGCATAGAGTAAGTACCCGGCGGAAAGGAGCCGAAGGAGAAGTTTGCGCTTCTGGTAACGGAAGAGCAATCTACTGCTGATAATAGATTAATAGATTGTAGTAAAGCAGCTTGAATTAACAGGCTGCTTTTTGCTATTAAAATACATATTTTAAATTTGTATGAATAACATTAACTATATTATTAACTTTGCAGGAATATTAAAATATTTGTCGAAATTACAATTTGGTCAAACATTACATATTTTCTTCAAGGAGGCGGTAGCTACAAATTAAAGTAAAAAAAGCACCCAACTACCAAACTTATTTACGAAAGGAGAACATTTGGTAAATGAAACAGAAGCTTAGTATTATAGCTATGTTGCTAGTATTAGCTATGTTAGTAGTTGCAGGTTGTGGTAGTTCACAGGAAGCAGGAGGCTCCCAAAATGAAGCACCGGCTGAAGAGGAACAGGGACAAGAAGCACCTTTAAAAGTTGCTTTAATGCTATCCGGTCCCATTAGCGATATGGGCTGGAATGCCTCTGCCTATGAGGGTTTGAAACAAGTTGAGGAAAAATATGGTGTAGAAACTGCTTATTCAGAAAGCATTCCTCAATCTGATATTGAAGAAGTTTTTAGAGGCTTTGCTCAACAAGGTTTTGATGTTATTATTGGACACGGCTACCAGTTTGGCGACGCTGCAATGAAAGTTGCACCAGAATTTCCTGATGTAAAGTTTGTGGTTACTAGTTCTTCTATAAAGCAAGAACCTAATTTAGCTTCCGCTAACTTGGATAACGTACAACAAGGATTTTTAATGGGTGCGGCTGCTGCTATCCTAAGTGAGTCGCGTATTGTTGGAGGTATAGGTGGTCAGGAGATGCCTCCCATCAAGGGTTCCATAGAAGGTTTTGAACAAGGAGCAAAATATATTGATCCTGAGATCAAAGTTTTAACAGCTATGACTGGTAGTAATGATGATGTTACCAAAGCAAAAGAAACTGCTATGGCCATGATTGACCAAGGTGCAGATGTTATCATGACTAACGCCAATCAAGCAGGTCTTGGTTCCATCGAAGCTTGTCAGGAAAAAGGAGTATATGCTATTGGTAGCAACCAAGACCAAAATCCTATAGCTCCCGATACAGTTGTAGTTAGTGGTATTAAGAGCACTCCGGTTTTAATTACTTTTGTAGTAGAAAAGGTTTTAGCCGGTGAGTTTGAACCTACTTTCTATCCTCTTGGTGTTAAGGAAGGTGCTGTCTATTTTTCACCTTTCCACGGTTTTGAGGAAAAACTTTCCCAAGAAGTAAGAGACAAGATCCTTGGCATTCAAGAAGATATAATCTCCGGTAAGATTGAAGTAAGTGAATATTAAAATGGAAAAAACTAACCCTGAGCTAACCAGGGTTAGTTTTTTGTCTATAGGTTTTTAAATTACTATATAGACAGAGTTGTTTTCTGCCGACCAATTGATTTGCCAGGAAAGGCTATCAGCTATAAAACGTAATGGTATAAAAGTCACTCCATTATTGTATCTTAGAGGATGAGAAAGGGGAACAGGTATGTCGTTTACAATAGCAGTAGGACTGTGTGGTTCAAAAATTATTATGCTCTCACCAGCTTCAACAATTATTTTAGCATCCTGTTCATCCCATCTTAAGCTATATCCTAAGCTACTGATTAAGGAACGTAGTGGAACGTAAGTAACACCTTTGAACGTATAAGCAGTTGGCTGAATTTCTAACAGATTTTCATTGTAGTATAGGTTAACAGTTTTTTCTTCATCTGCCTTGTAAATGATTGTACGCACCTGATCAGCAGTTACCTCAGCGGATATGACAATAGGGTTCTCTAAACTATTTTGGAATTTTAAATCCTTAGCTCCCCAACTGACTGCGGCATCCAGGCCAGGAGGGATATAATTAACTTTTAAACTGTGGCGGTGAACTTCTGTTACCGGGAGATTAGCGTCAAGGGCTGTTTGATAAAGGGTAGAGGAAAGCTGACAAATCCCTCCTCCCAGACCCTGAACTACTTTGCCGTTTTCAAAAATACTTGCTATTTTAAAACCCCTTTCTTCAGTACGCTTACCGACAACTTTATTAAAAGAAAATATTTCCCCAGGCTGTAATATGAATTGATGTATCTTTTCAGCAGCTAATTTGATGTTAGTAACTCTGTTAGGACTTTTATCAAGGATAGGTGTTTCGTAAGAACCTATAATTTCATTTGCTGTAGCGCTACTTTGTCCCAGGCTGCAAAAGAAAATAATAAAAGCAAGAAGAAAAGGAAGTATTTTCTTTTTCATTCCTTCACGTCTCCTTTTTGCTATTCTTATAAAGCCCTTTATCACTTTATGAGAACAGCCATAAAAGTATGACGTTTTTAGACTAGTTACTGTTAAACATAAGTAGCTCTGTAAACCTATCTATTGCTTTAGATGGTATACCTCTTGTTGGCCTGAGTACCCCGATTTTTCTTTGCCCAATAGTTTCCTGGATGGGAATTTGATAAATACTTCCTTTAGCTAGCTCTTCGGTCACAAACTCTTGGACAGCGAAAGAAATGCCTAGCCCTATTTTAGTCAGTTCAATTAATAGATCTAAGTTTCCTAATTCTATTTCCGGTGTAATAGCCACGTTATGTTTAGCACATAGTTGGTCAAAATACATTCTGCTCACACTATGTTTTTCTAGCAACAGGAAAGGATATTTTTGCAATTCAGCAATCGACATGGTTTTTTGGCATAAATAAGAATATTTCTCACCGACCAGAAACGCATCCTGTATTTTAGCTACTTCTTGCACTTCTAAACCGCCAGGTAGCTTACGAGGAGGAATATTGATTACTGCCAAATCAACCATATTTTTTTGCAATAGTTCAATGCAGGCCGGTGAGGTGCCATTGATTATCTTGATTTTAATGTTGGGGTATAGTTGGTGAAATTTTTTAAAGTAAGGGAGTAAATAATATTTACAGATAGTATCACTAGCCCCTACCCTGATTTCCCCTTGTTCCAGTTCCTGAAAGGCATTAATGCTCTGTTCCCCCTCTTTTATCAGTTGAAAAGCCTGCCTGATGTATCGGTAAAGGGCAGAGCCTTCAGGAGTTAAGGAAACGTGTTTGGTAGAACGGTTAAAAAGCTGGCAGCCAAGGCTTTTTTCCAATAGTTTTATTTCCTGGCTTACCGCCGATTGGGAAATATACAATTGAGCAGCTGCCCGGGAAAAACTTAAGTGTTTGGCCACGTAATAGAAAACTTTGTATAGTTCAAAATTAATATTCAAAGCTAATACTCCTTTTAACAGATTTTCTTTTCACTATACTATATATTATCACAACTAATAAATAATATTAAGAACATTAATTATACTAATAATATTTATCATGCTAAAATGGGCATGTAAATAGCTATGAGCGGAGGTCCAAAGAAATGGGTGAAAAAAAATCCTATCGCCTTTTTGTAGAAAAAAAAGCTGCTTTTAATATAGAAGCCCAACAGTTACTAGATGATTTAAGTCAACATTTGGGAATTAAAGGCTTATCCGGGCTACGCCTGCTTAACCGTTACGATGTAACGGGTATTACCCCAGAAGAGTTTAAGCAAGCTAAGGAACTTATTTTCTCAGAGCCTACAGTAGATCTTGTTTATGAAGAAACCTTTCCTTTAAGGGATGGGGAAAGGGCTTTTGCTCTTGAGTATATTCCTGGTCAGTATGATCAGCGTGCCGACTCAGCAGCCCAATGTATTCAGTTACTGACTCAAAAGGAAAGACCGGTTGTTAATACAGCTCGAGTAGTAGTATTGGCTGGAAATATTTCAGAAGATGATTTTAAGAGAATAAAAAAATACTATATTAACCCCGTAGAATGCCGGGAAACGGCGTACGAACAATGCCAGATTCAGAAAACTTCAGAGGAAGTCTCAGAGGAAGTTACAATTTTAAATGGGTTTAATTCCTTAACGGCTCAGGAACTAAAAAGTTTGCTGGACCAATTGGGTTTAGCTATGAGCGAAGAGGATTTAAAATTTTGCCAAACTTATTTTAGGAATACGGAAAAAAGAGAACCTACTTTAACTGAATTAAGAGTATTGGATACCTACTGGTCTGATCATTGTAGACATACGACTTTTTTAACTAAGCTTAAGCGTCTGGAATTTGAGTCCAGTTTATATACTGAACCAATTAGAAAAGCTTACCAGGAATATCTAGAAGGGCGGAAGACAATATATACTGATAAAGAAAAAGATATTTGTCTAATGGACATGGCTACTTTAGCTATGAAAGAGTTGAAAAGCCAAGGTAAACTAGATGATTTGGAAGAATCAGAGGAAATTAACGCTTGTAGTATTCGGCTCAAAGTTGATAGATGTGGACACGAAGAAGATTGGTTGGTTATGTTTAAAAATGAGACCCACAACCATCCTACGGAAATTGAACCTTTCGGGGGCGCCGCTACATGTTTAGGTGGGGCTATTCGGGATCCCCTTTCTGGTAGAGCCTATGTATACCAGGCTATGCGGGTTACGGGCAGCGCTGATCCAAGGATGGACATAAAAGATACTTTGCCTGGCAAATTACCTCAGCGCAAAATTACCCTTGGAGCTGCAGCAGGCTTCAGTTCCTATGGCAACCAAATTGGTTTAGCAACAGGTCAGGTTAATGAGATCTATCATCCCGGCTATATGGCTAAAAGAATGGAAATTGGGGCAGTAATAGGGGCAGCGCCTCAAACTAATGTAATTCGCGAAAAACCTGCACCAGGGGATGTGGTGATTTTACTAGGCGGACGTACAGGACGGGACGGCTGTGGTGGTGCTACCGGCTCATCTAAAGAGCATACGGAAGAATCTTTGTTTACTTGTGGGGCAGAGGTGCAAAAAGGGAACCCGCCTACGGAAAGAAAGATTCAAAGGCTGTTCCGTAATCCGCTAGCAAGCCGCATGATCAAAAAGAGTAATGATTTTGGAGCCGGTGGGGTAGCTGTTGCTATTGGTGAATTAGCAGAAGGGCTGGAGATAGATTTAGACCGGGTACCTAAGAAATATGAAGGCTTAAACGATACTGAATTGGCCATTTCCGAATCTCAGGAACGGATGGCTGTAGTTTTAGAGCCTTCCAATGTGGAGAAATTTATCAGTCTGGCAGAGGAAGAAAATCTGGAAGCTACTCCGGTTGCTTGGGTAACGAGAGAAAAAAGGTTAGTTATGAACTTTAAAGGTCGTAAAATTGTAGACATTAGTAGATCTTTTTTAGATACCAATGGCGTTAAGCAGACCGCTCAGGCTGAGATCGAAGCGCCAAAGGAGGAAAAAAATTATTTTTCGTCTTTGCCTAAAGAACTATTGAAAGCATTACCGGATCTGCGTTCAGCTTGGTTTAAAAACTTACAAAATTTAAACATCTGCAGTCAAAAAGGTTTGGCTGAGCGATTTGACAGTACAATAGGGGCAGCTACAGTTCTGATGCCTTTTGGAGGACGATTTCAAACAACACCAAGTGAAGGAATGGTAGCTAAAATTCCCGTTCCGACAGGTGATACTACCACAGGTACAATCATGACTTTCGGCTACAATCCTTATTTAGCAGAGTGGAGCCCTTTTCATGGTGCCATGTATGCAGTTTTAGAGGCTGTAGGAAAAGTTGTGGCTATAGGAGGAGATTATCGTAAGATCCGCTTGACGCTGCAGGAGTATTTCCCCAAGTTAGGGCAAGATCCTAAAAAGTGGGGTAAACCGGTAAGTGCTTTACTAGGTGCCTATTATGCTCAAAAGAGGCTGGGAATTCCCGCTATTGGAGGAAAGGACAGCATGTCCGGAACTTTTAAAGATTTGGAAGTTCCGCCTACTCTAGTTGCCTTCGCCGTATGTCCTGTTAAGGTAAATCGGGTTATATCTCAGGAATTTAAGAACATCAATCAACCGGTTATAATGCTGACTGTTCCAAGGGATTCTGCGGGAGTACCTGACTTTACTAAAGCCAAAGTGATCTATGATAAAGTGCATCAATATATCCAGACAGGAAAAGTTTCTGCTAGCTATACCATAAAAATGGGAGGCCTGGCAGAGGCCATTAGCAAGATGTGCTTTGGAAACAAAATAGGTTTTCGCTTCGCTAAAAATTTAACGGAGCAGGAATTATTTTCTCCTGACTACGGTGGTATTATTTTAGAATTGCGTGACCAAAGTGATTGGCAGGAGTATTTTTCTGAAATACAGCCAATTTTACTTGGTTATACCCAAATTCAACCTGTAATTCAGGTAAATAACACTATAGTTGCGCTAGATGAAGCTTTGAGATGGTGGCAAAAGCCTTTAGATAATATTTTTCCAACTACAGATAAATCTGCCAAGGGAAAAGTTCCTATGGCAGGAGTAACAGGAGAAAATAATGCTAAGAGGGGGGCCGGGCCATTATTATCATCCCAATTGACTAGGTCGGCACGAAACTTAAGAATAGCTAAACCACGGGTGTTGATCCCCGTATTCCCTGGAACCAATTGTGAGTATGATTCGGCTAAAGCTTTTGCCAAGGAAGGAGCTTTAGTTGATACTATGGTAGTGAAAAATTTAACCCCAAGCCATATTGAGGAAACTGTAAAAGAGATGCTTAGGCGAATTCGGCAAGCCCAAATAATTATGTTTCCGGGAGGTTTTAGCGCGGGAGACGAACCAGATGGCTCAGGCAAATTTATAGCAACCTTTTTCCGCAATCCTTATTTGAAAGAAGCAACAATGAAGTTTTTGCGGGAACAGGATGGCTTAATGTTAGGAATATGCAATGGGTTTCAGGCTTTAGTTAAACTAGGACTTCTTCCTTACGGCGAAATTCGCGATCTAGACGAAAACTGTCCGACTTTAACTCATAACAGCATTGGAAGACATGTATCTACAATGGTTCATACTAAAGTTATATCTACCCTTTCTCCTTGGCTAAGTCAGGTCAAAGTAGGGGATATCCATACAATTCCTGTTTCCCATGGTGAAGGTCGTTTTATAGGGCCGAGTCACGTGATCGAAAATTTATTTGCTCGTGGACAGGTAGCTACCCAATATGTAGATCTTGATGGTAATCCAACTATGTCTATGCCATTCAATCCTAACGGTTCTACGGCAGCCATAGAAGGGATAACCAGTCCGGACGGGCGGATTTTTGGTAAAATGGGTCACTCGGAAAGATATGGCACTAATGTGGCTATTAACGTTCCTGGTATTAAGGAACAGGGTATTTTTAAGGCGGGAGTAGATTATTTTCTCTAGATAAAGCTGCTCTTGTTAAGGCCAGGTCCTGATAGGAATTAACAAGAAAAAATTCCGAACAAATATTTATATTTTTAAAATAATGTTCGGAAAATCCTTGACATTATACTTTCTTTCCTGATAAACTACCAATGAAAAGTGGATACCAGTTTTTATTACTGGTAAGCGGAAAGTGTGCCTAGGGCTTTGGTCCAAGTGGCACAGGCGTGTAAAAACGCTACACCGGAGGGATAAAAACCCAGGCGGGTAGGTTTCAGCTTATGGACTTACTGCTGGGTTTTTTAATTAGAAAGTAAGCTTACTCATAAATAAACACACAGGCTTAGGTATAGGCTAGGAAATATAAAAGATGTTAAAGGAGGATGTAAGATGGCTGGCACTAAGGTAGGGATTATTATGGGGAGCGATTCAGATCTTCTTATTATGAAGCAAGCTGCCGATATTCTTGATGAGTTTGGCATTGGCTATGAAGTTACTATTTCTTCGGCCCATCGACTTCCCCAAGCTACTGTTGAATATGCTTTAAGTGCTGAAAAACGTGGATTGGAAGTAATAATAGCCGGAGCCGGCGCAGCTGCTCATTTACCGGGAATAATTGCAGCTCATACTATTTTACCGGTAATTGGTGTTCCTATTAAAAGTGCGGCGTTGGGAGGAGTCGATGCTCTTTATTCAATTGTTCAAATGCCCAAAGGTATTCCGGTTGCTACTATGGCTATTGACGGTGCTAAAAATGCCGGTATCCTAGCAGCCCAGATCTTAGCTTTACAAGATCCGGAATTACGGAAGAAATTAAATAAGTTTAAGGAGACCATGGCTTACGAAGTGCAGCAAAAAGGGGAAAAATTAAAGGAGTTAGGGATAGAAGCTTATTTAAAGAGGATAGGTAAAGAAAAGATGGAGGTAAAATAGGATGATTGAACGGTATACCCTGGAAGAAATGGGCCGGGTTTGGAGTGAGCAGACAAAATATGAAAAATGGTTAAGGATTGAAGTGCTGGCTTGTGAGGCACAAGCTAAACTGGGCAATATACCGGGTCAAGCCCTGGAAGAGATTAAAGAGAAAGCCCGTTTTGATATTGCACGTATAGCAGAGATAGAGAAAATTACTCATCATGACGTAATTGCCTTTTTAACTGCTGTGGCTGAAAACGTAGGTGATGCTTCCAAATACATCCATATGGGGATGACTTCTTCTGACATATTAGATACGGCTTTAAGCCTCCAAATATGTGAAGCAACAGAAATTATTACTGCCAAGCTTATAAGGTTAAAAAAAATACTAGTTAGTCTTGCTCGTAAATATAAATACAGCTTAATGATCGGCAGAAGTCATGGTGTCCATGCAGAACCAATTACTTTTGGGCTAAAAATGGCACTTTGGGCAGAAGAGGTAGAACGTTCCCTTAAACGTTTGGAAATTGCTAAGGAACAAATTGCTGTAGGACAAATTTCCGGCGCTGTAGGGACTTTTGCCAACATCGATCCTAGGGTTGAAGAATATGTTTGTGAAAAGCTCGGGCTTAAACCTGCCTCCATTTCTACCCAAGTTATTCAGAGAGATCGCCATGCTTACTACTTAACTACTTTAGCTGTTATTGGAAGTTCTTTAGAAAAGTTTGCTACTGAAATCCGCAATTTACAAAGGACTGAAATTCTAGAGGTGGAGGAAGCTTTTGCTAAAGGACAAAAAGGTTCTTCAGCCATGCCCCATAAGAAAAACCCTATTACTGCCGAACGGGTGGCAGGTCTGTCTAGGGTACTAAGAGGCAATGCTTTGGCTGCTTTGGAAAACGTAGCCTTATGGCATGAAAGGGATATTACTCATTCATCAGTAGAAAGGATTATCATTCCTGATTCCACCATCCTCTTAGATTATATGTTGGCTAAGTTTATCGATGTCATGGACAATTTGGTAGTTCACGAAGATAACATGATGGCTAATGTTGAAAAAACTCTTGGTCTTGTCTTTTCCCAAAGGGTACTTTTGGCTCTGGTTGAAAAAGGGGTTCTAAGAGAGACTGCTTATCATTATGTGCAGCGCAACGCCATGGAAGCTTGGAAGAGTAAGCAAGAGTTTAAAAATCTTATTCTTACAGACAGGGACATTAACCAGTATCTAACCAAAGACGAGATCGAAAAACTGTTTGATTATGATTATCACATGCATAACATCGATTATATCTTTGCCAGAACCGGATTGAACTAAGTGTTAAAGGAAGGGGAAATATATGGTTACAAAGCTGGAGCAACTTTACGAGGGAAAAGCGAAAAAGATATTTAAGACAGACGAACAAAGTATTTATTGGGTTGTTTATAAAGACGACGCTACTGCTTTTGATGGTAAGAAAAAGGGTACCATTAAAGGTAAGGGATACTATAATAACCAGATCTCAGCTCATTTTTTTAAGTACCTGGAGGATAAATGCCAAGTTCCTACCCATTATGTGGAAACTGTAAGTGAAACTGAAATGTTGGTAAAAGCAGTAGAAATTATCCCCATTGAAGTCATTGCCCGCAATATTGCTGCTGGAAGTTTAGCCAAAAGGATTGGAGTGGCGGAGGGTACAAAACTTAAAAAGCCGGTTTTGGAATTTTGTTATAAATCAGATGAACTAGGTGACCCTATGATAAATGATTACCATATTGCTGCTTTGGAATTAGCTTCAGAAGAAGAACTGGCTGAAATTAAAAGGTTGGCCTGGCTTGTTAACGAAAAATTATCAGCTTACGTAGCTAATTTTAATTTAACCTTAGTTGACTTTAAATTAGAATTTGGACGCTTCCGGGGACAAGTAATATTAGCTGATGAGATTTCACCTGACACTTGTCGTTTTTGGGACAGTACCACTCAGGAAAAGCTAGACAAAGACCGTTTCAGGAGAGATTTAGGCCAGGTGGAAGAAGCTTACCAGGAAGTACTGCGCAGAATCAGGGGATAGGAGGGCTGACATGATTCAATTTCTGGAAGATAAGCCCCGAGATGAATGTGGTATTTTTGGAATTTACGGGCCTGGTTTAGACGTGGCTAGTTTGACTTATTATGGGTTATATGCTCTTCAGCATAGAGGTCAGGAAAGTGCCGGAATTGCAGTTAGTGATGGACAAACGATTCAGCTACAAAAAAATATGGGATTGGTTGCTGAGGTTTTTAATGAAGATAGTTTGGCTAAACTAAGAGGCCACATTGCTATTGGCCATGTTCGCTACTCTACTAGCGGAGCTTCTTCGTTGATTAACGCTCAACCCCTATCATTTCATTATTTGCGAGGGATGGTTGCCCTGGCCCATAATGGTAATTTGACTAATGCTGATGAACTGCGCTACTCTCTAGGAGCAACCGGCTCAGTATTTCAATCCACTTCTGATACGGAAGTAATTGTCAATCTAATTGCTCGTTACGGTCAAAATACTATTGAAGAAGCACTAATGAAATGCATGATCGATATTAAAGGAGCTTATTCGGTAGTAGTAATGGCGGAAAATAAGTTAATCGGTATGCGGGACCCTTTAGGCATAAGACCCCTTTGCCTTGGAAAACTTGGAGAATCCTATGTAATTGCTTCTGAATCATGTGCTTTAGATACGGTGGGAGCTTTGTTTGAGCGGGAAGTTGAGCCGGGTGAAATAGTAATTATTGATGAGCAGGGAGTTCACTCGATTAAGACTATGACAGCAGCTCATAAGGCTTTATGTATCTTTGAATTAGTATATCTGGCAAGACCGGATAGCGTTATTAACGGAGAGGCAGTAACCATTGCCCGGCGGGAAATGGGGAGGCAATTGGCTAAAGAATGCCAGGTTGAAGCTGATGTAGTAATACCGGTTCCCGATTCTGGGACTGCTGCAGCAGTAGGATATGCGGAAGCTTCAGGAATTCCTTTTAAGGAAGGATTAATGAAAAACCGTTATATTGGACGAACTTTTATTCAGCCTAGTCAAAGGATGCGAGATATTGCAATTCGCTTAAAACTAAACCCTATTCGTCAAGTCCTTAACGGACAAAAGGTAGCTTTAGTTGACGATTCTATTGTTCGAGGTACTACTTCCAAGAAGCTTGTGCAAATGCTAAGAGAAGCGGGAGTTAAAGAGGTTCACATGTTAATAAGTTCACCGCCTATTTTATACTCTTGTTTTTACGGCATAGATACATCGGCCAGGTCTGAACTTATAGCAGCCCAAAATGAGCTGGAAGAGATAAGGAAATATATTGGCGCTGACAGTTTACATTATTTAAGTTTGGACGGGTTGTTTGCAGCAGTTAAGGGAACAGCTAAAGATTTTTGTACAGCTTGTTTTAATGGTAGCTATCCTGTAGAAGTTCCTGAACAAATAGACCTGACGGGTTTTGAGAGGAGAAAGTGTTAATGGCAAAGGAAACTGTGACTTATCAAGACGCAGGTGTTAACATAGATGAAGGCAACAGAGCTGTAGATTTGATAAAAAAACATGTAAAAAAAACCTGGCGCCCCGAAGTACTAGGGGAGTTAGGCGGATTTGGCGGTTTGTTTAGTTTACCTTTAAATAAATATAAAGAGCCTGTCTTAGTCGCCGGAACTGATGGAGTCGGAACTAAATTAAAAGTAGCTATCTTAGCTGATAAACACGATACTATCGGAATTGATGCAGTTGCCATGTGTGTTAATGATATTCTGGTTCAGGGAGCTGAGCCCTTGTTTTTTTTAGATTATTTAGCTATGGGCAAAATATTTCCGGAAAAAGTAGCCCGAATTGTAGAGGGTGTAGCTGTTGGCTGTCAGCAAGCAGGGTGTGCTTTGATTGGCGGAGAAACGGCTGAAATGCCAGGTTTTTATGATGAAGAAGAATACGACATTGCCGGGTTTGCAGTAGGTATTATTGATAAGTCCCGCCTTATAGACGGTAGGAATATCAAACCGGGAGACAAAATAATTGGTCTTGCATCTTCGGGCCTACATTCTAATGGTTATTCATTGGTACGCAAGGTTTTATTAGAAAAGGCAGGACTTAAACTAGATGCTTTTGTTCCAGAGTTAGACAACCCTTTGGCAGAAGTTCTCCTTACGCCTACCAGAATCTATGTTGCTTCCGTTTTACCTCTTTTACAGTCAGACATGGTTAAAGGCATAGCCCATATTACTGGCGGCGGTTTAACAGAGAATATACCTCGTATTTTGCCTCAAAATGTAAATGCCCAAATAAATTTAAAAAGCTGGAGTATACCACCCATTTTTGATTTAATCAAAGAGTTAGGCAATGTGCCTACTGATGATATGTTCAGAACTTTTAATATGGGCATTGGCATGACTTTGATAGTTGCTGCTGAGGAAGAAGAAAGGGTTATAAATTCCTTGCAGGACAAAGGGGAAGTAGCTTATACCATAGGTGAGATTACCACAGGCTCCAAAGTGGTGAAATACACATGCTAAAAGTAGGGGTATTAGCTTCGGGTAGAGGTTCAAACCTTGAGGCTTTGCTAAAACAATGTGCCAATAAAAAAATAGCTGCTCAGGTGGTCGTGGTTATTTCAGATAAGGCTGAAGCCAAAGCTTTAGCCAAGGCAGATGAATATAATGTACCTGCATTTTTTATTGATCCAAAGGTTTACTCATCTAAAACTGAGTATAACCGTGCTTTAATTAGTAAGTTGAAAAATTTTAAAGTTGATCTGGTGGTTTTAGCTGGCTATATGAGAATCTTGGATCCTCTATTTATTGAGGCTTTTCCTGGGAAAGTTATCAATATTCACCCTTCACTACTACCTGCCTTTCCCGGCCTTAATGCTCAAGGACAAGCTTTGACTGGTGGCGTCAAATATTCAGGCTGTACAGTACACTTTGTTGATGAAGGAATGGATACCGGACCTATTATTGCCCAAGCAGTAGTTCCGGTCTTGCCGGAAGACACCGTAGAAGTTCTTGCCCAGCGCATACTTGCTGAAGAACATATATTATTGCCTAAAGTGGTTAATTGGATTGCCCAAGGTAGAGTAAAACTTAAAGGTCGGCAGGTTGTGATCAATATTTAATGTAGGAGGTCGTCAAGATGAGCAAGCGAGCCTTACTAAGCGTTTCAGACAAAACCGGAATAGTGGAATTAGCTGACCAGTTGGTGAAGTTAGGATATGAACTACTTTCTACTGGTGGTACGGCTAAAATTTTAAAAGAAAACCAAATAGAGGTTACTCCGGTTAGCCAAATAACTGGTTTTCCCGAAATACTTGAAGGAAGGGTAAAAACACTACACCCGAAAATTCATGGAGGAATTTTAGCTAAAAGGACTAGCGAGCATTTGTTAGAATTGGAAGCTCAAAAAATAGCACCAGTTGACCTAGTGGTAGTAAACCTATATCCTTTTGCAGCCACTATTAGTAAAGAAGGAGTAACTTTAGAAGAAGCTATTGAAAATATTGATATTGGTGGACCAACTATGGTGCGGGCTGCAGCTAAAAATCATCAATATGTAACTGTCGTTGTTAATCCTGCCAGATATGGAGAAGTTTTAGCCGAATTAAGGCAAAAGGGAGAGGTAAGCCTGGAGCTCAGGCAAAAACTTGCCGTAGAGGCTTTCCGTCATACAGCCCAGTACGATGTACTGATCAGCCAATACTTAGCTGCCACTTTGACAGATGCATCTTTCCCGGAGGTGTTTTTACTACAGGGGGAGAAAGTACAGGATTTACGATACGGAGAAAACCCTCACCAACAAGCTGCCTTTTATAGGACTAACTATGAAGGCTTAGGAGCCCTACAGCAGTTGCAAGGGAAGGAACTTTCCTTCAATAATTTAATTGATTTAAACGCAGCTTGGTCACTAGTCAAGGAATTTGCAGAGCCTGCTTGTACTATTATTAAACATACCAATCCTTGCGGTGTTGCCGTAGCTTCAAATTCAAGGGAAGCATATCAAAAGGCTTTATCCGCTGATCCGGTTTCAGCTTTTGGGGGCATTGTAGCTTTTAATCAGGAAGTAGATAAGGAAACAGCGGAGGATTTGGCAGACATCTTTTTGGAAGTGATTGTGGCACCGAGCTTTGCCAAGGAGGCCTTGGCTATACTAGCCCAAAAGCCTAAGGTAAGAGTTTTGAAAATTTCCAACATGGAAGAAAAAAACACCCTGGATCTTAAGATGGTGAGTGGTGGATTTTTAGTCCAGTCCAAGGATGAACAAGATTCAGAAGAGTGGAATTGGGTAACTGAAAAACAAGGCGATGCTGAAATGATAGCTGATTTACGTTTTGCTTGGAAAGTGGTTAAACATGTAAAATCCAATGCTATAGTGTGTGTAAAAAATGGGGTGACAGTTGGTGTCGGCCCTGGGCAAACTAACCGGGTTGGGGCAGCCCAAATTGCCTTGGCACAAGCTGGCGAAAAAGCAAAAGGCAGTATACTTGCTTCCGATGCATTTTTCCCCTTCCGAGATACGGTTGATTTAGCAGCCAAGTATGGAGTTAGAGCTATTATTCAACCAGGCGGTTCCATTAAAGACGAGGAATCTATCGAGGCTTGTAATCAGCATGGTATAGCCATGGTCTTTACAGGGGTAAGACATTTTAAACATTAATGGAGGTGCTCCATGAAAGTTTTAATTATTGGTAGTGGCGGTAGGGAACATGCCTTGGTTTGGAAGATTGCTCAAAGCCCTAAAGTGACTAAAATTTATTGTGCCCCTGGTAATGCCGGTATAAATAACTTAGCAGAATGTGTCCCTATTGAGGCTGATGATCTTGTTGGGCTATTAGAATTTGCTCTTGCTAAGAAGATTGATTTAACCATAGTCGGTCCTGAAGTACCTTTGGTTTTAGGAATAGTAGATTTGTTTCAACGTCATAGCTTGGCAATTTTTGGGCCAAGGGCCAAGGCAGCAGCAATTGAAGGCAGTAAAAGTTTTGCCAAGGAGCTAATGGATAAATACCAAATACCTACAGCCAAGTACGGCTGTTTTGAAGAACCTCAATTGGCCAAATCATATATTCAGGTTAACGGCACACCTTGTGTAATCAAAGCCGATGGATTGGCTGCAGGCAAAGGAGTAGTAGTTGCTACTAACCTGGAAGAAGCTTTTGAGGCGGTAGATCGGTTAATGAATGGAGGAGTACCTGGTACTGCCGGTAATAAAATTGTAGTCGAAGAGTTTTTACAAGGCCAGGAAGTAAGTGTGATGGCGCTGAGCGATGGCAAAACTGTCAAACCGTTAGCTTGGGCTAAAGATCATAAAAGGGCTTACGAGGGAGAACAAGGGCCGAATACAGGAGGCATGGGTACCATTTCTCCTCCCCCTAGCTATTCAGAGGAGCTTGCTCAATTAGTTACCGAAAAAATATTACAGCCTACCATTGATGCTTTGGCTACTGAAGGTACACTTTTTCAAGGGGTGTTATTTGCCGGTCTGATGCTAACCAAAGATGGGCCTAAAGTATTAGAGTTTAATGCTCGGTTTGGAGACCCGGAAACCCAAGTAGTTCTAATGCGTCTGGAAAATGATTTAGTAGAAATAATCGAGAGTGTTTTGCAGGGGAATTTATCTGCTATAGACTTAACTTGGAAAGAAGAAGCGGCGGTATGTGTGGTTTTAGTTTCTGACGGTTACCCCGGTAAGTATGAAAAGGGTTTAGAAATTAAAGGATTGGATACTGTCCGAGAAGATGGCTTAGAAGTTTTCCATGCCGGAACTGTTCTCCAAGAAGGGAAAATAGTAACAGCAGGAGGCAGAGTACTGGGGGTAACAGCCTTGGCTGGAGATATATCTAAGGCTGCCCAACGAGCTTATGCTGCGGCAGAAAAGATAGACTACCCAAACAAAAGATGTCGTGGGGATATTGGAAAATTATAAAAAATAAACTAAAAGCCCTAATAATTGAATTGTATTTGCTGAGCAATCAATTTTAGGGCTTTATTATATTTATTTTAAAATATTGAAAAATTAATTTTTTTAAAAAAGAAGGATATTTCATATTAGGCGTAGAACATCTAGTCATTGAATGACTTAATGTCGTTAATATTCTGAATTGATGGGTGGAAATAAATTGATAAAAATTGTTAATCAGAATCGCTACCAACAGGTAAAGAAAAAAATTATTGAGATGATTGAAAACGAAGAAATCTCAGGAAACAAGCTGCCTTCTGAAGATGAATTGTCAAAATTATTAGGTGTAAGTCTTGCTACACTTAGGGAGGCTTTACTGGTTTTAAAAGGGGAAGGTGTAATTACCAAACGTCACGGTCGGGGTAATTTTATTCATAGGAGCACCTTAAAAACAAAAATGCGTATTGATAGGTCAGTAGATTTTGTTAGTTTACTGCAGGATGGCGGCTATGAAGTTTCTGTTGATCAATCCGATTTTACGAAAGAAAAGGCAAATGAGGAAGATGTAGCGATTCTTAATATAAATGCTAGAGAAAAGGTTATACAATACGAAAGAAAGTTTTTTGCTGATGGAAAATTAGCCATGATTTGTTATAACCGTATTGCCGAGAAAAGTTTTACAAAAGAATTAAAAAATGTAGCCATAGCAAGAAATATTTGTGATTTCATATGGCAGTATTGTCAGAAAGAACTGGCTCAAGGAATCATCGAGTTTGTCCCCTTCGTAGCAAGGGAAAAAGAAAGGGAACTATTTGGGATAAAAGTGGGAACTCCTATGACTGCTTGGCGAGAGGTGTTTTATACTCTTGATGATGAGCCAATCTGTACAAGCTTTGTACTATTTAACCCAAGTATAGTTATTATGAAAATGCTTTGGAAATGGGGAGGTAAGATCTAATAGCAGAGGAGGGAAAGGTGGTGGTAGATGGAAAGATTGTTAAGGAAGATAGATTCGTAGCTTTAGATGAAGAAGTAGCAGAAGAGCTTTTTAAGCAGGCTGGTTATAGTAGTAATGCAAAAAAAGTGGCAAGCGTTAATTTAAAAAAGAAAGTGGAGGTATAAAAATGAAAAAAATAAGAAGATTAAAAATCTTATCTCTTTCTTTAGTTTTAGCCTTTACACTTTTTACCCTTCTAGGTTGTGGAGGTAGTACGGGGGAAGAAGAAAACGGAGGAGCTACTGCCGAAAATGCCCAGGAGGAAAAAGGCTTTCAAGTTGCTATGGTAATGACAGGACCTATTAATGATGCAGGCTGGTGCGAATCTGCCTATAAAGGTCTGATGGCAGCAAAAGAGCAATTTCAGGTAGAAACCGCTTATTCTGAAAACGTAGCTCAGCCAGATATTGATGCTGTAATAAGAGACTATGCTGATAAGGGTTATGATTTAATCATTTGTCACGGATTTGAGTTTTCTGATCCGGTAAAAGCAATTTCACCTGAATATCCCGAGTCAATTTTTGCTGTAGTAAACGGTGACTCTTTTCAGGAGCCCAATATGGTTTCAATGCGCTTTAACACTCCGCAAACTGGCTTTATAGCTGGGACCGTAGCAGCATTAATTTCAGAAACTAATGTAGTCGGTATGATTGGTGGTACTAAAATGCCTCATATCCAAGATGCTCTACAAGGTTTTGAAGAGGGTGCCAAATATGTAAAACCTGACATTAAAGTGTTAACTGGCTATACTGAAAGTATGGATGACTTGGCCAAGGGGAAGGAAATGGCTATGGCCATGATTGAGCAAGGGGCAGATGTAACATGTGCCAATGCCAACCAAGCTGCTTTAGGCGTAATTGATGCTGCAAAATCACAAGGTATTAAGCATATTGGCTACATAAGTGACCAATATGAGGTAGCGCCAGATACTATTTTTGTATCTGTAATTCAAAGTGTGGAAGACATGATAGTGAGCATTGTGGGTAAGGCGGTTAATGGTGAAGCTAAACCTGCTCTTTATCTTATGGGTGTAAATGACGAGGCAATACGTTTATCCGATTTCCATGGTAATGATTCAAAGTTGCCGGAAGGCGCGATGGACAAGATTAATGAGGTTATTGAAGGTATTAAGGATGGTTCGTTAAAAGAAAAGGGCATTCTACCTAAGTCTATATTTGAACAGTAATGACTTTCCTGAAGGTGCAGTTCTTAATTGGGACTGCACCTTCAGATAAGGAGGACTTTGCTATGCATACTAAT
>DUOV01000035.1 GCA_012838615.1 Clostridia bacterium | reverse complement strand
CCATTAAAGCCCGCTTAGAAAACATCCTTTTAAAACCGCTTAGCGGGTTAATATTTTCCAGTTTAGGCTTAACTACTTCCGGAGCAAACAGGAAACCTACCTGGGCAAAATTAATGGCCATACCTATGACCATCGCACCGGCAAGTACAGGTGCCATGAGCTTAAAAAAGAACAACACCGTATAAAGGATTAAGGAAAAGAGATTTTCTTCAGTAAAATTTTTAATTTTAGCACTCCTTAAAACATCAAATAAATAAGTAAAATAACCGGCAAACTGGGTTGTAAAATAACCCCGCAAATAGTACAGCAAAACTACTACTGCTAACAGTACAATGGCACCGTTTAGATCGGCACTCTTGGCTACCTGACCTTTTTTCCTGACCTCTTCCCGACGACGGGGTGTGGCTTCCTCTGTCTTTTCTTCATTGAAAAGCTGAAGGTCAAAGTTTATACCAGACAAATCAATCATTAAAGATACCTCATAATTATGCTTAAATCTTTTTGGATCAGAGTAAAAACATTTTTAAAGACAGAAGCAAAGAGTGGCGAAACAATAGCCAAGGCTAAAATACCTAACCCGATCTTAAGAGGAAAAGCAAGCATAAATACATTTAACTGGGGCACAGTCCTGGCTACCAAGCCTAACGAGAGATCGATAATAACTAAAACAGCCAAAACAGGACCGGCAATTTTTAAGGCCAATAAGATAACTCCCGAAAAAATCTCAACCATCTGCCAAACAAATTTGCCGTCCCCCAACTCAAAAGATATTAAAGGAATAAGTTCGTAGCTTTTGGCTAAACTTTGTAACAACTGATGGTGACCATCAACCAACATGTAGACAAGTACGGCCAAAGAATATAAAAATTGGCTAAGTAGTGTGTTTTGGCTTTCACTTTGGGGATCAAATATGGCTGCCATAGAAAGACCTATTTGAACATCCAGCAACTGACCGGCTATCCGTATAGAATTAAAAACCAAAGTTGCTGTATACCCCAGAATCAAACCTACAACTACTTCACCTGCCAGCAGAGCCGCAAAAGTTAGTATCTTCATATTAACAAGGTTCGGCAAGGAAATAACCGGGTAAAGTAAAAGGGCTAAGCTTAAGCCAAAAGCACCTTTAAACATAGGTGGCGGGTTACCCACGCTATAAAAAGGAGCTACCGAAATAAAAGACAGCATCCGTGCGGATATGAGCAGTATATAGAGCCAAAAATTAAGATCAATCATATCTCTTACCTAACCCACATTCCCAAATTGTTAAACAAGTTAGTAGTAAAATAGACAAGGCGACTTAACATCCAGGAGCCAAAAATTATTATCGAAAGCATGACAACCACAATTTTAGGCACAAAAGTTAAAGTCTGTTCCTGAATTTGGGTAGTTGCCTGTAAAATACTGATCACCAAACCTACCAATAAACTCAATAACAGAGGAGGAGCTGCTATGGTCATGCATAAAAGCAAAGCCTCTCTTGCTAAGCTTAAAACGAATTCTTCTGTCACTACTTACCCCTCCTAAAAACTTTCTACCAACGACTTGACAACCAAATACCAACCATCAACCATCACAAACAAGAGGAGCTTAAAAGGCAGAGAAATCATAACCGGTGGTAGCATAAACATCCCCATGGACATTAAAGTGCTGGCTACTACCATATCAATTACCAAAAAGGGTACATAGATAATAAAGCCCATTTGAAAAGCTGTTTTAAGCTCGCTGATCACAAAAGCAGGTATTAATACGGTTAAAGAAATATCATCCTGGCTGGTAGGCCTGTCCATTTGAGACATATTTACAAAAAGGGCTAAATCTTTTTCTCTGGTATGTTTAAACATAAAATCCTTGATTGGTTTGGCTGCCCGTTCAAGGGCTAATTCTTGAGAAATACTGTTTGCTAAATAAGGGTCTAAAGCATTAGCTTTAATTTCAGAGTAAACAGGTGCCATTATGAAAAAGGTCAGAAATAAAGCTAAACCAATTAACACCTGATTGGGAGGTGTTTGCTGAGTTGCTAGTGCATTACGAGTAAAAGAGAGTACGATAACTATCCTGGTAAAAGAGGTCATCAGGATAATGATTGCCGGCGCGAGTGTCAGAACGGTTAAGATAACCAATAAGCGCAAGGAATCTACAACTTCTTGAGGTTCATCAGACTGCTCAATGGACAAATTCACATTAGGTAGTGGTATGGGAGCTGCCCAAGCCTGATTACAACTTGCAAATAAAATTAGAGCTAATAATAAAACGAAAGCTGTTTGCTTCATGACTTACTACCTCGCTTCCCAAACCCTGTCTTTATGGCCTCACGAAATTGGGAAACTGTATTGCCAACTTCCAGCTCAGAAAAGGGGGTATTTATCATTGGATATTCAGGCAACTCTTTTAAAATTTCTATGTGTTGTTCAGTTACGGCAAGGAGAAAGTATTGTTCTGCCACTTTAACAACATAGAGGCCTGACTTGGAGCCCAAAAATAGTCTGTCTACTATTTGTAGTTGAGAATTCCAGGTGTTTTTTTGCAACCTGCCTAAGCCATACCTAAGTGATACGTAGGCCAGTAAAACAACTAACGGCAGAAAAAAGATTAAGCGTAAAACTGCTTCAGTAAAGCTGCTCAAAATGTCACCCCTATTCCTCTCTCCCCGTTTCCTCTGATACCAAATCATTTATTCTAACGCCGTAAGTTTCATTGATTACAACTATTTCCCCGCTGGCAAATTTCAGACCATTAACGTAGACATCAACAGGATCTCCGGCAACCCTATCCAGCTCAATAATAGAGCCTTCAACTAATTCTAAGATTTCCCGTACAGT
>DUOV01000034.1 GCA_012838615.1 Clostridia bacterium | reverse complement strand
AACGGAGGAACTTTGTTTTTAGATGAAATAGGAGAATTACCCCAGTTTTTGCAAGCAAAATTACTAAGGTTTATTCAAGATCGCGAAATAATTAGGATAGGAGGCGTAATGCCCATTTCTGTTGACATAAGGATCATTGCAGCAACAAATAAAGATTTAAAGGCTATGGTCGAACAGAAGTTCTTCCGTGAAGATCTGTACTACCGTTTAAACGTAATACCTATAATTATTCCACCTTTACGTCAACGCCCTGAAGACATACAACCTTTGGTAACTTTCTTCCTAAACAAATTTAATAACAAATATGGATATAAAAAGAAGATTAGACCAGAAGCGCTAAGATACCTAATTGAATATGACTGGCCGGGTAATGTAAGGGAGTTAGAAAATTTAATTGAGCGCTTAGTTGTGACTACCAGTGCAGACACTATTGAAGTTGAGGATCTACCAAATACAATAATAAATTATAAAACTGCAAACTATGGCGACTTGCCGTTGGAAGAATCAGTAGCAAATTTTGAAAAGCAGCTAATATTAAATGTTTTACGTAATTCGAAAAGCACGTTGGAAATGGCGGATAAATTGAAAATTGATGTTAGTACTGTAAGAAGAAAACTTAAAAAATATAAGATAGATAATCCATTCACAGCTAGGAGTTAGTAGTTTTAAAAATGATTCTGGGCTAAAACTAAAAGCCTCACAATTGGAGGCTTTTAGTTACGTATTATTAGATTTTATGAGCTCTTTTATTTTGAAAGAGTTATGGGGTAAATATCGTTTATTTTTATTTTAACCGCGTAAATCGGCTTTGGTAGATTTAAGCTGGCTACTCCTTTGCAAACAGTTTCATATAGTTCATCCTGATCTAAAAGTTCAGCTTCCCCAACAAACTGATACCCAGTCATCTTTTTGGGATCACCGACCAAAATACAAATTTTGTTGTTTTCCCCTCAAGTTTCTTCTGGTTTTAGCTGAAAAAATGTCGGCAAAAACCAGATGCTCGTCATCTAGAACCTGAAGGGAACCTTTAAAAGAAACATTAGGCACTCCATTTTTGTCAGCGGTTGCGGCAAAGTTTTAAAATTTTAAATTTTTTACAGATATTTTAAGCTAACTGCTATTAGTATTTTTACCTCTTATTTTTGTTGTGACAATTACTGCTATAAGGTAAAATTAGGATAAAAATATACCATGAGCCTAAAACAAGGGACAGACACCTGAGTTAGCTTTGTGGAGCGGGAGGAAAAGAGATGGGAAAACGGCAATGGTTCTGGGGAGCTTTGTTTATTGCTTTGGGAGTAATTTTGCTCTTGAATAACTTTGGGGTAACCAGCATCAGTATCGGAAAACTATTTTCTGATTACTGGCCGGTAATCTTGATTTACTGGGGGTTAAGTACTGTTGTTGCTAGAAAGAATAATGGTGATTTAGTTCTTGGTAGTCTATTAGCGTTACTGGGTTTACTTGTGCTGGGTAATAATCTAAACTTGATTGAATTTGATTTCTCCCTGGTTTGGGCTTCAATCTGGCCCGCTTTGCTGATTTTAGCCGGCATTAATTTGCTCCTAGGTACTAGGGGAGGCGGGAAAACTAATTGGGCAATCATGGGTAGTGTTGATAAAACTAAAGCATCATGGAAATTGGAAAATGATAATTACTTGGCGGTAATGGGCGGAATAGTCTTGGATTTGAGTAAGGCCGTAATTGAACAGGAGGAATATACCCTAAATTGTACTGCTTTAATGGGTGGAATTGAAATACGGGTTCCTCAATACATTAATGTTATCTGCGAGGGTAATGCCATTTTGGGTGGTATCGAATGTTTTAATGAGGAAAGTGGTGGAATTTATGGATCCGTCAAGACAGAACGCAGGGTGGAACAGGCAAATACAACTTTGCACATTGTCGGTCGAGCTGTTATGGGCGGGATAGAAATAAAAGCTTCTTAGTAAATTAGTAAATATAAAAATTCGGTTTGTCTGTTATCTAAAATAATAAAGGGACAGCCTTAATTATATTGACCTCCAAAAGTTAGACCCAAAAACCTAACGATTGGGGGCCATTTCATTATTTAAAGCTGTTCTCGTATATATCGAAAAATTGTGTTATTTGGATTCCTTGCTTTCGTATTTCCTCATTATCAGTAGTTAATTGCCATCCATAAGTTTTGTATTCTTCCCAGTTTTTCTTGCTGATTGGTTCTAAACCACATTCTTCTTCAATAGCTGCGAATCCTTCAACAAAATCAATAATGGCTTGGTCATAGGCTTTATCAGTATCTTTAAAAATTGGCATTCCATCCTTGTTTGCTCCTATGGCATAAGCTTCATTACCACTTTTTAAGAAATCGCCACTAAGCTTGCTTCTATCATACTCTCCTACTACTTTACTCTTGGAATTCCCACAAGCAGTAAACATAAAAATCATACATATTGTAAGTAACATAAAACAATATTTTTTCATATTTGCCTCCATAATTTAAAATTATTTTGTTTCGCGCTAAACTACTAATATTCATTACAACTTACTCTGCAGATATTACGCAGTTTTCTTATTCTAGTAACATAACTAAGGGCTACCTTTTTGCATACTTCAAACTAAAATGTTGTTAATGTGATAGTAATTAATAAGTAAAATATTTCTGTTGCCTAAAATTGTTGTGAGGTACAGTATAAGAAGAATGTGAAATAAAGCAGCCAAATGGGAAATTGCCTACTTCATAACAGTATTAATATCAATTTTTCACGCATGCCAGGAGGCGAATGGTTGTTTCGCTCTGGACGGCATCCTACGCCGTTAACGTGAGCCAAGCTCACGACGGCTGGGGATGCAAGTCCCGCTCCACAAAACATTCGCCCCCTTACATGCATGATTCCACTAAGGGCCCCTAAAGGACTAGCCCTTTGCAGGGGCATCGTTGGGACTGGCGACTGAGGACTGGGGACTGACCATAGAGAAACACTCCAAAGTTTGGACTAACGACTAATATTAAGTATGCTCATTTTCCCAAGGGAAAAAACCTAGCCTTGGAAGATAATAATTTTCTCACAATTTCAACTCAGCCGTTGACGGACTTTCTTTACTATGCTACGATATCGAAAATACAATCCAACATGTTGGAAAAGTTAATACTTAATTCTAAATGTGATGATTGGGAAAAGTAATTGTAAGAGGTTTCTCCCAGAGAGCCCGGGCAGGTGTGAGCCGGGTAGGAACACTTCCAATGAAGTTCTCCCAGGAATAGTGAGTGTGAACGGCACTTTATTAGTCGCCAGTCCCTAGTCCCCAGTCCCCAGCAATAGATTAGGAAAAGCTGGTGACTGGCGACTGGCGACTGGGGACTCCACGAAGTGGCCAAGTAGCGCTCAACGGGCTCTCCACCGTTATCATGGAGGGGGTATCGGACTGGTGTCCCGTACCTTGTAAGGAGTGGACTATTTATAGTCAAGTAGGGTGGTACCGCGAGCTTCTCGTCCCTAAGTGGGGCAGGAAGCTTTTTTTTGTTGCAAAATTACTCTAGGAGGGGTTAAAGATGATTGTTGTTATGCATCCTCAAGCAACGCCTGAACAGATTAAAAATGTTGAAGAAAGGTTGACTGAGCTTGGTTTTAAGACCCACCCAATCTACGGACAAGAAAAGACGGTAATTGGCGCCATTGGAGATAAAAAAAGCCTTAGCTCGGAAGCTTTAGTCACTTTCCCCGGAGTAGAAAAGGTTGTACCTATTCTTAAGCCTTATAAATTAGTCAGTAAGGAACTGAAACAAACTAAAACAACTGTGCGGGTAGGAACAGTAGAAATTGGTAGTGATGAAATAGTGGTTATGGCCGGTCCTTGTGCAGTAGAAAGCGTAGAGCAACTCATCAGTTCTGCCCACCGGGTTAAGGAAGCCGGCGCCAAAATATTGCGTGGCGGGGCTTTTAAACCCCGTACATCACCTTATGCTTTTCAAGGGTTGGAGGAAGAAGGTCTTAAAATGTTAAGCCAGGCCAAAGAGGAAACAGGCCTGCCTATTGTAACCGAAGTAGTTGACCCACGAGATGTAGGGCTGGTAGCCCAGTATGCCGATATTATTCAAATTGGCGCCCGCAACATGCAAAACTTTAGATTATTGCAGGAAGCAGGAATGGCCGGTAAGCCCATATTGCTCAAAAGAGGCTTGTCTTCAACTATTGAGGAATGGTTAATGGCAGCAGAATATATTATGGATACAGGTAATGAACAGGTCATTTTGTGTGAAAGAGGTATTCGCACTTTTGAAACGGCAACCCGTAACACCCTGGATTTAAGCGCTGTGCCGGTAGTTCAGGAAAATTCTCACTTACCTGTTTTAGTTGATCCCAGTCACGGTACAGGAAGCTGGAAATATGTGGCTTCAATGGCTAAGGCTGCCCTGGCTGCAGGGGCAGACGGACTTTTGATTGAAGTTCACCCAGAGCCAAGCAGGGCTTTATGTGATGGTCCCCAGTCTTTAAATCCGGATAAGTTTAAAGATTTAATGGAAAAACTGAAGCCCATAGCCCAGGCGGTAGGTAAAAGGATTTAGGCGTTCCAAAAGCTTACAATTTAGTAAAATTCAATAAGACTGTTCAGGCTCCTTCCTTCGTATTATAATAATACTCTGGAGGAGCATTTTTTTTAGAAAATTATGCTCAAAAAAATTTTGAACAAAATATTATGTTTTTCTGCAAGTTTTTATACTAATTTTTAGTATTAAATTGTAGGAGAGCATGAAGGATGTGAGCTGGTGGAAATACTAGCTGATGAGGCATTAGTCAAGCTCTGCTTAGAAGGTGACTGTACAGCATTTGCTGAGATCGTCAATAGATATCAAAAACAAATATTTAGTCTAGCTTACCGGCTGACAAACCAGGTTGAAGATGCTCAGGATTTGGCACAGGAGGCTTTTTTAAAAATTTATCAAGTCTTGGATAAATACGATACGAGCAGACCTTTTTTTCCGTGGATGTATAAAGTTGCCACCAATGTCTGCTACACGGCGCTTCGCAAAAAGCCACAAGAGGAGATTCCTTTAGACAAGGTTATTGAGTTTGCGCCTACTGTTCCTCAAGCTGCTACCCAACCGGAAGATTATACTGAGGTTAAAGAGACCCAGCGACTTGTGCAGCAAGCCCTAGCCCAATTACCTGAAAAATATAAAGTTCCCATGGTTCTCAGATACTTAGAAGATATGACTTATCAGCAAATTGCTGATGTAATGGAAGTACCTATTACCACAATTGAAACTAGACTTTTCAGAGGAAGATCTCTTTTGCAAAAGCGCCTAAAAAATTTGGAAAGGGGGGTATAAAGGTATGAAATGTAAAGAAGTTAAGCAAATAGTATTTACCTACTTGGACGGTTGTTTAAACGGCCAAGTGGAGGAAGAATTTAAGACCCACCTTTCCCATTGCACCTCTTGTCAAAGAGAGCTGGAGCAGGCACGCCATTTTAATGACTTATTAAAAAGCAGTTGCACCTTGGTCCAGCCTCCTGCTGATTTTGTTGATGGCGTAATGGGGCGCATAGAAGAATATGAAAAGAGCAAAAAGGCACATCAGGCGGCAGTTGTTTCTTTTAAGGAACGGGCTGAGAAGAAACAGAGCTTTTTGGAAAAACTTATAAAGAGTCCTATGAGCTTTTCCAAGGTTGCTTCCTTTGCAGCCTTAATAGCAGCTCTTAGTGCTTTTCTGGCTTTTGCTAAGCTCCCTGAGATCACTAAAATGGCTGATTTAGGCGCTAAACTAAATGAAAGGTTTACCATAGGGACAGAGGATAAGTCTACCCCCAGTCAAACCGGGGGTACTGATCAATCAGGCACCGGTTTGGAAAAACCTCAGCCTAGCCAGCCTACTGCTCCTGCTACCGGCAGCGGAGAAGAAGAAACGCCAGGTTCTGGTGAAGAAAACTTACCTGAGCAAACTGAAACTAAAGATGTTAATCCGGAAGAACCGGCAGATCAAAAGCCATCACAACCTGAAGCCCCGGAAGAACCGGCAGGTCAGGAAGAGGTAACACCTGAGCTGCCCCGTCTAGATGGTCCTTTTAGACAGGTAACCGGTATTACTTCGGTTGTAGCGAAAAGTGTAAGCCTTACACCCATAAGCCAGGATGATAACTTCATAAGCCTTAAGCCGTCTTGGGATGAGCGAGGCAAAAAAATATATTATTTTTCTAATAAAGAGGCTAACGAAGGGAGTTTATCCCTGTGGGCCAAAGACTTGAACGATGATTCAGTCCAAGTCATAGCCAGAAATGTAGCTAAAAGTGTAAGCCCTGACAAGCCAGGAGACAAGTCTCCTGATGGGAAATATAAACTATATCAGGAACAGGGTCAGGTGTTTGTGGCCAAAACTGACGGTAGCGAAGCTAAACCTCTTACTCCTAAATTGGAAGGAGCAGAGTTTACTTATGCCTGGAGACCTGATGGCAAAAGTGTGGCTATCAGCGTAAAAGGTAGTCCAAGTCAGGGGCTATGGCTAGCTGATGCTGAAGGCAGCGGTTGGTCCCTAATAACTGCCAGCGGTGGTGGAAACAGCCTTAGCTGGTCTCCCGACGGTAGAAAAATTGCTTTTACAGGTACTAACAACATGATTTATGTAGGAGTCTTGGTAGCTGAAAACAAAACAAATTTACTCATGGTTGTCCCAGAAGGAGATAAACAGGGTGACGTAACCTTGGCCTGGTCACCAGATTCCCAGAGGTTGTTGTTTGACTGGGCTAAAGAGGGTTCAACCAAAGGGGTATATTTAGCCACTATTCCTCAATAAAAATATTTAGGTAGTGTCTTTAAGAAAACTACTAAAACTGCCATTTCATATGGCAGTTTTTTACATTGTTCAAGAGGCAAGAGGCAGGAAGCAAGAGGCAAGAGAACGAAGAGGAATACAATTTTTTTGCTAACGACTAACGACTAACGGCCAACGATTAACGACCAGCTATTAATTCAAAATTCAAAATTCATAATTTCAAAAACTAACGACTCCCATAGGGACTCGCGCCATACCGGGCGCTTCGTAACGACTAACGACCCCCTAAAGGGGCTAGCGCACTAGGCGCGTCGCAACGACTAATTTATAATTCAAAATTACTTTTCACTCTTCACTCTTAACTCTTAACTGATGACTAGTGACTGGCGACTGAGGACTGGCGACTCCGCGAAGCGGCTACTGGTGACTCATGACCGGGGACTGAGGACTCCGCGAAGCGGACGCTGGCGACTGGCGACTGGCGACTGACCACAGAGAAATACTTGAAAGCTTGGACTGGTGACTCACGCAGTGGGCGAATGATTTGTGGAGTATAAATAAGACTTGAGAAGGAAAAAATTTTGCTAAGGTAATGAAAAAAACAATTATTTCTTAGCTAGTTAAATTATGGCTGATTATTGATCCAGAAGTTACTTGACATAAGATAATTGGAATATTAACCTAAATAAAGGGAAAAGAACGATTTTACTAACGACCCCTAAAGGGCTAGCCAGCTAACGCTGGCGTCGTAACGACCCCCTGAAGGGGCTGGCGCCATGCTGGGCGCGTCGCAACGACTAATGACAAAATGGAGGTATTTTCATTTTGAATAGAGTAAAATTAGTACAAAGGCAAATAAAAGATGCACTTATAACTGCAGCTTTAAAAGCTCAGGAGGCAGGTGAACTCCAAATTACTAGCCTGCCTGATTTTGTGCTAGAAGTGCCACGAGAAAAACAACACGGTGATTTTGCTACCAACTTAGCCATGTTACTTGCCAAAGAAGCCAAAAAAGCCCCCCGTCAAATTGCTGAAATCATCAGCAAATATTTTTCCAAAACGGGTACCTGGGTAGAGTCCCTGGAGATCGCTGGTCCAGGCTTTATTAATTTTAGACTGGATAACAGTTGGCTCTTTGAAGTAGTATCGGATGTTTTAAAAGAGAAACACAATTACGGACGTTCAGATGTTGGTAAGGGGAAAAAAGTTCAGGTGGAGTTTGTAAGTGCTAATCCAACAGGTCTCTTACATATGGGTAACGCACGGGGAGCGGCTTTGGGCGATACCATAGCCAACTTGTTGGATGCTGCTGGATTTGACGTTAGCAGGGAATACTACATCAACGATGCAGGCAATCAAATTCATAATTTTGCTCTTTCCTTGGAAGCCAGATACTTGCAAGCCTTAGGTATGGACGTGCCTTTTCCGGAGGAAGGTTATCATGGCGAAGATCTGGTTGAGACTGTGGAAAGTTTTATTAAATTACACGGAGACAAATATTTACAGGCTGATTCTCAGGAAAGACAAGATGCCTTGGTAAAATATGCTTTAAACGAAAAGCTGTCTCATATTCGCCAAGTCTTACATGATTTTGGCGTAGACTATGATGTGTGGTTTAGCGAGCAAAGCCTCCATGATTCTGGTGCTATCAAAAAAGTAATGGCTGCTCTTCAAAGCAGAGGCTATATTTATGAAAAAGACGGTGCTTTATGGTTTAAATCCTCTCTTTATGGGGATGAAAAAGATGAGGTGGTAGTTCGTTCTAACGGCGTGCCTACCTATTTTGCTGCCGATATTGCCTACCACGTCAATAAGTTTGAACGGGGTTTTGAGTGGGTAATCAACTTATGGGGCGCCGATCACCACGGCCATGTGGCCAGGATGAAAGGGGCTATGGAAGCCCTGGGCTATAACCCTGATCAATTACAGATAGTGCTTATGCAGTTGGTGCGTCTGTTTTCCGGTGGGGAAATGCTCCGCATGTCTAAAAGAACCGGTCAATACGTTACCTTAAGTGAGTTAATGGAAGAAGTAGGCAGGGATGCAGCTCGTTACTTTTTTGTCATGCGTAGTGCTGACAGTCATTTGGATTTTGATTTAGATTTGGCTAAATCTGAATCTGCCGAAAACCCGGTCTATTATGTTCAATATGCTCATGCCCGGATTTGCAGCATTTTACGTCAAGCTAAGGAAGCAGGTGTTTCAGAGCTGCCGGTACAAGTTAATTACCAATTGTTAACCGATCCTAGTGAGCTGGAACTAATCCGGAAGGTAGCGGATTTTCCCGATGTGGTGGCTGGAGCGGCCTTGGCTTTAGAACCCCATCGTTTGACCAGGTATGCCAGCGAATTAGCCGGTCTTTTCCATAGTTTTTATACCAATTGCCGGGTTTTAAATATTGAGGCGGATTTGATGGCAGCAAGACTTGGGCTGGTTCAAGCCGTAAAGATTACTTTATCCAACTTACTCCGCTTAATCGGTGTAACAGCCCCGGAAAGAATGTAATAAGACCATTATTGACACTCTTTTTGTAAAGGGATAGAATTATGAAGTAATTTTGGGACAGGAGGCAATTTGATGGCAAAGTTTATTTTTGTAACTGGCGGAGTTACATCTTCCTTGGGTAAAGGCATTACGGCATCTTCCCTCGGGCGGTTGTTAAAAAGCCGTGGCCTTAAAATAGCTATTCAAAAATTTGATCCTTACATCAACTATGATCCGGGTACCATGAGTCCTTACCAGCATGGTGAAGTTTTTGTCACAGATGACGGCGCTGAAACAGATTTGGATGTAGGTCACTATGAACGGTTTGTTGATATTAACCTGTCCAAAAACAGCAACATTACTACTGGAAAAATCTATTGGTCTGTGATTAACAAAGAGCGTAAAGGTGAATACTTAGGAGGTACCGTCCAGGTAATACCCCATATTACTAATGAAATCAAGGAGCGAATTTGCCGGGTAGCCAGGGAGTCTAACCCGGATGTTGTTATTACTGAAATTGGAGGTACGGTAGGGGATATCGAATCCCTTCCTTTCTTAGAAGCTATTCGCCAGTTTAAAAGTGATGTAGGCCGGGAAAATGTATTATACATCCACGTAACTTTAGTTCCTTATTTGTCTGCTGCAGGGGAAGCCAAAACAAAGCCTACCCAGCATAGTGTAAAAGAATTGCGGGGACTGGGCATCCAACCTGATATAATCGTTACTCGTTCGGAAAGACCTATTTCTAAAGAAATGAAAGAAAAAATTGCTCTCTTCTGCGACATTGATAAAAATGCAGTTATCCAGGTCGTAGATGAGGAATCTATTTATGAAGTGCCTCTTGCTTTGGAAAAACAAGGGTTTGCCGATATTGTTATTAAGCAGCTTGGGCTTAAATGCGAAGAGCCTGATTTGGATGACTGGATTAAGATGGTGGAAAAATATAAAAATCCTCATCACAAATGTTGTATAGCTGTGGTCGGTAAATATGTAGAGTTGCAAGATGCTTACTTAAGTGTAGCAGAAGCTCTGCGTAGCGCTGGAATTTTTCACGATGCCAAAATTGAAATACGCTGGGTTCACGCCAACGATGTGGAAAACGGTGGTATTGAGGAGATGCTAAAGGGTGTTGATGGCATCTTGGTTCCCGGTGGTTTCGGAGACAGAGGAATTGAAGGAAAAATTACAGCCATCCGCTACGCCAGAGAAAACAAAATACCTTATTTGGGAATTTGCCTGGGAATGCAGCTGGCTGTAATCGAGTTTGCCCGTAATGTATGTGGTATGAGTTATGCAAACAGTACAGAATTTGACGAAAACACACCTTATCCGGTCATCGATCTCTTACCGGAGCAAAAAGAGGTTGATGACAAGGGCGGGACAATGCGGCTAGGACTTTCTCCTTGTAAAATCGTCGAAGGCACAAAAGCAGCTAAAGCTTATAACGAAAAATTAATCTATGAGCGTCATCGGCATCGTTATGAAGTAAATAATCATTATCGTCCTGAGCTGGTGGCCAAAGGATTGGTTGTTAGCGGAACTTCCCCTGACGAACGCCTGGTAGAGATTATCGAACTACAGGACCATCCCTGGTTTTTAGCTTCCCAGTTTCATCCGGAATTTAAATCCAGACCAAACAGGCCCCATCCATTATTCCGGGATTTTGTGGGCGCAGCTTTGGAAAATCGAGACTAAAGACTTTGGCCAATCCAAAGTCTTTTTTCGAAGGACAGGTATATTTAGCGGGCACATCGTAACGACCCTACGAGTAATTACATCTATTTATTTTAAAGGAGTGTTACCTATCTCTTGAACCATTTTTGTTACCCATGTCCTGACCGAACAAACTTTTAGCCGGGCTGGCGACTGATGACTGGGGACTGGTGACTCCGCGCAGCGGCACTAACGACTAACGACCCCCTAAAGGGGCTAGCGCCATGCTGGGCGCGTCGCAACGACTAAGGACTAATTCATAATTCAAAATTCAAAATTCATAACTCTTAACTTTTAACTTTTCACTCTTAACTAATAACGGTCGGCAGGAGGTATGCAAATGACTTGGCAAGCACGTTTAATAGGACCGGAAGAACGAGAAAAATTTAATGACTTTACGGCCAATGGCCCCAAGGGGCATATTTTACAATCTTACGAGTGGGGAGAAGTAAAGGCCTTAACAGGATGGGAACCTTTACGCCTTGTTATTGAAGACGGGCAGGAGATAGTAGCTGCTTTGTCTATTTTAAAGCGGAAAATCCCTGTTCTAAACAAATCTATATTTTACGCTCCCCGGGGACCGGTAGTCGATATTACCAATTATGAACTGATGGATTTCTTATGGTCGAAAGTTAAAGAAATAGCCAAAGAGCATGGGGCTATAATGCTCAAGATCGACCCTGATATATCAGTTAACAACCAGGATTTTGTCCGGTACTTTCAGAAGGCAGGCTTTAGGGAAGTCAGCACGGGTGAAGGCTTTGAGGGAACACAGCCCAGGTTTGTTTTTAGGCTGGATATAACACCGAGTGAAGATGAGTTATTTGCCAACTTACACAGTAAAACCCGCTACAATATACGTTTGGCCAAGAGGAAAGGTGTTACCATCCGCTTTGCTGAAAACAAAGAAGACTTAAAAGTGTTTTATGAAGTGTTAGAGGAAACAGCTGCCAGAGATCAATTTCTCATTCGCAGTTATGCCTACTTTTCCACCATGTGGGATCAACTGGTAGAAAACGGTCTGGCCAAAGTTTTTTTAGCCTCTTATGAAGGACAAGTTATTGCCGGAACACTAGCCTTAATATATGGAGATAAAGTTTGGTATTTATACGGTGCTTCCAGTAACAGGCACCGCAACGTTATGCCTAACTACCTGCTCCAATGGTCTATGATTACTTGGGCCAAAGAAAACAATTGCAGCCTTTATGATTTTCGTGGTGTACCCGGAGAATTAACTGAGGATAATCCTCTTTACGGCTTATATAGGTTTAAGAAAGGTTTTAACGGGGATTTTACCGAATTTATGGGTGAGTATGATTTAGTTTTTGATCCTTTAATGTACAACCTTTGGAATATTGCTGAACCTGTTTATTACAAAGGTGTGCGAAAAGTTATTGATTTGACAAAAAAACTACGGAAGTAAGGAGAATTAGCCTTGGGCTGGAGAAACATGGTAGGTAATCGTTGGGTGGAAATTGATGCTGACGCCATCCGTTATAATTACCAGCAAATAAAAAACTTGGTAGGAGAAAATGTTCAAATCCTGGCTGTTGTCAAAGCCGATGCTTATGGACTGGGAGCTGTAGAGTCAGCCAGGGTTTTGGAAGAATGCGGAGCTGCCATGCTGGCTGTTACTACTGTTGACGAAGGGATAGAACTTCGGCAAGGGGGGATAAGTGCCCCTATTTTACTGTTAAGCCCCTTTTTTCCTGAGGAGGCCGGTTTGCTTATCCAGTATGAATTAACTCCGGCTGTGAGCTTTCTTGACCAAGTGAGGGCCTTAGCAGAAGCAGGAGCCTCAAACTTTAAAATTCACCTTAAAATTGAAACTGGCATGGGAAGAACCGGACTTCATCCGTCAGAAGTCAGCCCCTTTCTCCAAGAGCTGCAGCAATATCCTGGAATAGAAGTGGAAGGAGTTTTTACTCATTTTGCCCAGGCAGGTCAGGGAGACTCTTTTACCAGAAAACAATTTGCTATTTTCCAGCAAGTTGTGGAAGAGATAAAGGATTATGGGATTAAGCTGTCCTTTATACATGCTTGTAATAGCGCGGCAACTTTAGATTTGCCTGAAATGCATTGTAATATGGTGCGTATTGGTACCTTACTGTTTGGCCAATGTCCTCATCACACTAAAAACAAAGTAGAACTTAGAAACCCTTGGCAGGTCAAGGCCCGCATTATCCATGTGAAAAATGTGGAACCCGGTACAAGTGTTGGCTATGGCAGAGAATTTATTGCCCGCAAGAAAACCCGGTTGGCAGTAATCCCTATGGGTTGGGCCGATGGGCTAACAGTCATGCCGGCCATCAGACCTAAGAACTTTCTCGATCTTTGCAAGATGGTAGTGAAATTAATCCTAGAATATTTGGGGAAAGGCAGGCAAACTACAGTCCTGATCGGTGGCCAAAAATATCCTCTGGTTGGGCGTTTAGGCATGCAGCTTTCCACGGCTGAAGTAGACCAAACTGTTAAGGTAGGTGATGAAGCCCAGCTTTCCCTGCGCAGGCTTTCTGCCAACCCCCGTCTGCCTCGGGTTTATTTTAAAGATGGACAAGCTTATGCTATACGGATGGCGGGAAGGATAGAAGAGCTAAGAGTTAAAAGTTAAAGTGAAATTTTCTTTTCTGTTTTTTAAATGTTGAAAGGAATTTTTGCATCTCTTATAGAATAAAATATAGCAAGTTTCAGGTAAAATTTTCCATTTTTTGGAAAGACGCGCAAATTCAGTTCCCATAGTGCGTGCCTTTTAATACTACATTCCGCAGTCTTTGCTCAAATGAGTAAAGATATATCTTGTAGTGCGTAAGAATGAAGCGCAAAGAAAAAAGCTGAATAGGGGTAAGTAGAGTGAAAGAACATACAATTCTTGTTGTGGATGACCAGAAAGGTATACGTAGCTTGATTACTGAGGCCCTACAGGAGGAAAGTTACCAGGTCTGTAGTGCCGGTGGCGGAATTGAAGCTCTTGCACTCTTGCAAAAAGTCAAGCCCGATCTGATTATTTTGGACATGAAGTTACCCGGGATGAGCGGGTTAGAAATAAACAAAGAAGTGGCTCTTCTGGATCCTAACATACCGGTAGTACTAATGACAGCTTATGGTGATCTTAACAAGATAAATAATCTTAAAGAGCATGGGATTAAATATTTTTTGCCAAAACCTTTTGATATAGCAGATTTAAAAAAACTGGTTTCATCTATTCTACGGCCTCAGGCTAAAAAATACATGCTTAGATTTACATAAAGAAAGCTTGTTAAGTACTCTGTTGTTTTACAAAGCCGTCTTATAAGTGGGTGAATTCACCCACTTTTTTTTGATATACCAGAAGGCATAAGCTGATTTAAGGCTCCTGTCAAAAGTCAAAACTTAGCTTTGAACCAAGTTTTCTATAATAATTAATTACTAGCAGGAATTTAGATCCTGATGCCGAAATAGTGAGTAGACAATAAGGGGGTGCAGTTTATGGTACCTATTCCAACAAGTAGTACTATTGCAATCCGTTGCTCAGCTTGTGGCCAGTTGGAATTTCACACCCTATCTCTTTTTGATTTTTCCGGTGCTAATTCTCAGAAGTATGAATGTTCATGTGGCCAATCAATCTTACATGTAAGTACCAAAAACAGAAAAAAGTTTATTCTTCAAATTGAATGTGTAATGTGTGAAGCCAAGCATATACTTTATTTAACCAGAAAGCAAATTTGGTCAACTGAAGTAGTAAACATCTATTGCGAAGAAAACGGATTAGGAATTGGTTACATTGGTCCTGATGATAAAGTCCTGGAATGTGTGGAAAATGAAGATAAATCTATTGCCGACATGGCAGCAGAATTAGGATATACTGACTACTTTGATAATCCGGATATTATGTATGAAATTTTAGACCGGTTGTACGAAATAGCCGAAAACGGCGACTTAAAATGTAATTGTGGCAACAATGATATTGCCATCGAAATCTTTCCTGATTATCTTGAATTAAGATGTGAACATTGTCGGTCCTTTGCTGTATTGATGGCATCAACTAAAGAAGATCTGGATCTGGTAAACAATATTGACCAAATCCATTTAACCAGGTTTCCTTCTAACGATCTGCGGAAAAGAAGAACTAAAAGCCATAAAAAAAGTAAAAAAGGAGTATAATGAACTTAACAGAGGGATCAAGCATAAAACAATGAACTCTGGGAGGGTGATTTAAATGCCATTAGTACCTGTGAAGGAATTGTTACAAAAGGCAGAAGCAGGCGGTTATGCAGTAGGTGCTTTCAATTGTAACAATATGGAAATCATTCAAGCTATTATTGAAGCTGCAGAGAAAGAAAAGGCTCCGGTTATAGTACAGGCCAGCCAGGGTGCAATTAAATATGCCGGGTTGGAATATATTACTGCCTTGACTAAAGTTGCAGCAGAAAACACCTTTATACCTGTAGGTTTACACTTAGACCACGGTACAAGTTTTGAGCAAACAGTTCAATGCATACGCCACGGCTTTACTTCCGTAATGATTGACGGGTCTAAACTGCCTTTAGAGGAAAACATTGCTTTGACAAATCGCGTTTTAGCTGTGGCCAGGGCTGTTGGTGTTTCAGTAGAAGCAGAAATCGGCAAGATTGGTGGCACGGAAGACGATATTACTGTTAGTGAATGGGAAGCAAGTCTAACCGATCCTGAGGAAGCCAAACATTTTGTAGAAGCTACCGGGGTAGATGCTTTAGCTATTGCTATTGGTACAGCTCATGGTCAGTACAAAGGCACCCCTAAGCTAGATTTTGACCGTTTGCAAAAAATCAAGGCTCTGATTAACATTCCTATTGTCTTACATGGTTCCTCCGGCGTTCCCGATGAGGCCATCACTAGAGCCATACAGCTTGGGGTAAGAAAAGTAAACATCGACACTAACCTGCGGGAAGCTTTTGTGGCCGGAGTAAGGGAAGTACTTGAAAAAGATCCTAAGCAAATTGATCCCCGCAAAATCTTAGGCCCGGCCAAAAACAAAATGAGTGAAGTCATAAGAGAAAAAATCCGCCTCTTTGGTAGTGCGGGAAAAGCTTAAAAATTTATAATGCATTAAAAACAAGCAACTGTGGAAATCTAAAACTGGAATTCCACAGTTTTTTGTTTTTAACATCCCGATGCCCCCAGACCTTACAAAAACCGAGGTGATCTAATGGAAGTTCGTTGTTACGTGGATAGCTGTACCTATTGGGGCAATAATATCTGTCAAGCGGAAGCTATTGAAGTAAATAGTGAAGATGCAGAAAAAACTCCCCAGCGTTCTGATCATACCATGTGTAACACCTTCAAACCCCGAGAATAAAGGAATTACCAATTCAAAATTCAAAATTTAAAATTAAGTTAGGGAGGTGATACTATGAACCGAATTAAATGTAGTGTTGAGGAATGTACCTACCAAAACAATAATGAATGTTATGCTGATGCTATAGAGGTTCGCTCTAGCGGCGATATGGTAGTGGAAACTTCAGACGGTACTGCTTGTGAAACTTTTGCTCCCAAAGGTAAAAAATAATAAAAATTAGCGGAGGAGCGGGCGTGTGAATAATCATACACCCGCTTTCTTTTCTGCTCTGCTTCGGCGCGAGTCCTTTAGGACGAAGCGCCGGCGGGAGTAGAATTCAAAATTCTTAATTCAAAATTATAAAAAGCTAACGACTCCCATAGGGACTCGCCCCTTACTGGGGCTTCGCAACGACTAATCCATAACTCTTAACTTAAAAGACTTTTTGACAGGTAAATAATGTTAGGGATAGAATATAAACTTAAGAGAATATATTTGTTATATACTATTGTTTCCCTAGGAGGTATTAAAATGCGTTTCTTTATCGATACAGCCAACATTGAAGAGATTAAAGAAGCAAGTACATGGGGCATAATCAGCGGTGTCACTACAAACCCATCCCTGATTGCTAAAGAAGGCAGGGACTTTAAACAAGTGGTCAAAGAAATAACTGACCTCGTAGACGGACCTATTAGCGCTGAAGTTATTTCCTTGCAAGCTGACGAAATGGTTGCTGAAGCCAGAGACTTGGCTAAAATCCATCCCAATATCGTTATTAAAATTCCTATGTGTTTGGAAGGCTTGAAAGCAGTAAAAATATTGGATGCTGAGAATATTGCAACTAATGTTACCCTGATTTTTTCAGCTAACCAAGCTTTAATGGCTGCCCGGGCTGGAGCTACTTTCGTCAGTCCTTTTATTGGGCGATTGGACGATATAAGTGAAGACGGCATGCAGCTTATCAAGGATGTAGTAGATATTTTTGAAATTCATGGTATTGGTACGGAGATAATTGCTGCCAGTATTCGCCATCCTATTCATGTTACTCAGGCTGCCTTGGCCGGAGCAGATATTGCCACCGTTCCTTTCAAAGTTTTTAAACAGATGGCTAATCATCCTCTCACAACACAAGGTATTGACAGGTTTTTGGCCGATTGGGCCAAACTTAACAAGTAACACAAGTCCTCGGTCCCCAGTCCCCAGTCGCAAGTCCCCAGTAATAGATTAGGCAAAACTGGTGACTGATGACTGGGGACTGACCGTAGAGAAACACTCCAAAGCTTGGACTGGTGACTGGCGACTGACCACAGAGAAATACTTGAAAGCTTGGACTGGTGACTCCGCGAAGCGAAACTAACGACCAATTCATAATTCAAAATTCAAAATTACTTTTCACTTTTAACTTTTAACTGATGACTAGTGACTGGCGACTCCGCGCAGCGGGTGCTGGCGCGTCGCAACGACTAACGACTAACAACCAACGACTAACGACTATTACGGAGTAATATGTGTCATAATTGACTAAGATGTGCTATACTAATTAGAGTAAAGAAGGAAATGGTTTGGGACAGAGGAGGATTAGTATGATGGAAAGAGGTTTGGCTGTTGACTTTGCACGTGTTACAGAAGCAGCAGCCTTGGCAGCAGCCCGTTGGTTGGGACGGGGTGACAAAAATTCTACTGATGATGCAGCAGTTACAGCTATGCGTACCATCTTTGATACTATCGATATTGATGGAACTATAGTCATAGGGGAGGGGGAAATGGATGAAGCCCCCATGCTTTACATCGGGGAAAAAGTAGGCAGCGGCAAAGGACCAAAGGTAGACATTGCTGTTGACCCGGTAGAGGGGACTGAAATTGTCTCCAAAGGTTTAACCGGAGCTATTGCGGTCATGGCCGTAGCTGAAACAGGATGTCTTCTCCACGCCCCTGATATGTATATGAATAAAATCGCTGTAGGACCGGGGGCAGCAGGTGCCATATATTTAGATGCTCCCGTTAGGGTAAACCTTTGTAATATATCTAAAGCCTTAGGTAAGAGCATATCCGATTTGACTGTAGTAATTTTAGACCGTCCTAGACACGAACAACTAATTGAAGAAGTCCGTGAAGCAGGAGCTAGGATCAAACTGATTTCCGACGGTGATGTTGCGCCGGCAGTTGCTACGGCCTTTCCCGAATCCGGCGTAGATGTGATGATGGGAATTGGCGGTGCACCGGAAGGTGTATTGGCAGCGGCAGCCCTAAAGGCCTTGGGTGGAGAAATACAAGGCCGACTTGCACCAAAAACAGAGGAAGAAGTTGCCCGGGCGCAAAAAATGGGCTTGTCTGATATTAATAAACTTTTAGATATGGATGACTTTGTTAAGGGCGAAGACGTTATCTTTGTAGCTTCCGGTATTACTGACAGCAGCCTTCTAAAAGGGGTAGTAATGACTAATACCGGTGCTGTGACTCATTCAGTAATCATCCGGGGCAAGACTGGAACAATTCGTTTTATCGAAGCTATTCACAGTTTTGAGAAAAAGCCTCAATGGAAAAAAATAGCAGAAACCTTGTAGTTTGTTTGACTCCAAATACCAAATAGTGGTATAATGCTATTTGGTATTTGGATCAATATAAGGAGGTTTATCTTGAATTCAGCGGAACTTGAAAGCAAAACGATGGTGGAGCTTTACCAAATAGCCAGAGAAATTGGCTTAACCGGGTACTCCAAACTTCGTAAAAAAGAACTGATTTTTGAAATCTTAAAATTAATAACTAAAGAAAAGAAAAACGAAGCCCTTACTGCCCAAGGAGTGCTAGAAATACTGCCTGACGGATACGGCTTCCTAAGACCTTTTAAGTACCTGCCCAGTGAAGATGACATTTACATCTCACCTTCTCAGATCAGACGTTTTGATCTTAGAACAGGAGACCGGGTAGGCGGGTTGGTACGGCCGCCTAAAGACATGGAACGCTATTTCGCTCTGCTAAGAGTAGAGCAAGTCAACGGTGAAGATCCTGAACTCTCTCCTAAACGACTACACTTCGACGGTTTAACCCCGATTTATCCTCAAGAACGTTTAACCCTAGAAACACCAGAAGCTGATATATCAACTAGAATTATTGACTTGGTCTGCCCTATGGGTAAAGGCCAGAGAGGCCTTATTGTGTCACCTCCCAAAGCCGGCAAAACCATGCTTTTGGTAAAAGTGGCTAATGCTATTTCTTATAACTATCCGGATGTAGAACTGATAATCCTGTTGATTGATGAACGTCCGGAAGAGGTAACCGATATTGAGCGTTCAGTTAAAGCCGAAGTTGTCAGCTCTACTTTTGATGAACCGCCGGAAAATCACGTTAAAGTGGCAGATATGGTTTTAGAGCGGGCTAAGCGTTTAGTTGAACACAAGAAAGATGTAGTTATCCTCATGGACAGTCTGACTAGGCTGGCCAGAGCCAATAACCTGGTGGTGCCTCCAAGTGGAAGAACCTTATCCGGTGGGGTAGATCCCAGCGCCTTACATAAACCGAAACGTTTCTTTGGGGCTGCTCGTAACATTGAGGAAGGCGGGAGTCTTACCATTCTGGCAACGGCTTTGGTAGAAACAGGCAGTCGGATGGATGATGTGATTTTTGAAGAGTTTAAGGGCACCGGCAACATGGAGCTTATCTTAGATCGCAAACTTGCCGAGCGCCGTATTTTTCCGGCTATAGACGTAAAACGCTCTGGCACCAGAAGGGAAGAGATGTTGCTTTCCAAAGAAGAATTAGATCTCATGTGGCACTTCCGTCGGGAAACTAACCATTTAAGTAATGTGGAAGTTACGGAGATGCTTATCGATTCTTTAAAAAAGACCAAAACAAACAGCGATTTACTTAGGGCTCTCCCGAAACTGTTTCCTCAAAATTAACGACCAATACCAATTTATAACCCTTCCTAAGCATTTGTTTCAATTTTTTGGGAAATAAATGAATAAATTAACCCTACTTAGGTAAAGATACAAGTTGAGTGATCTAGCTAGAAAAAAATACCACTTTAATTATAAACCTAAGTAGAGGTGAGAAAATGTTACCTTTGAGGTCTTTAGTCAAACCTTGGCTGCTGCTCATTTGTCTTGGTTTGTTTTTTACAAGTCCATCCCCTGGTTGGGCTTATGAATCTCGCTTTTTAGACATTTGGCAGCTGAAGAGTACCAAGGTTTTGATTAAAGCACAACCAACAGAGGCTGTTATACCAAGAAGAAAAGTTCAGGATTATACCATTAGGAAAGGGGACACTCTCTGGAAGATTGCTAAAGATTATAAAGTAGATGTTAAGCTGCTGCAGCAAGTAAACAAGATCACCAAACCGGAAAGGCTGCAGATCGGCACCAGGATAATCATTCCTACGAGTAATGACGAGTCAAGTACAGGAAATACTCAGCTGGCATCAAGACAAAGACAATCTACCTTTAGCTGGCCGGTTCTTGGCCCCATAACTTCCAGATTTGGACCCAGGGGCCGGGAATTTCACCATGGTCTGGATATAGCAGCCAAAAAAGGGACAGAGATTAAAGCAATTGAAGCAGGTAAAGTTATTTTTGCCGGATATAAAAACTGGGTTTACGGTAATGCAGTAATAATTGATCATGGCGATGGTATTAAAGCCATGTATGCTCATAACAGCAAGAACCTGGTTAAAGAAGGGGATTGGATTAAGGTTGGACAACCTATTGCCCTCATCGGCAGTACAGGTCGTTCTACAGGGCCCCACGTTCACTTGGAGATCCACGTAAACGACGTACCTGTCAATCCCATATTGTATTTAAGAGAGCGCTAGCAGCGGCTAGCGCTTTAGTTTTGTGTCCTTCTTTGTAGTTACCATGTTGCTATGGCAAATCTTCTGCCAAGCTAAGGCATCCTGCACTTTCCCAAAAATTTAAAAAAAATTTATATTCAGAATTTTCTTTTAGCTGTATACTAAAGATAAAGGATACAACTTGGAGGTAATTATGCTTAATAAAATAATTACCAGTAAAATCTGGGAGACTTTAGAAAGCAGGGGCTTTGGGATAATCGTAATAAATAATTCCCGAGAAATTGTAAAGATGAGCAAGCCCATGGAAAGGGAATTTGGGCTTGAGCCTAATCAAAGCTTGGGAAAAAGCATTTTTTATTTTTTTAGAGAAGATATTTTTAATAAAGAAAATATTAGGCAAAGCAATGGTAACCTTTGGCGGGAAGTAAAATTATGCGTGGCCAATAAAAAAAATATAAACTGGGCAATGGCTCAACTGCCTCTCAGCTTTGACAATAAGGTGTGCGGAACAGCTTTATTTTTTGAAAAGATTCCCTCATATGATAAAGAAGTTATTCTTCCTTCCGAGCAACCAATTAAGTTAATCGGCACAAGTCCAAGCTTTTTACACATTCTCAATTCAGCAAATTTAGTAGCCAAAACAAACTCAACCGTTTTGCTTAGGGGTGAAAGCGGCACAGGCAAGGGCTTGATGGCTAAATATATTCATTCCTTAAGTTACCGCAGAAAAAAAGCTTTAATTTCCATTAATTGCGCTGCCATTCCTCCGACTTTGCTGGAAAGCGAACTTTTTGGTTATGTGGAAGGAGCTTTCACCGGAGCTAAAAAAGGTGGGAAAATCGGTCTGGTAGAGGCAGCTGATCAAGGTACGGTCGTGCTTGATGAAGTGACCGAATTGTCGCCTTTTATGCAAGTTAAATTGTT
>DUOV01000033.1 GCA_012838615.1 Clostridia bacterium | reverse complement strand
GCCCTGGTCAACTATTCTCTTCATGGTCTCATAAATCTTCGATTGGGGCACCCCGGATATTTTACTTATTTCATAGGCACTGATATCCGGGTTCTGTATCAGGGCAATATACGCCTTGGCATCGTATAGATTGAACCCGATTTTTGCAAGCTCCTTGAGAACTCCCTCGAACTTATCTTCGGCCATTGCTATCTCTCCATCCTTCCCCAGAATATAAGTCGGTTAAATTATAATTCTGTATTTTACAGTATAGTTCAAACATTACCGGCTGTAAAGCATACGTTCTTACAACAAAGTAAACAGATATTATCCTTCTTGTTTTATATATACGGCCGGCCAATTGCTATATTATCGAGTATGTTGAAAGCCGATAGTACGGAAGGTGCTGTATACAAAAAGGCCGCTATCCTTTTACGTTAATAGGACGCGACCATCTTATACTTCGTTTTCTATAAGCGCTTCGATATTACTGCCCTCTAGCAACGCTGTTTTGCAGTAGTGGCTGTTCATAAAAGGAAAAATATCGACTTTACTGTTTTCTAATCATCGGGCAGTTTTTTTCCAGTTTTTTTAGTTGTTCTAGACGATAAGAAGAATCCCCTCGAACTATCTATATGTTCTCGCATTTTCTCTTCTGCTAGCTTCGAATCTTTATTGCGTATTGCCTCCAATATATCATAATGTTCGGGCTCCAAGAATAGCAGAGATTCCTGAACAATTATTGATTGTTCTATGCAGGCTTTGTAAATATAATTTACCGTAGTATAAATTTTGTATAGAAAATCGTTGGCGGATATTTCTGCAATATATCTATGGAATTCCTCAATTAGAACCGAATACTCCTTTAGCTTTTTTTCTTTTTTTAGTTTAACCATTTCAGAATGTAGATTTTCCAGTTTACTTAATTGATCATCTGTTCTATTTTGAGCAGCTAGCGCTGCGGTTCCCATTTCTACATATTTTCTTGCATCATATAACTCATTGATCTTTTTCTCACTAAATAGCAGCATTGGAAGTAACGGTTCCATATAAAAATTTACATCCACTTCTTTTATATAGGTACCATCCCCATGCCTAACTTCTACAATACCCATCAATTTTAATTCTGCTATAGCTTGCCTTATTGTTGCTCTGCTTACATTAAATAATTTGGCTAATTCATTTTCAACAGGCAATTTGTCTTCGGGCTTGTACACACCATTCAATATTAAATCCATTATTTGTTTTTTTACAAGATCACTTTTACTTCTTGTTTCTATTTCTTTGAACAATTATATTCCCTCCGGTAAAAGATATTTGTTGTTTCTAAATGTCGAAATAAAGCATATGGAACTGCGAAGCATACCATGAAAAAAATATCATCAGACGACTGAGCTCTAACATCAGCCATAATTATAATATAATAACTATAACATAAAATATATAAAACTCCAATATTAATGTCGACAAGTGCGAATAATTATGTAAAAAGTGAATAAACAAAAGACTCATTTCCTCGGTAGTAATATGATGGTAAAGCAATTGAAAAACTCCTTTAAACACTATTTAAAGAAGTTCTAAGATGCTAATCCGTAGAACGGGTTTGTGCAAAGCCATGTGCAAGAGCCAACACAATAGCTATACAGAAATAATATAAGGGATCCGCCTCCTTATTATCCATGACCTGGTAAGATTGTTTTTCCGGAGGCGTAATCCCTTCTTCATTTGCCTTTACTTTTTTCCTATAGAAACTTTACACTATGATTAGTTTTATTTCGTTATAATATATACAGATTGTTTATTCATATTCTGCAAATAAATTTTCAAAGTCCTCCTTGCTATCTATTATGTGATAGACATGTTTATCCTCCGGAAACTTTTGTGTCTTGACATCATCTATATATTCTTTAAATGCATTTATTACTATCTCCGCTACATTCGAATATTTTTTAACGAATTTGGGAGTAAATGCCTGGAACATGCCTAACATATCGCCGCAGATAATGAGCTGACCATCGCAGGGTAAGCCAGCGCCTATGGAATATACCGGAATGGTTAATTTCCTCGTTATAAATCCTGTTAACTCTGGTGGGACTGCCTCCAGTAACAGGAAATGAACCCCCGCTTTCTCTAGCGCTAAAGCATCTTCTATTAATAACCGGGCGCTATCCACATAAAGGCCCTGAGCTTTAAAACCACCTAACTGGCCGGAGCTCTGCGGTGTTAATCCTATATGTCCCATAACGACTATACCTGCATCGGCTATAGCTTTTACCTTATCTGCAACTCTAATTCCACCTTCTAACTTAACAGCATCAACACCCGCTTCTTTCAAAAACCTACATGCGTTATGAACTGCATCCGATATTGAAGCATGATAGGAACCAAAGGGCATGTCACCTATAATAAAGGTGTTGGGCGCCCCCCTACGAACTGCTTTACAGTGGGAAATACAATCTTCCATTGTAACGGGTACAGTCCCATCATACCCCAGCACAACCATACCCAGCGAATCTCCTACCAGAATCATATCCATCCCCGCCTGTTCAGCAAAGGAAGCCATTGGATAATCATAGGCAGTTACCCATGCCGCCTTTTCTCCCTTTTTTTTCATATTATAAAGATCCAAGATACTTTTTTTCTTTGCCATTGCCATGCTCTCCTTTTATATTTAGTAGTAATTTTACAAGAATTCCTTAACCAACTCTAGGAAATCATCTCTCGATAAAAGTCCCGACTTTTCGTACGCCTTATCTTTAATTTTTTGTACTACTAGTAACTTTTTCTCTTCGTCCAGTTCTAAACCAAGCTCCTGTAACATATAATCAACGCTCGGTAAGCCACTGTGTTTTCCAAGGACAATCTCTGTATTATTATGTCCTGTTAGCTTTGGCAGATAGGGTGTGACCTCCAGTGGGGCTGTGTCCCGGACATTTTGAAACCATGATGCGACTATACCGGATTCGATTTGGTGAATCCTGTCGCCCACTATTCCTCTGTTCTGCCTTACATTCAGCCCTGATATTTCCCTTAGGAATTTCGATGTTTCATATATTTTGCTATAGTCTAAACCTAAATCAATGTTATACATTGTCAACAGCGACATGACTACATCTTCGTAGGACGCATTTCCTGCTCTTTCGCCTATTCCGGATATGGTAGTATGTGCAACATCTGCCCCAGCAGCCAGTGCCAAAATAGTATTAGCAGACCCCAAACCAAAATCATCATGGAAATGCACTTCGATAGGTTTATTTATTCTTTCTTTCACTTTTTTGATAAGGTATGGAACCGAATGAGGGTTCAGCCCACCTAGTGTGTCTACAACTGCTAAAGCGTCCATATGTCCGTCTCGTGCTACCTTTTCTATTAAATCTAATACCCAGTTCATATCCGCTCGGCTCATATCTATTGGGAAAAATACAGTATAAAGCCCTAGTTCTTTCGCATAACTAGTTGCTTCTATGGATAGACTAATAGCTTTCTCTAGGGGCCACTTATATGCATATTTTATCATATGCTGGCTGGAAGGTATCTCCACTATGATGCCTTTCACTCCACAATCCGCAGCCCTTTTAACGTCTTCCTTCATACATCTTGCAAATGCAAATATCTCAGGACCTAAATCTCTTTTGACCAGTTCTTTTATTGCCATCTCATCCTGTACAGAAACAGCCGGCATCCCGGCTTCAATTCTATGGATGCCGATTTCAGCCATTTTTTCAGCCAGCGCAATCTTCTGGTCCTTATTAAAAATCAAGCCCGCCTGTTGCTCGCCGTCTCTCAAGGAAACATCATGAATTTTAATCCTTTTAGCAAAATTATAATTCTTTGAGACCTCATCCATAAAGTTCCACGGGCTAGTAAACCAATTATCTGATTTCCATGGGGTACCCATTGGCTTTCCTCCTTTATTATTAATTTTATATAGTCATATGAGTGGTTGTTTTTTCAACGTTCATTTGAACAACAAGCACCATTGCATATCTTTTCTTGGGAAGAGGGCTGCAGTTTCGATATTTCTGCAGCCCTCTGGGGCATGCTCAAAACACGTTTCTATTTATTCATTATCAAATATCTGTACCAGAATATCGGTTATTTTGTCTCCGCCAATCGGGTTTACATCCATCGGGCAGGCCGATATTGCACCGATAATGTCCTGTAAGCATTTAAATACAATGTAATCGCCTGGCTTCGATGCACCCGTTTCCTGTATCAATTTACCGTCTTCCGTAATTCTCGTTTTTTGGAATAGGTTAACAGGATTTGCGAAGTCATCACGATTCAGGTTGTATTTCTCTAAAACCTCTTCAAAATTTTGTACACAACTTCTATGGTTTTCGATACCATAATCAACCAAATATCTTCTTTCATCGCAGGCCGGCATCAATAAATCATGGTTCTTACCTGTGTCTTCAATTATCTCAAACATTGGATTTCTTAAGTTGGAACGCATAATATCGCCAGGCTTAATGTTTAAAGATAATATTTTTATATATGTATGGGAGGGTGATAGTTTTTCTTTAAGGTTTTCCTTGTTAAACGCTATAAAATCAGCTACCTGTTGTCCCTCGATATCTATAATTTTTAGCAGCTGTCCTTTTTTTGCTTCGAAGGCTCTAGCATAACCCCCTGGGACTCTTACCTCGAATATTTTTTCCATCTATATTCCTCCTCGCTTGATAATATTGAACTTTACTTTTTGATTCTGTAAACGGCCTCTGCCTGAATCTCAATCAGGCCGTCCGGGTTAACGAAATCTGTTACTTGAACCAAAGTGCTCGTAGGATATGGTTTGTTAAAATACTTAAGCCTTACTTTATGGATTTCATGAAGGTCTTTCATATCTTTTACAAATACTATAACCTTTACGATATCATCCAGGCATGCTCCAACTTCTTTTAATGCTTTTTCAATATTTTTAATGCATTGCTCTACCTGTAATCCCATATTACCTTTGCCGACAATTTCTCCATTTTCATCGAATGCAAGTTGGCCTGATACCCATGCATATCTTGTATCATCTGTAATATCCACTGACATTATGTTTGAAAAAGCAACCTCCATACCCATTGCGTCTCCAAAAGGAACGGCCTTTTTTCTCATTTCCTTACCTCCTCAAGTATGCGTATTAAAATGCGTTCTCGTATATTGTTTTAATGTCTTCCACGGACAATACTCTGGGAGACCTTGACAGAAGCCTTTGTTCTGCATATCCGTCTATAGCCCATTTTCCCACCTTTGATTTATCGGTTATATTCAGGTCTGTTAAGCTCGTCGGCAAACCAAGCTTTACAAGCAGGTTCCTGATTGCATCGATTGCCAATTGTGCGGCTTCTCTTTCAGACAAGCCTTCTATTCTTTCTCCCATCGCTTCGGCTATCATCGCCAATCTCTCTTGCTTTGCTACTTTGATATAATTTAAACAGGAGTTAAGTATACATGTTAAACTAGGACCATGGGGCACATGGTATTCGCCGCCTATTGGATAGGCCAAGGCATGCACTAAACTTGTACCGGAATTATTCAGCACCAAACCCGCCATTAATGAACCCAAAGACATATAATATCTTGCCTCCATGTCTTCCCCGTTGGCAAAAGCCGGCCCTATCCATTTCGATATAAGCCTTATAGCCTTCAAAGCTATACAATCGGTCAAAAGATTTGCCTCTTTTGACAAGAAAGGCTCAGCAGCATGCAAAAATGCGTCCATTCCAGAGCTGGCAGTAACCTTAGCCGGACAGCTAACGGTAAGGAGCGGGTCAATTATAGCAGTATCCGGCAACAAGTTGGAGGATGCCACTGCCTTTTTTACCCCATTTTCTTCATCCAAGAAAATAGCGTGTTTCGTTACCTCTGCACCCGTTCCGGAAGTTGTCGGAATCATAATGGTTGGAATGCCCCTATTCGGAAGCTTTTCTTTACCAAAATAATCTCTGACCTTTAAAGGGTTATTTAACAATGCGGCGCTCATTTTGGCAACATCGATTATACTACCGCCGCCCATACCGATTATTAGGTCTACTTTTAGCTCTCTGGCTAATTTGGCAGTATTCTCTGCTATATCGGTAGTAGGTTCCGGTGTGCTTCTTTCCAGAATGCTCAATTCCGTTTCAATCTGTTCATCTTTCAAAAGGGACATTACCCTTTCACCATGCCCTGCCTTCTTTACATTAGGACCGGTCAAAAATAAAACCCTTTTTGCATTAAGTTTTTTTGCTTCAATACCAACCTGATTGATTGCGTCCATTCCAAAAACAATTGACGGTGTTTTAAAAGTAAAACTTTTATACATATTTTACCTCCTGTTTTTTAATCGTTCTGTTGAAAGTCATCCTAGTTTAGTCACATTAGGCCCGGTAACCACAGAACAAACTGCGGTACAAGTATGCAGAACGAAATTGCTAGTACCTGCAATCCTATATAAGGCAAAACTGCGCTATATAAATCCCTAGTTGTTATATCCGGCGGCGCTATGCCCTTAAAATAGAATATCGAAAGGGCGAAAGGCGGCGTCAGATATGATATTTGTAACAGCAGAATCATAATAGTTGCGAACCATACAGGATTAAAACCTAATTCTATTGCTATTGGTGTATACAGGGGTACTACCAGATACACAATACCAATCCAGTCTAAAAGCATCCCTAGGAATATTACAACTATACACATCAACAAGAATATGCCCCATTTACCAAAAGGAAGCGCCAGTATAAAGTTTTTAACTACATCTATGCCTCCCATTGATGTAAACGTGGATATAAACATTATCGCGCCTACAGACATAGTCAGTATCATACTAGTGGTTGTAAGGGTGGAGCTTAAAGAATTCTTTAGCTTTTCCCAACTTAATTCCTTATAACAAATCCCAAGTACCATCGATGCGACAACACCCACAGCCGCCGCTTCAGTTGGTGCTGCTACGCCAAAAAATATTGAACCCAAAACGGCGAGAATGATAAGCACGGGTATAAGGAATGAACTTACTAGTCCAAAAACCCCTATTTTTTCGAATGCTTCCTTTCGTTTTTCATCAGTAATGGGTGGCCCCATTTTAGGATTAATATAACACCTTGCTAAGATGTAAAGAGTGTAAGTAAACGAAAGAAGCAGTCCAGCCGGCAGAACGGACATAAATAGTTGTCCAACCGGTATCCCGGCAATCGGGCCGTATACAACGATCATTATACTTGGCGGTATTAAAACACCCAAACACCCTCCTGCGCAAATAAGCCCTGAGGCCATTTTTTTATCATAATTTCTGCTCAACATTGCAGGTAAACCCAGGGTCCCTACAGTTACCACAGATGCGCCGACAACCCCTGTGCAAGCGGCGAATATTGTAGCCAAAAGGTTTGTTGCAATAGCCAGGCCGCCCCTTAGCCGTCCGGCTAAGACATACAGGCTGTCAAATATCCTTTTACCCGCGCCTATTTCCTGCATTATATTTCCCATAAGTACAAATAACGGTATTGCCAGCAAAACATAGTTTTGCATCACATTTAAAAAGCCCATTATCAGGGTGTTAATATAATTCGGTCCGAATAGAAACACACCGTATAATAATCCAATACCTGCAAGCACTAATGATAATTGATATCCCATGAATATTCCCGCGAGCATGAGTACAAATATTAGAATGGTGTTTACCTCAGGGCTAAACATCTTCTACCGCACCCCTTTCATCTTCTGATTCCTTTGCGAATAAGATTCTGAAGTTTTTTATAAGCATGGAAATCATTTGCACAAACAATAACAGTACAGAGAACAATAGCACTGTTTTAAAAGGATATATAGGCGGCATCCAAAAACTTCCCACAGCTCTTTCCTGCCTTAACCAGGAAGTTCTCACATACGGAATAAGCTTATAAATTAACATTGTAAATGATGGGAAGAACATGAATATAGTAAACAGTACGTCTATTAGCGCTTGGATACGCTTCTTAAATAAATTGTAGAAAATATCCACCCTTACATGAATATTTTTCTGAAGGGTATATCCCATACCCAATGTGAAAAATGTTCCACCCAGCATATAGCTTACATCATAGGACCATATTGTAGGTCTGTTAAAGACGTATCTCATGAAAACTTCATAAAATAGCGTAAGTGTAAGAATTAATACCAACCATCTGGCTATTTTAAAAGCATGAAAATTTATTTTATCAATGAATTTCTCTATCCTTCCGATTATTCCCATATCACTACCCCCTATTTTTTTGTTACTACAAAGCGGCCAATCTTTGTAAATGTTTTTATTGACCAATTGTTTCCTAACAGAATTCCCCTGTTGCAGTTGTCTGCGTATAAACTGCAAAGGTAGTTTTCGGAAAAACTCAGGGAACTCTTTTACTTACATATGTCTCCAGCGTTTTGCCCTAGTTTTAAGGGGGATCATTTTAGAACAGGGCCGATACCGAGCCTAGCCTATCGAAGGTGGCTCTGAAGAACGAGCCGGGTGTTACATCAATTGCTTTAGTCATTCCGCCTGACATTACAAATTCACCTTTATTGAGAGACATTCCATGCTCCGCTAATTTGTTAGCCAACCATGCTACGGCCTCGGCGGGGTTTCCATATACTTCAGACCCAGTAGCCGAAGCAATTACACGCCCGTTATGTTCAAATGTCATTCCTATAAGCCTTAAATCAATATCCTCTGTCACAGGCGTTAACTTGCCTCCTAATACAACAATACCTGTTGTTGAGTTATCCGCAATGGAATCAAATATCGATGTATTGTGCGGGTCTTTAACCCTGGAATCCTTAACTTCCAATAATGGAAAAACGCCTTCCGTTGCGGCTAATACATCGATAACTGTAACTCCTGGACCCTTAAGGGTTTCTTTTAAATAGAAACCAATTTCTACTTCTATTCTTGGATACATCATTTTATCGAGCGATATTACCTGGCCTTCGGAACGAATCTTGTTGTGTAGAACTACTCCATAATCCGGTTCATTCAAACCCACCAATTCCTGCATAGCCCTGCTTGTTAAACCTATTTTCCTACCAACAATAACAGCGCCGGCTTCAATTTTACTAGCTATTGTTTTTGCCTGAATTTTATAAGCATCTTCATAATCCATCCCCGGATACCTTTTACTAATCGGATCAATAGGTATACCCGTTCTTTCCGCTTCCAACAACTGTTCGGCAATTTCATTAATAATATTATCTGATAAAGCCATTTTGGACCCCTTTCCTATTTTAGTTAATTATTTTGAATAGGGCTCCCCTCCTGCGGTAATCCTTATTTTCGGTTTCGCTATAATTTCTCCCTCCGAGACAGGGGAACCCTATTCTGTTCGCATGCTTCCTACTTTCTATGCCGGCCTTTATAACGGACAATTACGCAGATTCTATCTAAATATTAATAATTCAAGTCCATGTATCCCTTCCATAATCTATAGGCATCCCTGGTTCTTTTTTGTGATTCATATACCTTTTTAAAGAATGGGTCATTTGCACTCTTTTCAGCGTAAAGTTCTTCTGCTATATTGACAATTTCAGATATTATCTCCGGGGACAGCCTGACTATCTCTGTACCGTATTCTTCAAACTTTCTAAACGCTTCCGCATCTTTCTGTATAGTATGACCAAGCCCTACCAGCGTTGTTGCCTGCGCTGCCCTTCTTACAATCTCTTGTAAATCCGGTGATAATTTATCCCAGGATTCCTTATTGATTATTAACTCCATCATCGAAGTGGGCTGATGGATTCCGGGAACATGGACATACTTGGCCACCTCGTGTAATCCGCTTACATAGTCCGATTCGGGGTTGCAAAATTCTGCTGCATCAATTATACCGGTTTCTAATGCCCCATATATTTCTCCTCCAGGGAGGGTCACCACTGAAGCTCCTAATTTAGTAAGTATCTCCCCCCAATAGCCTACACTTCTAAACTTTAAGCCTTTGAAATCGTCAAGGGTTTCAATCTTTTTATTTGACCAACAAAAATCCTCCGTAACGTTCATACCGGCCGCCCCGACAAACCCGAAATTATATTCCGAGTACATCTCATGCCATAAATCAAGACCGCCACCTTCGTATAACCACATGATATACTCCAGCGCAGTCATCCCAGCCGGAACCGCAGCAAACATCGGAGCTACGGGTTCCTTTCCTATCCAATAGAAACTTGCAGTATGGGCAGCATCTAATACACCGGTATCTACAGCATCAAATACATTGAGGCCGCTTACCACAGCGCCGGCAGGCAAACTTCTAATCTCCAGCCTGCCCCCGCTCATCTCGGTCACCATTTTTGCAAAGTCATCGGCCTGTCTTTGAATTTCCAAACCCGAATCCCAGCTTGACTGCATTCTCCATATTATTTTTTCCTGTTTTCCCTGCGGTTCAGCGTTTCCCCCATCTACGTTACCAGAAGGTGCACTGGAACAACCGGTCATTGCAAACACTAAAGATAAAACTAGAAGAATTCCAATAAGCCTAACCTGTTTTTTCATAAGTACCCTCCTTTTTTAATCTTTTTTGAAGCTGACCTAACATGAAGCCTTTTTCACGCCACCAAACACACCGTCCGCACCTTATTTAAACACGCCAACCTAATATGAAACCCTTTTCTCACCCCCCGTATTAACATATAGTCTAGCAACCTGCTATCACTCGGTCCTTTACAATTAGTGCTGGATGTTAAAGTTTTGGCAACGCTATTTATTACATTGGTGTAACCAGTCGTTATATGTAAACCTACATAAATTAAGTTCCAAAATATGTCATATCATAATATGTCTAGTCATCATACAATTAAAGTTATTTCCATTATAATCTAATATAAAACTCGAGTCAATACGTTTTTTGACTTGTTTGTTATTGGCTCGTTAATTTTAAGATTAAATGCGACAAGGCATAAAAAGTAGAACCACAGCGAGAAACCCAGTATGATAAAAAAACTCCTCCTTGGCCCGGCTATTTGTTTCCGGCCAAGGAGGAGTTTGGTTTATCGTCAAACACCAAGTCTGCTATATTCTCAGAAATCTATACAAAACTATTTCTCGTCAAAGTATTTTTGTGCACCCGGATGTAGGGGTATTGAAGTTTCACTGAGCTTAGTCTCGTCTATTTGTTCGGCAGTCTTGTTAATCTCTTTTAATTCAGCGACATTATCATACAGTGCCTTTGCAATATTGTACGCCAAATCTTCGTCCATATCAGACCTGCAAACAAGTACATTGGATATACCTATCGCCGTTACATCGGAATCCAGCTTATATACATCTTTCGGAAGTCAAGTCCATATTAGTGTGTAAT
>DUOV01000032.1 GCA_012838615.1 Clostridia bacterium | reverse complement strand
TCTATTTCCTAATTAATAAGCAAGCCATAATTAATATTAATTTATATTTTTAAAAAACAATCCCTAAAAAACAATCCCTAATGATAAAAAAGGCGGCGATTAAGTCACTTAATTGCACGCCTTTTACTTTTCGCTGACTTTTCATAAACGAAAAGATGTAAATCACCGGTAAATATAAAAAAGCGGAATTGTTTTGTTTGTATGAAATTAGCAAATTTAAATCATAAACATTGCAGCAATAGTAGTAACAAATAGTCCAATTATTACAGGCACAAAATTTCTCCTTGCCAGTTCAAATACATCTACATTGCAAATAGCGGCTACTGGTATGATGGCCCAAGGAATAATTGTGCCTCCCCCAACCCAAATAGCTGCTATCTGACCTAATGCAGTTAAGGTTGCTACGCTAGCTGATATAGCAGCACCAAATAGTTGAGCAATGGAACCTGCTAAGGTAATCCCGGAAAAACCAGAACCATCAAGCCCAGTAATGCTTCCCACCAGAGTCAATGTAACTGCTCCTAAAGGTTTATTTAGCGGTACTGAATTGGCTAATGCTATCCCCAGATCATTTACTAAGCCTTGAGAAGCGGAAGGCAATACATCACCAAGAATGTTAGTTATACCAGTATCGCCTAAAAAGAAAAAAGCAGCAATAGGAATTACAGGGCCAAACACCCTAAAACCAAATTGAAAACCCTCAATTAAGTATTCAGTAATTTTTTCTAAGGAATTATCACCATGGTAAAAGAAGGAAACAATTATTAAGATTCCAATAGCGGTACCACCAACTAGAGCGGTTGCATCTCCTCCTTGAAGTTTGAGAGTAAACATAGCAAATACGTCTAAGATAAAAAATATTGGCACAATCCAAGCAGTTACTTTAGCTAACGTACTATAACTATTATTTTGAACTATTTCAGTAGAAACATGTTCTGATTTCAATTGGCCACTTTTCAAATCTTTTAGCAAAATAACAAAAGCGGTAAATGTAGTAACAATCCCCATGATAGCTACTAATGGAATGCTTGCTATTACGACATCAACAACGGGTATTCCAGCGCCACCGGCTGTAATTGTGGGTGCACCTTGGATGATGAAATCACCAGATAAGGCAATCCCATGGCCAAACAAATTCATGGCCATTGCTGCGCCTATGGCTGGTAAACCGACCCTTATGGCTACAGGAAGTAGAACTGCACCTACTAAAGCTACACCCGGAGAAGGCCAGAAAAACCATGAAATTATCATCATTATTATCCCAATGACCCAATAGGCTAAAGAAGGATTCTTAATTAATCTGGCTGCAGGCGCTACCATAAGCTCATTGGCACCAGTTTCACCAAGTATTTTAGACATGGCCACTATTAAAGAGATAATTAATATTGTTCCCAACAGCTCCGTTATAGCATAAATAAAGCTGTTGAAAACCCCAAGGATAGCTCCGCTTAGCGAATTTTTAGCTACCAAGCCAATAATAAATATACCAGCAATACAAGCCATAGAAGTGTCTCTTCTTAAAATCATTAACCCTAAAATTAACAAAACAAGCAAGGAATAAATCCAATGAAGGGCAGTAAGTTCAACACTCATATGCAGAATCCTCCTTTTTTATTAGGATATTAAATACCTCCAATCTTTGTTACTTTATTGATTTTATTTTTGTAATTGACAATAGTTCTTTTAGACTTATTGTCCCGAGCAGACTTAAGCTTAATATATATATTAAGAGACTTAGCAAGAGTATACTAATTATTGAATACCAGGTTACAGCAATAAATGAGTAGCGAATTAATATTTTTAAAGTTATACTCATAATTACGCCGGCAAAAAGTGGTTTTATAATATTATTAGGCCAGTCGAGTCTAAGTCGGCAAAAGTTAAATAACCACTTTAGATTGGCAAGGGAGTAATATATTGAGCCAGTAATAACCGCAAAAATCGAACCATATATTCCGAAGTGTGGCGTTAACCAATATATAAGACCTGTATCTATCAAGGTACTAAATAAAGCATTTTTGAATATGACTTCCACCCGCCCCAACCCTTGCAATAATCCGCCAGTAGTATGCTGAAGATAGAAAAAAGGACAACCTAGAGCTAGTACTTTTAGTATTACACCTGCTTCGGAACTGTTATAAAAAAGCCCCATAAGTTGTTCAGAAAGATTTATAAACACTATTGCAACCGGTATAGCAGTAATAATTGTAATCCTAAAAGCCTGGTTAGTCCTTTTTTTAATTAATATATAATTACGCCGAGCAGCCGCTTCTGCAATAGCAGGTACCAAGGAAATGGCTAAAGAAACGGTTATAATTGTAGGTAGATTAATTAAAGAAAAGGCCATGCCGGAAAACTGGCCATAAATCTGAGTAGCTTCTTTCACCGAGTAACCAGCAAGGCTAAGCCCTTTAGGAATTAATACAGCATGTAAGGTGGAAGAAAAGGACACTACAACTCTAGTTAAGGTAATTGGTAAAGCTAATACGTATATTTCTTTCAATGTTCTTGTTATGCTGTAACTAACTCCACAGGAAGGTTCGGAAATTTCTTTACTGTTTTTAAAGAATAAAATTAGAACAACCAATCCTACTATTTCTCCGCTTACCATAGCTATAGCTAGGCCGGCTGCTGAAAACTCTAACCCGTAATTCAGTAAATAAGTAGCCAAATAAATTCCAACAATAAACCTAATAACCGTTTCGAAAATTTGGCTTAAAGAATTGGGTAACATATTTTGTATGCCCTGAAAATAACCCCTAAATACTGAACCCACCGCAACTATGAATATGGCCGGTATAGTGGCAATAAAAGGCCAGTAGACCCGTGTGTCGGAAAATATTTTAGTTGCTAAATATGGTGCTAACCAAATAATTATAATCGTACTTAGTAAGCCTGAAACAATCAAAAAAAAGATAGAAACATAAAAGATTCTTCTCACATTATTAGTATTTCTTTGAGCATAAGATTCAGAGATCAATTTCGATACTGCAACTGGAATACCAGCTGTAGTCATGACTAAAAACAGGGAGTAAACTGGGAATACCATTTCATAAAGTCCTATGCCTTCAGGACCAATTAAGCGAATAGTATACACCTTATAAAAAAAGCCTAAAATTCTAGTTATAAAACTAGCTGTCATTAATAACAAAGCGCCATACATAAATTTTTGCAAAAGAGATTACCTCCACTTAGTGATTAGTAATAAATATGCAAATGTTTTTTCGGTTATATCAAATAAACTTTTTAATAAGGAATAAATATTTACATAATTGTCAATTTAATAATGAGAATAATTTTTTTCAAAAGAAAAAGGATTTTAGCCTAGTTAAAGATAAATATAATATCAAGATCTATGGTGGTCACTAGCTACAACCGCCGCTTGTAGAAATGTTAGAGACAAAGGAGGAGACAGTTTGAAAACCTACGAATCAAGTAAGATTAGAAACGTTGGAATAGTAGCTCACGGTGGAGCTGGTAAAACCTCTCTTACTGAAAGCTTATTATTTAACGTAGGAGCCATTACTCGGCTAGGCAAAGTAGATGACGGTAATACTGCTATGGACTATTTGCCTGAAGAAATTAAACGTAAAATAACTATCAGCACAGCAATGGCCCCAGTAGAATGGAATGGCTATAAAATCAATATCCTAGATACTCCTGGGTATTCCGATTTTATTGGTGATGTTATCGGTACATTACGAGTAGTAGACAGTCTCATCTTTTTAGTCTGTGCAGTATCAGGTGTTGAAGTTCAGACTGAAATCATATGGGATTACGCGGACGAAAAAAACATTCCACGAATTGTTTATGTTAATAAAATGGATCGTGAAAACGCTAATTTTTACAATGTTCTCAGCCAGCTTCAAAGCACTTTTAGTGGCAAACACATTATACCGATTCAACTACCTATTGGAGCCGAAGATAACTTTAAAGGCATAATCGATCTTATTAATATGAAAGCCTTGGATTTTAGCACTTCTGGTAAAATTGCTGAAACTGATATCCCTGCGGAATACCAAGATGATGCAGCTACCTACAGGCTAAATCTTGTTGAAGCCGCGGCAGAAGGGGACGATGAACTCTTAATGAAATACCTTGAAGGTGAAGAATTATCTACCGAGGAAATTATTCAAGGGCTTAAAATTGGCATCAATCAAGGTAAAGTAGTTCCGGTTCTTTGTGGATCAGCGTTAAAAAATATAGCAACTTCTCCACTACTAGACATCATAATAGACTATCTCCCATCCCCAACCTCTAATATTTCAGATGACAAAGATTTATCTAAAGAACCTTTCTCGGCACTTGTTTTTAAAACAGTTGCTGATCCCTACGTAGGAAAGATCAATTATCTTAGAGTTTTTTCTGGTTCATTAAAAGCTGATTCCGTTGTCTACAACGTTAACAAAGAAAATGACGAAAAAATTAGCCAATTATTTATAATGACTGGTAAAAACCAGCAAACAGTAGCGGAAGCAAAACCTGGCGATATTGTAGCTTTAACAAAGCTGCAAACTGCAACTACAGGAGATACATTAACTACAAAAGGGAACCCTCAGACGTTGGAAGGTATTGAATTCCCCTCACCAACCTTAACTGTAGCTGTCCAACCAAAGAGTAAAGGTGATGAGGATAAATTAAGTAATGCAATTTCCCGTTTATTAGAAGAAGATCCAACGATACGTTTAGAAAAGAATACCGAGACAAGAGAAACTTTATTATCTGGTATGGGTGAAATACATCTTGATATTGTTGTGGAGCGCCTGCAAAGAAAGTTTGGCGTTGAAGTTGTTACATCTGATCCTAAAATACCGTACCGAGAAACAATCAAAATAGCAGCCAACAACATTGAAGGAAAACATAAGAAACAATCAGGTGGCCATGGACAATACGGTCATGTATTTATTAATTTAGAACCAAATTATGAATCGGAATTTGAATTCCATGAAACTATATTTGGTGGCGCCGTGCCTAAACAATATATTCCGGCAGTTGAAAAAGGCATACGGGAAGCTATGCCAGAAGGGATTTTAGCAGGATATCCAGTCACAAACGTAAAAGTTACTTTAACAGACGGTTCTTATCACCCGGTTGACTCTTCAGAAATGGCTTTTAAAATTGCTGCAGCTATAGCTTTTAAAAAGGCTTTGGAAAAAGCAAATCCTGTTTTACTTGAGCCTTATATGAATGTTGAGGTATCTGTTCCAGAGCAATTTATGGGAGACATTATCGGTGATTTTAATAGCAAGCGGGGACGGATACTCGGAATGGAACCAAAAGGGAAGTATCAACTTATAAAAGCATGTGCTCCTTTGGCTGAAATGTATCGTTACGCCATTGATTTAAAGTCTATTACACAGGGTAGAGGTAGCTTTAAAATGAGCTTTGCTCAATATGAAGAGGTGCCTCAACATATTGCCGAAAAAATCATTGAAAATGCTCGTAATGCCAAACTAGAAAAAAGCAGCTAACATTAGAAAAACTTAGGCTTCAATCTAGTTTTGAATGAAGAAGTAAGCCTAAAACCACATTTATAAAAAATCAGGTCAGTTTACTACAAACTGGCCTGTTTTTTATAAAAAGTTGAATTATCGTTACCTGGCATCCTAGCTATTTAATGATAAGACAAATATAAAAAAGCAAGGTATAATACCTTGCAAATTAAAATGGCAGGGGAGACAGGATTTGAACCCGCAACCAACGGATTTGGAGTCCGCTACTCTACCAGTTGAGCTACTCCCCTAATAACATATTATATTATACGTTCATCAGCAAAAATAGTCAACATTTTGTTGCAAGGGATTTTTTGTCAGTAGATTGCAAGTTTAATTGCCTTACATATTCTTACAGAACCCTGTTTTCTTTTAAGCAACCATCTCATTTGCAGTTCTATAACCAAATATTCTTCTGGGGTAATTATTTATCCAATGC
>DUOV01000031.1 GCA_012838615.1 Clostridia bacterium | reverse complement strand
GAAAGCTGCGAAAAATTCTGAACCTGTCAGGATCCATTATCCTTTACCCATATGCAACCAGGCTGAAAACAAGATAGCTATTTATAAGCAACAAAATTTACCCCCGGAAGATGCCTTTCTGCTTCATGCCGATATTGTAGTTGCAGCGGGAAGAGGAGTAGGAAATATTCAAGGCTTAAATCTGGTTAAAGAGTTTGCCGAGAGTATTAAAGCCCCATTGTGTGGATCCCGTGGGATTGTTGAAGATGGCTTGTTGCCTTATTCCTGCCAGATAGGACAAACAGGCAAAACCATACACCCACGACTATACATTGCTTGTGGTATCTCCGGCTCAGCACACCATATGTCTGGGGTAAGGGCAGACTCTATTGTTGCAATTAACAAGGACCCCAACGCACCAATTTATGAATATGCTGACTATGGAATATGTGGTGATATTTATGATGTTTTACCTAAACTAATAGCTGGTGTTCGCAAAAGTTTTCCAAGTTGAAAACCCTGGCGTAATTAAGACTTGCCAGGGTTTTTTAGTTATCTACCGTCCACCTATCAGACCAAATTCTATTTAAGAATCGAATGCATTGAGCGTAATAAAGCGTCTGCATTGCTACTCATTTTGGAAAATACCTCACCGTTAATCCTTGTGTACAATTTGTGGTTAAAACCGTTTGGCTCAAATACGTCCCTTACCTTGACCATATTCTTTACCGCACTATCGAAGCTGTCATAAACCTTCGTCCCTACGGCTGCACAAATTGCCGCCCCAAGACCTGCCGCGCTATTTACGACGATTCTGACTGCGGGTATCCCAAAAATATCTGCAAATATCTGCATAAACAAATCACTATTGGAACCCCCACCGGACACTATTATCTGCTTAGGGCACAAATCTACCGTATCACACAACTTCTTAAACTTACGATGCATTGTCATCGCAATCCCTTCCATAATAGAGCGGAACATATGTGCCCTTGTGTGCCTAACATCAAACCCCATCATTATTCCTTTTTTATGAGGCAAATCCGACGACATCTGCCATTCAGGAAGAGTCAGAAGACCTTCCGAACCAGCAGGTACTTGGGCCGCTTCTCTACCTAGAAATTCCTCTGGACTTATTTTTTCCGCCTCAGCTTTTAGCTTTATTTCATCTCCCAATAACTTCACTAGCCAACTGACAATCCACATACCTCTCCAAATCCCGGAACTTTCATAAAGGTACATATAGGGTATACAGGAAAAGTTTGTCCAAAAGTCACTAGCTCCTTTTTGGTATTGTTGTCCAGGAATCATACTTGTGATATAGGTACCAAGGGATACTAAACCAAAATTACTGTCAACAAGGCCAGAGCCTAACGCTTCTACAGCCTTGTCATTAGCTGTGGCAACAACGGGCGTACCCACAGGTAGACCAGTTTCTGCTGCCGCTGCAGGAGTTACATAGCCTAATATACTACCTGGCAACTGTAAAGAAAATAGCCTCTCTCTAGATATATTATATGCACCATATTTTTGGGGATTATCGGACCAATTCCATGTGCAAGGATCAACTGGCCACTGAGCTTCGGTATTATTGGCCACAGTATCGCAACAATTTCCAGTTAATTTTCGGGTAAAGTAACCAGTCGTAGTAGATACATAGCTTACATCATTACCTGCATCAATAGGTCCATAACAACGAGAATCCAACCAACTCATCACAGGCCGAGCTAATGTACCGTCTTCTCTTAAAAAAGTTCTACAACTGCGAATAGTACAAAGCCCTATACCGGCAATCTCTTTTAAATCGCCAGTAAACTTTTTTAGCAAGTCCCTACAAACCAGAACAAAAGTTTCCCAAAGATCATCGCCGGGATGCTCTGCATACCCTACTTTTCTTGCTACACAAGGCTTTAGTGGCCGCTTTGCTTCACAAATTACATTTCCTTTTAAATCAAATATCGTAATTTTAGTACTTTGGGTTCCCCCATCTATCCCTATTAAATACTTTTTGCTCATTTGCCGATTTATCCTTTCATCATTTAATTTAACTTATATTGACTCATTAAAATATAACTCCCTATACTTTTTAGGGCTGAGTTTAGTTATTTTTTTAAAGACCTTACTAAAATAAAAAGGATCATTATACCCAACTGCGTAACCAATTTCTGATATATTAAATCTTTCACCTTCTGCCGAGGCAAGAAGTTCCTGGGCTTTTTTAATTCTTACTCTTGCAAGGTACTGCATAGGACTTATTGAATACTTCTTTTTAAATTCCTGTTCTACCCAAGTCACACTATATCTTGCTACCTTAGCAAGATCCTTTATTGTTAATGGCTTGTTGTAATTAAGCTTTAAATACTGTTCCAAAAACTCAATCGTTGACTTGACCGGTTTTTGCTTAGCAATCGGCCTGCTAGCACGGGTTATGTTTTCATTCAATTTTGCAATAATTCCGAAAAACTTGCTTACAACTAAAGACTCATCGTATTTGTCACGGTTAAGCAGCATAAGATTAAGATAACTATTCATCATTACAACAACTTTGCGATCCATAGTAGTTTTATGATGGGTTGTTGAACATAACGGACTTCCTGCAAGTAAAAAATCTATAACTTGACCACAAAAACAAGTTCCATAGTAGCAAAATGGATCATCTGCATCTGCCCAAAGACATTGCCGTTCCCCAGGCTTAAAAAGCACTATACTACCAGGCCCGACTTCTTCAACTTCGTCGCGATTATTGCGAATAAACCCCTTGCCCAAATAAACATAGATTAAATAGTACTTATTATGTACCCTGTCAAGTGCAGAATTTCGTTCGCGGTAATAATGCCCTGCCCATCGAATAACCAAACCGTTTTTTATATCTTCCTCAGTAATATTTCTGAAAGCATCAAGACGGTTAATTCTTGACACCCCCTAAAAAAGATTAGTCGAGCTTTAATCTTGGTTAATACACATCTGCCAGCTTATCTGCATAAAGAATAACCGCTTTAATCGTGTCTGTATTAATATTAATAGGCATGTTCCTCATAGTGCTGGTAGGGGAACATGCTATCTGAGATGCAATATCCCACACTTCATCAGGAACATTATTGTCAATGCCAATATCTTTCAGGCAAAGGGGGAGACCAACTTTACGGTAAAAATCAAGAGTTGCTTTTATTTGTTCCGGCGATCTGTTTTCTAATATAAACTGTATAAGCACACCGAAAGCAACAAGCTCGCCATGCATAGCCTTTATGGCTCCTAATTCAAATAGTATCGTTGAAAAGCAATGAGCAGCGGCTAAGCCAACACTTTCAAAACCTATCCCGCTTAATAGTGTATTAGCTTCTATGACATTTTCTAATGCAGGTGTCACTACATGCTCCCTACAGGCTATTAGTGCCATTTCTGCATTTTCCAATAGTGTCTTATAACATAATTTTGCCAGTTCAAACGCTGCAAGAGTACTCTTTCCTTGACCATAATTTGTGGCATTTACGCGCATGCACGCTTCTGCTTCAAAGTAAGTAGCATATGCATCACCTATACCTGCAACTAAAAAACGTTCTGGTGCGTTTGCAATAATTTGTGAGTCAATAAGAACTACTGCCGGGCTTCTTTTAGTATAATAATTTTCAACATATCTATGATTCTCATCATAAATAACAGCCATAGAGCTGCAAGGAGCATCGGTCGAAACTATGGTCGGTACTGATAGCATGGGCAGGTTACATTGATCAGCCAAGCATTTTGCCGTATCAATTGCTTTACCCCCACCTAAGCCAATAATGCAATCATAGCTCTGCTTTTCACACATATTTTTGGCTCTTTTCACTTCGTTGTAAGTACACTCACCCTTAAATGACCCGTTAACAATCTTTACTCCATATTTAGCGCACGTTTCATCTAATATACTTTGCACCCTGTCGCTATCATCTTTGTGTGCAAGAAGCAAAGCATTAGAACCAAACTGCCTGATATGTTCACCTAAGTGGTATAGTTCATCTTTACCAATAACAAATTTCCCTGGCGACAAAAATACTTTTCTCATAACCTGCACCTCTTAAGAATTAATAATTTATTTTACCTTAAAATCTTTATGTACAAGTTCAGACCGGTTGCTCCCACAGCTCTCAAATCGTTCAATAAGTGATTTTATAACTTTATTACAATCATCAACCAATCCTACGTCACAATTGTCAAAAATAGGAGCGTAGGGATCTATATTAACAGCAATAATCTTTTGACTTTTTTTAATCCCTAATAATAAGGGCATACAGCCGGAAGCTCCAAAAACCATACAAAGTTTAGGGCTAACACTTTTACCCGATGCTCCAACTAGACAAGAAAGATCAAACCAGCCATTGTAAATCGCAGGTCGTGTAGCTCCAACGCCCGCGCCCATTAATTTTGCAAGATAAACTAAACTTTTCGCATTATTTTTTGAACCTATACCTCGACCACCAATTAAAACAACTTCGAAATCAGCAAGGTCCCTATCCTTTTCTTTTTTATGTATAATAAATTTTCTATTCCTTGAAGCTTTAAAAGTAGTATTTTTTATTTTTTTAATGTTTGGTAGCCCGTCACCCCTAATTTCTTCAAAAGAATCTTTCGCAATAGATAACAAGTAAGGCGGAGAGTTATACTCTCTTTGACTTTCCAAATGCAACCCATAGACTCGTTTGGCAAATAAGTAGCCGCTAAAGAGTTTTTTAATGTCTGTTACACCTTTTATATATGTACCATTGATGTAATAACTCAGTTCAACGGCTAAATTGTTACCGGTATAATCGTCTGCAAAAATTAAAACATCCGGACTAAATTCATCGTAACGTTCCTTTAACGCCGGAAGTAATTGATACGGTAAAAAATCTTCGCTTATAGGCATCCAAATTATATCGTCAACTGGTAATTTATTCATTCCTTCTATGGAATTACTGAAATACCAGAGAGATATCTTTCGTTCACCCAAAGTTTTTGCAGCTGATATAAGCATTCTTGCCTCTTTTCTGCTATTATGTCTCGACAATACAATGGCAACTTCCATACTTCTTATCCATCCTTCACAATTTCACTCCATAGCAAGTCCATACTCTCATCAAAATCTTCGGCTTGAATAAACTTACAGGAACCTTCTCGTTGCTGGTATACAAATTTAATAGGAACTTTATCAATATTCAAAAATGTAAAACTGTTAGCTGCCTCATAAATATCTGCTTTCAGCCTCCGGGAAGTGGCCTATGTCAAGCGGGAAGTGCAGCAGGTACTGTCTCGCCTGGAAGAGATGG
>DUOV01000030.1 GCA_012838615.1 Clostridia bacterium | reverse complement strand
TACTTTTGCGAACTTAATTGTACTTTATCAAATGAAAAAAGTTTTAAAGCAAAAACCATGAAGATTAATAATGTTTTATGAAAATTTTAGATAAACTGTAAATCCGTGCTAAGTTAAAACAAGTACATTTTATTCAAGCTTTTTGGGAAGAATTTCAACAAGGAAACAAAAAATGCACGCCTTGTCGGTTCCCTTAAAGCGCGTGTTTATTCCCTTGACATTTTGCCTAGTGGCAAAGTTTTATAAATTTTTACAATATAACTAGGAGGAAAACAATGGACGCTAATAAATTTTTCGAAACGCTAGGTATCCACCTTGATTTAGCTTTAGAAGCAACTGAAGCCTTGAGGGGAGATGCTCAGAAGGAAATACCGGGAGTATCTGAAACCAAAGAAGAGCACTCTCATGCAACAGTAACTACAATTAAAATACTAGATAAAACCGGACAACAAATAATGGGTAGGCCAGAAGGTTCATACATAACAATAGAAGCTCCTGAACTGGCAATAAAAGATAAGGAGATATATGAAGAAATCAGCTCTATAGTAGCAAATAAAATTGTTGAGCTTATGCAAGATTTAAAAATAGACAAGGACGCAAGTGTCTTGTTAGTAGGACTGGGAAATTGGAACGCTACACCCGATGCCTTAGGACCTGAAGTAGTTGAAAACAGCCTGGTTACCAGACACCTGTTCCATTATGCCCCATCAGAATTGACAGGAGGTTTACGTGAGGTTAGCGCTATTGCTCCGGGTGTACTTGGTATTACAGGCATCGAAACTGCAGAAATAATCAAAGGTGTAGTAGAAAAGCTGTCGCCTGGATTAATTATTGCTATTGATGCCTTAGCAGCCTCAAACTTAAACAGAGTTGGAACTACTATCCAATTGACTAATACAGGTATTAACCCTGGTTCGGGAATTGGAAACAAAAGAACCGGGATTAATTTGAATACAATGGGTACACCCGTTATCGCTATCGGTGTGCCAACAGTAGTTCATGCCGCAGTAATAGCCTTTGAAGTTTTTGCTTCCTTAACCCAGAATAACCCGTACTTAACACAACAAATAACTGAAGAAAAAATGCAAGCAATTGTAGGTCAGATTTTAGAACCCTTTGGAGGACAACTTGTGGTTACCCCCAAAGAAGTAGATGAGCTTATTTTTCAGACCGCCAAAGTAATTGCAACAGGCATTAATCAAGGTCTTCATCCAAGAATTGAAACGGGCAATTCTTCCTTCTACTTACAATAGAACTCAGATAGCTGGACTTAAGTCAATTTTCTACATAAAGTAAAAATGATCATAAATATACATCAAAAATGTATAAAATTTTTGTGACATACAATAATATATAATAGCTGTAGGTGGAAAAAATTTAAAAAGCGGGCCGAAGCCCGCTTAAATTACCAGTATTTTTATTATTGTCCACCACCAGTAGAACCACCAGCTGCAGAAGACTGGTAAGCTTGGATCATTTTACGAACCATGTTACCACCTACAGCACCGTTTAGACGAGATGGTACATCACCTAAATAACCCTGATAGTTAGTAAGACCGATTTCAGCAGCGGTCTCATATTTTAATTGCTCCATAGCCTTACGTGCTTGTGGAACAACTAATTGATTACTTCTTTGTCCAGATGCCATTAATGTCACCTCCTTCCTCAAAAAACATTTATACGCTAACTAGCTTATTGGCCTGCTCTTGACTGTTGGTAAGCTTGAATCATCTTGCGAACCATGTTGCCACCTACAGCGCCATTTAAACGGGAAGGAACGTCCCCAAGGTAACCTTCGTAGTTGGTAAGACCGATTTCAGCAGCGGTCTCGAACTTTAATTGATCCATAGCTTTACGAGCTTGTGGAACAACTAATTGATTACTTCTTTGTCCAGATGCCATTAATGTCACCTCCTTTGCTATGGTAGTTTTAGTATAACTCTGTAAACAAAGATTATGCTTACTTAAGTCTAGAAGTATTTCCCTTGGATTTTTTTTCATTTAAAACTTAAAGGCCTTCTTTCGAAGTGCCTTTTTTGGTAGCCTTTGAATTCTTATTTTTATTCGTATTTAGCCCCATTTCTTGAGCAAATTCATACATATATTTTTTAAATATAATCGGTTGGTTTTTCTTGGCTTTATCCATAACTAAATTTCTCCACCATACCTTTGTACGATTTTTAAGGCCTGATTAAGCTTACTTGTACTTGTTTGAACAGTAAGCATAAACCCGTTTTTTTCTCTCTGTTCCTCAACATTATATTCACTAAGAGAAGGATCGCTCGCCATCAACACCTCCGCAGCAGAGTCCAATGTTTTCTCAACATCTTGAGTTTCTTCTTGATTAGAATCAATGTTAAAGCGATTAATCTTATTTAATGTAACATGAGAAATTCCAGCGTTGTTAAGAGCTATTTGAGCTTTTTTTGCATCTTGGGCATTAGCAAATACTGCTGATATGGAGTGCTTGCCATTATTAAATTCCATATTTTTCACCACCTTATTTCTTCATAGCTATTATTTGAAACAAATATAGTATCTATACAATATTTTTATACTTCTAGGTTAAAACTAAACTAAAAAGTAAAGGGAAGAATTATTATGCTTAACAAAAAACGTCTAATCGAAAACTTTCTAAAACTTTTGTCAATAAATAGTCCTTCTAAAAACGAACGACAGATAGCAGACCATTTGATTAAGTATTTACATTCTTTAGGATTAGAGGTTAACGAAGACCAGGCTGGAGAATCCATAGGGGGAAACTGCGGTAATTTGTATTTCAAAATACCAGCTACCAATCCTAAGTTTGCACCAATTGCTTTTTTTGCCCATCTGGATACTGTTAAAGCAACTGTTGGCATTAATGCAAAAATAACTGATAATTGGATTAAAACTGATGGTACTACAATTTTAGGTGCCGATGATAAAGCAGGTTTAGCAATTATTTTAGAATTAGTTCACCAACTAAGGGAACAAAGTGTGGACCATGGAGGAATAGAAATAATATTTACTGTTGCTGAAGAATCAGGTCTGGAAGGTGCCAAGCATTTTGATATCAAAATGCTTGAAGCAAAGTTAGGATTTGTTTTAGATAGTGGTGATAATGTTGGTAGTTTTGTGGTCAAAGCCCCTGCAGAATACGATACTACTATTGAAGTATATGGAAAATCAGCTCATGCCGGAGTTGAACCGGAGAAAGGCTTAAATGCTATTTTCCTAGCAGCTGAAGGTTTGGTTGCTTTACCTAGAGGAAGAATTGACGAAGAAACCACATTTAACATTGGAATTATTTCCGGAGGAGAATCTACAAACATCGTACCTGACTTTGTTCGCCTGCAAGGAGAATTGCGCAGTTTAAATGAACAGAAAGCAGACTCATGGATTAAAGAAATTAAAAGTATATTTGAAACTAAAATACAACAATTAGGTGGAAAATCTCAGCTAAAATATAACAAAATTTATTCCAGTTTTGACATTTCCCAAAACAAAAACTTTAAAAAGATAATTTCTTTAGCAGCTCAGAAAATCGGGGTCTGTCCAAGGGGAGTTTCGAGAGGTGGAGGAAGTGACGCCAACATTTTAAATGAGAAGGGGCTTCCAACAACAAATTTGGGACTAGGAATGAAGGAAGAACATACCTATAAAGAGAAAATAGCAATTAATGATTTAGTAAAAGGAGGAGAACTTGTCCTAGCCATTGTCCAATCTTTAGCCAAATTAACTGACGAATAGGAGTTAATAAGATGACCCAAGACGAATATATTCAAAGTATTATTAAACCGTCAAATCCATACTTAGATACTCTATTAAAAGAAGAATCTTTGCGAAAAGATGTTTGCCCTTCAATTGGACCTCATATTGGCAACTTAGTTTCATTTTTGGTGGAACTGCTAAAAGCAACCAGAGTTGTTGAATTTGGTACTTGTTTAGGCTATTCCACTATATGTTTGGCCCAAAGTCTGGAAAAAACCAGGGGAAAACTTATCTCAATCGAGTCCTCCCCGCGACTGGTTGAGGAAACTAAAAAAAATGTATACAAAGCTGGTCTAGCTCATAGGGTAACAATTATCGAGGGTAAGGCTGAAGAAGTTTTCGATACTCTGCCAGGTCCTTTTGATTTAATTTTGCAAGATGCTTCAAAAGAAATATATTTACCATTGTTAAATAAATGTGTAAAAAAGCTTCGTCCGGGTGGGCTTCTTCTATCCGACGATGTATTATTTCCGGCTAAAGAAGTACGTAAGAGGCAAAGAGAGTTAATAAATGAGTATAACCAAGCCTTGATTAAACATCCGGAGTTAACTACAATCATCTTGCCTTTAGGCGATGGTATAGCAATTAGTATGAAAAAGTACTAAAAACCAATATCTTCAGGCTTGGCGTGAGGACTTAAGCGTAAACTGGATTGTTCTAAAATTAAGATATTGCTTTTAAGCTTACTAAATACCCATTTGATAAATTGTTGATTATCCTTTACGTTAATAAGCTCCTCAGGTAAATATTGGGCAGATGTATTGAGAAAACGCCGGAAACCCTCAAGATCATCACTATCTAAGATCCGTCGCAACAGTTTTTCTAAAAATACAGGCAGAGGCTTGTTTTCAGGTTGGGCCTTGACTTGCAATATATTATTCTGTAACTCAGTTAAAATCTTTTCCCAATCTTCCCTGCTGTAGTAATCTTTTGGTTTACTTAGTTTTATATAACCATCATAATTAACTCGGTTTATTTCAGCCAATAGATTAGGTAAATCATCTTCTAAATGGTAGGTAGTGATAATGTTTTCCACTTCTTTAAGGGACAACTTACACGGGTCAGCAAAAAGTAGACTCAAGTTATTTACCTCCCAAGCTTGTACTAAACTAATTTTATATCATCTCCTACGAGAGTCTTGTCGATTGTTGTAAGTGAAAAATTTCTATTTTTGCTGAAAGAAGAAGATAATTGGAGTGAAAAATATGATTACTAGCGAAATGATTAATAGGATAAACGAACTAGCAAAAAAGCAAAAAGATATTGGTCTAAGTGAAGAAGAAAAAAAAGAACAAACAATTCTCCGCAAGAAATATATTGAGTATATAAAGGGCCAAGTTCGTAGCAGTCTCGAACAGATTAAAAAATCCGATCCTGCTAAGCATTCTCATCAAAAATGTAATTGCCACAAGCATTAAATAAAACAACCGTAAGTCAAGCCCACTACGACGATATAAACCCCTTAGTAAAAAAGAAAGCTTATGCCTAAATGGTTTAGCCTCCTCTAAATCATTTTAAGCATAAGCGATTTTCATGAAACCTATTAGACTGTCTACAAACTAACAAACAACTGTAGCCTTTTACGAATATTTAAACCTAAAAAGCTGGCAATTATACTTTTTATCAGATCTGGTATAAGAAAAGGCATTGCCCCAATCTTAAATACCTGGGCAAAAGAAATAGGTTCGCCCAAAATATAATTATATAAAAGCCAAAAATAAACTAAGCCGAAAAAATTAATGACCAGCATGCCCATTATATTGGCTATAAAGTACGTTCTTAATTTGCTATCTCCCCTCTCAGAAATTCTACCAATCACATACGCAGCAAATATAAAACCTATTAAAAAGCCAAAACTAGGTTGAGTCACATAAGCTAATCCCCCATATGGCGGGCTAGCAAAAGCTGGAATACCTATCATCCCAACAAATAAATAAAGCAACATACTTAGAAACCCCATTTTACTACCTAAAATATTTCCGGCTAGCATTACCATTAAAGGCAACATGCTGAAAGGAATAATACTCGCTGAAAATCTTGTAAAAACTGCTACGCCGATTGTAAGCGAAGTAAATATAGATACTATTGTCATTTGGCGAATATCAAAACTCATCTAAAGCCCTCCATATATTCCCTATATTTTGTTGCTTATAATAGGTTATTGTTAACCTACACAGCTGATATGGTTAACAATAAATCCAAAAAAAATATATCTCAAAATAAACGTATCTATAAATTTGCCTAAACAATAGAGGATAATTTGGCATGAACTAAGGAAGGAAAATAACCATAAGATATCCCGCAGAGCCGCTTGCCGCAAGTTTCTAAACCCGCTCTCGCAGGTGGGTGCCCTATCATTAGTTTTTGTCTTCCGCTTTTTAATACGGCTTGACAGCCACCAATGAACCCGAGCTCCCTTAGAAACAATGTAGGTTTAAAACTAGAGCGGCCTCAACGCCAACACTGCAGGACCAACTTTAATTTATCTTTATTTTATCATTACTTTGGAAGATAGTCACGAGGTTTTTTATGGAGACAAACTAAAAATCTATTTACTTATCTATATTTTACCCTATTACAAAAAAATAATCCGTTTAACCGGATTATTTAATCTCTTCTCCCCAAACAGGAATCTTGTATTTTCTATTAAACTCAAATTGCAACATTACGAGAGGTTCAGAGCAAAATCTCTGGCAGGATGCACATTTCACTAAATCATCAGTATTTCGTTCTTCCCCACAATTCGGACAACAAAATACCATCTATCTGCCCACCCCCTAGTTTGTGATTGTAATAACATTCCCTAATTTCATAATAAATCCTTTTTTTCTAATAATCAAGTGTTTTTTATAATAAAACAATTAATTTTTAGCCAAAAAACTTTTGTCATAGTAACTTATATTTTCCCATATTCATTAATTAGATCGGTTTAAGGGGTTAAGACAATGAATTTATTTTACGAAAAAATAATATTAATATTTTTTACTGCTTTCGGAGTAATTCTAGGTGCGTCCCTTATTGGCTCTTTATCCGGTATAGTAATGAATTACCCCCCCTATGAAATAATGTTGAAACTTGCCCAGGAAATAAAAATATGGGCTATTGTTTCTGCCATTGGTGGCACTTTTACTACTATAGAAATACTAAGTCTGGGGATTTTTGAAGGGGAAATAAGAACACTTATCAAACAGCTCTTTTTTTTGATAAGTGCTTTTGCTGGAGCCCATTTGGGCTATATGGTGATTATTTATTTGGTTGGAAAAGAACTATGAAGTATCTTGTATTAAACAGGAAAAGTCAATTTTTTGCCGTTTTTATCTTGGGGTTTATGTTGGGCACTATCGTTTGTACCCTTCGAATTGGGAACAATATAGATCGTTTAAATCAGCTCAACAATGAATTGAAATTAGAATTAGATAACACTCTAACAGAACTATCAGAACTGAAAGCAAAAAGATTGGAATACCAAGGATATAATGTAACAAAAATAGAAACTGAAATTTCATTTTTAGCAGAAAACCTAACTGCTGCCGAAACAGAAAAACTTAAGGTATCTATTGCAAAAGAAGTAACTAAGCACTATAAATCTTTAGTAGGATCTAAAGTCAATTCTTTAAATCCTACTCTCTTGCCCAAACTCATTGATGGGCGCCTCTTCAAGATAGATGAAAAATACTACAAAATTTTTGTTAAAACATTAGTCATTTCTGAAACATTGTTTTTAAGCATTGAAGTAGCTCCTCAATAGTTAAAAGGTAAAGGTGTTTAGTTTATGCAACAAACATTGCTTCATGACATCTGTATTAATTTTGGCAGCATTACTCAGCTTAGTTACAAAATCCTCATGCCTTCTACCGCGACGATACTCTGGTTCCTTGCTCGGATGATTTAAAAATTTAGAGATAAGACTTAGATCATTATCAACCATTAAGCTACCTTGATAAAGAATTGCTCCTCGGCCACTATACAAACTGGAACCGAGGATTTTCCTATCGCCAATACATAAGTCTCCCATACCCCTCAAACTAATTTTAATATTTGTTATCTGCTCCAAACCTTCTCCAATAGTTAAAGCAATTCTATGCAAAATCATAGGTATATTTAGATCCTTCCTTTTATTGGCGTAACATGCTGTAATAACCCAAACGCCGGGAGATAAAACAACGGCTCCCCCTCCTCCCTTTCTTCTAAGTAACAAAACCTTTTCTTTTAAACATGCTTTCACATTAATATCTGGATCTAATTTAATACTATTCCCTAAAACAACACTTACCTTTTGATATTCATAAATATCAACAAAACACTTTTTTCCTGTCTCAATTGCCTGTAAAGCTATTTCGTCTCCTGAAAAATAAGGTAGTTTTTCTATAGCCACGATGTAATCCTCCACTTCTGCTAAAATATCTATATTTTAGGTTACTACACTATTTAAAAGATATCAATTGAAATGAAAAACGAGATATATTTTACAAAAAATAATGGTTAGTTTGATAAAAAAAGTGAGAGAAAGCGCAAAGATATTAATCCCTAGCAGTATATAAAAGTTTTAAATAACATTCATTTACTTTAACGCTCAAAAATGGCTGGCTCTAAGCCCAATATTTATCTTGAGTTTCGAACAAAATAAATTACAAAGAGAGGTGATTAATCTTGATTAAAGATTTCCCAAATTTCGGGAATGTATACTTTTTAAATGAAGCCTCCCGGCTTTACTTTTTAGAACAGTTTTCCGGCGAAAAGTTCAATGAAATTGAAATAACAACTTCTGAGGATTTTATTGAAAGCTTTGAAGAATGGGCCCAAAATAGAAGCCTCAATGAATTATTCTTAATATGGCTAGTTTTAAAAGAACTGGAAAATGATACTTTAAAACTTGAAAATTTAGTCGATGAACAGTGCAGAAAATTTAATATACCTTCCTGGCTGGCTCTAAGCGGGACCTTAGCCTTTTATTCTGTCCATTACCTAAACAAAATACTAATTGAAGAGGAAATAAAAAACCGCCAAGTAGAGTTTGACGCCTATACAACTCCGCTAGAAGCTGTTATTGTAGCAAATAATCAAGTATTTAAGATTGAGCGTAACTTATTGACAGATCTTAAAATGGGTATTTATCACGATCAACTTGACAAGAGCTTTTTTCAAGAACTAGCAGATACTATAACAGAAATGACACTTCAGTAGCAAGGAGTTATTTGTTTTTTATCGAATTAAACTCTCTAGGGGAGGTGAAAATATTGCCTATCATAGAAGTTAATATGAGAGAACAAAGCTATGAAAACAGGAAAAAAATTGCAGAAGGTATTACTCAGGTTCTTGCAGAGCTAGGCGTACCAAAGCATGCCGTAACAGTCATGTTTAAAACTGTTAATCCGGATCATCTGGCTGAAGGTGGTCAAATGCTAGATGAGATATTAGCCAAACAAAAGCAGGATAATTAACCTGCTTTTTGTATTACTTGGCATTTTTTATAATCGATAGTATAATTAAGCAAAAGTGACTTGCCAGCTGAATATACAGAAAGGATGCTTCTTATGAAAACCAACGAAATTGTGTTAGGTGGTTTATTAACAGCCCTTGCTTTAGTTATACCTATGGCTTTTGGAGGCATATTAAGTATTGTAATACCACCATTCAGCGCCACATTGGCGGCCCATGTTCCAATTATGCTTTCGATGACCATAAGTCCGCTTACAGCAATAATGGTTGGTTTAGGGTCTAGTTTAGGTTTTTTAATTAAATTAGGTCCTATAATTGCTGCCAGAGCCCTTGTCCATGTTGTTTTTGGCTTCGTCGGTGCCCTACTATATAAAAAAGGAAAACCATTTTATCAGATCTTACTTATAACTTTACCTATTCACGGAATTGGAGAAGCATTAATAGTATTACCCTTTGGGCTCTCTTTATATGATGCTGGATTGGTAGTGGGTATTGGGACTATGTTACATCATGCTATCGATAGTGTAATAAGCTTGGGAGTTTTAAAACAATTAACTTTGGTTAAAAAATCATTTACTTCTCCCTAAAACAACAAACAAGATCAACGCTTGTTTGTTGTTATTTTTCATAG
>DUOV01000029.1 GCA_012838615.1 Clostridia bacterium | reverse complement strand
CTAAAGTGACCATGGCAGCAACCCAAGAACTGATGAAACACAAAGATATAGCTCTAATCCTGGCGACCGGTGGTCCCGGTATGGTCAAAGCTGCTTATAGTAGTGGTAAACCGGCCTATGGTGTAGGCGCCGGTAATGTGCCGGCCTTTATTGAACGGACTGCTGACATTAAAAAAGCGGTAGCAGATATTATTAGGAGTAAAGGTTTTGATAATGGTGTAATCTGCTCTTCAGAAAGTTCAATTTTAGTTGATGCACCGATCAAAGAACAGGTTTACCGGGAGCTTAAGACGCAAGGGGCTTATATTTTAAATGAGGAAGAGGTAGCTAAGGTTAGTGCCCGAGTTATGACTCCCCAAGGGGGGATGAATGCTGCTTTAGTTGGCAAGACACCTCAAATTATTGCGCAAAAGGCAGGTATTAATATTCCTGAAAATACAAAGCTTTTAGTAGCGCCCCTTGATGGCTACGGACCGGGCTATCCTTTGTCTTATGAAAAGCTAACTACGGTTGTGGCTTTGTATCTGGTTAAGGATTGGGAGGAAGCCTGTCATTTGGCCATTGAACTTCTAAACCTCATGGGCATTGGCCATAGTTTTGCCATCCATTCCCAAAATGAGGAGATCATAAGAGAGTTTATGCGCAAGCCTGTATCCAGGATTTTAGTCAATACTCCTTCTTGCTTGGGAGGGATTGGCTTTAGTACGGGACTGGCTCCTGCTTTGACTTTGGGCTGTGGAACTATGGGAGGGAGCAGTACATCAGACAATGTGACTCCTCTCCATCTGAGAGACGTCAAGCGGCTGGCCTACGACTTGCCCAAAGGAGAGGATAAGTCCCTCAAACAGGCTGCAGGTTCGGATGTTAATCCGGAAGATATAGCTGCCATTGTGCGTAAGGTTCTTGCCCAGATGAAGCTTTAAGGCGGTGAAATGTTGAATAGAGAAGAGTTAGTAGAAATAGTTACAAGGGCAGTTTTGGAAAAATTACAACAAAAAGCACAGGAGCCTTTGGAATTGTCTAAGCAAATCCCCGTGGGCGTTTCAAACCGCCATGTCCATTTATCTGCCAATGATTTCGCAAAACTTTTCGGGCCAGGTGCCAAGTTGACCAAATGGAAGGATTTGTCCCAGCCCGGCCAGTACGCCTGCCAGGAAAAGGTGACCTTAATCGGCCCCAAAGGTGTCATTGAGCAGGTCCGGGTATTAGGGCCTATCAGGCAAATGACCCAGGTAGAAGTCAGCGTTACTGATTGTTTTAAATTGGGGATCAAACCTGTAATCAGGGATTCGGGAGATCTGGAGGGTTCCTCCGGGATTACCCTAGCCGGGCCGGCAGGGGTAATTGCTTTGGAGGAAGGTTGTATTGTAGCAGCCAGGCATATCCATATGACACCCCAGGATGCTAAAAAGTACGGTTTGCGGGATAAAGACAAAGTCTGCGTCCAAAGCTCAGGTGTACGCAGCGTGGTTTTTAACAATGTGCTGGTCCGAGTCCATGAGAATTACCGTTTGGAACTCCACTTAGATTTTGATGAGGCCAACGGGGCTTATTTAAAATGTGGGGACATGCTTGATATTGTAAAATGTTAACAGGTGAGGCGTCTAGTTTAAGACGCTTTTTTTTTGCTAAAGATTTTATATTTTTGCGGTTTCCAAAATTAACAGAGAATGCAGGATGAATATTTAAGCCCTTTTTTTAGCAGGATTTTCCGCTTTAAACAAGAACCTTAAGCCTCAGAGCAAAAATCAGAGGCAAGGGTGAGCTAACATGCGTAAATTATTGTTTGGATTAGTATGGATCGTAATTTTGGTCTTGCTTTATCCTGGTCATGTACAAGCTGCCGGAATAACGGTGAGTTTAGACGGGGAAATTGTTCCCCTGATTGACCCTCCTATCTTAGAGCAGGGACGGGTCTTGGTTCCTTTAAGATCGATTTTTGAAAAGATGGGAGCAACAGTTAACTGGAATGGGGCTTTAAAACAGGTAGAGATAAAAAGGGGTAGCCAAGAAATCTACCTTCCTGTTGAGGGAAACCAGGCTTTTATTAATGGAGTAGCTTACGAAATCGATGTCCTGCCCCGGTTGGAGAAGGGACGTACTTTTGTCCCCTTGCGCTTCATATCCCAGGCCTTAGGGGCCAGGGTAAACTGGGACAATTTAAAGCGGCATGTTTCGGTTGGGACTGATTTTAATAATCAACCCCTTCCGGTTTGGGGTTATTATGTTGATCACAATTCCTATGTCTCTTTGGAAAATAATTTAGACAAGATTAACGCCATTTTGCCTTTTTCCTATAAGTTAGATGGCAGTCAAATTATCGAAAATGTTTACTTTCCCCAAGGCCAAACTTTGGCCCAAACTAACAACATTCCGGTTTATGCCTTGGTATTTGCTGATGACCAGGAAGCCTTAAGTGTAGCTTTAGCCAGCCAAAACAACCGGACAGCTTTAGTAGAGCAAATCTATGACCTTGTAATAAAGCGGGGTTATCAGGGAGTAAATCTGGATTTTGAAAGGATTAAGGCTCAGGATAAGGATAACTATACTTTGTTTGTCAAAGAACTGGCAGGGAAACTACAACCTGAAGGTTTTCATCTTAGCTTGTCTGTACCTGCCAAAATCCACGATGAATTTAGCTGGACTAAAGCTTATGATTATGCTGCTCTGGGGAAACTGGCGGACAGCCTAATCATCATGGCTTACGATCAGCATTACAGCGGCAGCAGTCCGGGACCTGTGGCCAGCCTGAAATGGGTGGAAAGTGTTGTCCGGTATGCTGTAAGCCAGATTGACAGTCAAAAGTTGGTTTTAGGCATTGGATTATATGGTTATGACTGGCCAGCAGGGCAAAAGGGTAAGACTGTAGATTTGGCTCAGGTACTTAATCTGCCTCATGGTGAGGCGGGCTGGAGCGATGAGCATTATACACCTTACTATAGATATAATGACGAAAATGATGTAGAACATGAAGTTTGGTATGAAAACAGGCGCAGTATAAGAGGAAAGATTGAAGTAGCTTCAAAATATAATCTGGCAGGAATTGCTTTATGGCGTTTAGGCTTAGTGCCTGCAGAGGTGTGGAATGTGATAGCTGAGTAGAATTAATACTACAAAAATGTTGGCTAAGTTAGTTTTAAACAAAATGGGGAATTATATAAAAAACTTAACTTAAGAGGTAGTGAAAAAAATGATAGAAATACGCCTTTTTGGATCCCTGCAAAGGTTTGGAGCACAAAAAGGCTGGTCCTTTCCCCATAAATTTTTGCTGAAAGAGGAGTGTAGCGCCACTCAATTAGCCCAGATGTTAGAATTACCCCTGGAGGAGATAGAGGGTGTTTTTATTGACGGAATCCCTCGCCCCCTAAAGGGAGCACAAATCAAGCCCGGTCAGCGTATTGCTTTTATCCCCTATGGTATACCCGGTCCATACAGAGTAATGTTTGGCTTGAAAAACAAGTAAGGATAATTTTTACCCAACTGGCTATACTAAGCAAAAAACTTGTGGCAGGTGGGATAATGAAAATTGTACGGGTCAACATGACTAATCTGTCTGTAAAAACAGAAGAAGTACCCCAAAAATGGGCTAACTTAGGCGGAAGGGCTCTAACCTCAGCAATTGTAGCCCAAGAGGTAGATCCGGTCTGTCATCCTTTAGGTAAAAAAAATAAACTTGTTTTTGCTCCGGGTATACTTTCGGGTACTGCGGCCCCAAATTCTGGGCGCATGTCAGTTGGTGCCAAAAGCCCCTTGACGGGAGGTATTAAAGAAAGCAACTCAGGAGGTAGTGCAGCTCAGAAATTAGCCCGACTTGGTATAAAAGCACTTATTATCGAAGGTTTGCCGGAACAAGGTAAATACTATAGTCTTCATCTTAGTAAAGATGAAGCAAAACTGCAGGAAGAAACAGATTTAGTTGGCAAAGGTAATTATGAGGTTATCGACACTTTATCCCGGAGACATGGTAAGAATATTGGGGTTATTACCATTGGCCAAGCAGGCGAATATAAAATGCTGGCAGCCAACATTTCAATTAAAGATTACCACGGTTATATTCGTAGTGCGGGCCGGGGCGGTTTAGGGGCAGTAATGGCCTCCAAAGGCTTAAAGTATATAACATTAGATGATACAGGTACCCCGCCGGTCCCAATTGCTGAACCGGAAAAATTCCGCCAAGCGGCAAAAACTTTTGCCCAAGCCCTAAAGGAACATCCTGTTACCGGGCAAGGTCTTCCCACTTATGGCACTAACGTGCTTGTTAATATTATCAATGAGGCTGGGGGTTTGCCTACCCAAAACTTTAGGCGGGGCAGGTTTGCCGGCGCCAACAAGATCAGCGGTGAAACTATGTATGAGTATATTACTACCCGCAAAGGTAAACCTACCCACAATTGTCATGCCGGATGTGTCATTAGCTGTTCCCAGGTATATAATGACGAATCAGGCAACTTTGTTACAGCAGGTTTTGAATATGAAACAATTTGGGGATTTGGAGCTGTATGTTGTGTGGATGATTTAGATATTATTGCCCAAGCTGATCGTATTTGCGACGATATTGGTATAGACACTATTGAAACGGCTGTCGCTATTGCTACGGCTATGGAAGGGGGCGTTTTACCCTTTGGTGACGGTCAAAAAATGCTGGCAATCCTGGAGGAGATTAAGAAAGGAACTTATCTTGGTCGGATTATCGGCTGTGGTGCTTCGGTAACCGGTAAAGTATTTGGAGTAAGCCGGGTGGCGGTAGTAAAAGATCAGGCCATACCTGCTTATGATCCCAGGGCCGTAAAAGGCCAAGGTGTAACTTATGCTACTACCCCCATGGGTGCCGACCACACGGCCGGATATGCTGTAACAAGCAATATTCTTAACGTTGGCGGCCACGTCGGTCCTTTAGCCAAAGAAGGAAATATCGAACTATCTAAAAATTTGCAGATAGCTACTGCCGGTATTGATAGTGCGGGCTTATGTGTCTTTGTTGCTTTTAGTATGTTAGATAAACCAGAGGCCATGGATGCGGTAAATCAGCTGTTGGAAGCTATTTCAGGTAAAGAGTTTACTTATGACCATATGCTGGGACTGGGCCGTTTTGTGTTAAAAACTGAAATTGACTTTAACAGAGCTGCAGGTCTAACGGAGGTTAGTGACAGACTGCCTGAATTCTTTGAGGAAGAAATACCGCCCCATAACACTACCTGGGATTTTACCCCTGATGAGTTACAACAAGTTTTTGCTGATTTGAAAGAAGAAGTCAAGTCTCCTCCTGCTGAAGTTTGGATGGCACCTGAAGATGAGCCCAGGACTCGACCAACTGTAGAACTACATTAAGGGAGTTACTATGAAACTGGAAGTCCACTTATTTGCCGGCTTGTTCTGCAACAACGAGGAACTGGATTGTTTTGGTGAGACCGACTTTGAAATGGAAGTACCGGAAAACACCACTTTAAATGAGCTTGTAAAGCTACTCAATCTGGAACTGCCTTATGAATTGATTTACATGATCAATGGTAAGAGGTGCGATAAATCTTATTGCCTGAAGGATAAGGACAGGGTGGGGATTTTCCCGCCTATAGGTGGCGGTTAATAGGGCGCTAAATGAGCGCCCCTTTCCATTCTTTTTAAGAAAAACTGTTGATGTTTAGTGATTTAGTCAAGCCTTCACAAAATTCAGGTAAAGTTTCTTGTACTTTGGGCGGGAGTTGTTTTAGGTAAAAAATTAGATCTTTGGCGCGACTTTTGTTGGCTTGTTCGATTAATTTAAGGCCTTGAGGTGTGAGTTTAACCCATACTACTCTCTTGTCTTCTTGGTCCTGCTGCCGCTCAGCTAAACCCATATTAACCAGCCGGTTTACTAAGCCGGTAATGGCGCTTAAGGTCACTCCAAGGGTGTAAGCTAAATCTGTAACAGTAAGCCTTTGCTTACTGGCTATATAGCGCAAAATAAAAAACTGCACGCCTGTTAAACCGTACTCCTTAGCCGTAACTATACGCAAGCGGTTAGTAAGTTCGCTGATGACCATATCCAACTGACATGCTAAATTCTCGCCTCTATTGGTCACTTCTCCTCGCCCCCCTTTTTATGAATGCTTAGAATTTACCTAACATTTATAGTGTAGTATACAAAAGTATAACTGGAATAAAAAGGAATGTCAATACAAGTTATTATGGCAAAGCTTTGGTAATTTTTTGAGGCCATAGGATCACAGCCTTTCGGTAAAACTAATAAAGTCAGATTTTAAGAGGGGTGGGATTTACCATTGGGAAAAGCTGTTCGTAAACAGTTTTATTTATCTCCTGAACTAAATAAAGTGTTGGCTGACACAGCTCGCCAGCAGAATTTGCCCGAAGCGGAAATAGTTCGCAGAGCCTTGGAAGAATACATGCTAAAACAGTTTTCTATTCCGCCTGAGGAACCTATTGCAGCCCTAGCCGGTATCGCCCAGGGTGGCCGAAAAAAAGGTTAGGTTTTCCATGAAAGCCCCATCGGTGTTTATAGACACAGGAGCTTTTTACGCCCTTATAGACAGGGATGATCCTTATCATGTGGCAGCATACAAACAATGGGCGGAACTTCTGCAACAGAAATATTTGCTGTATATTACTAACTATATTGTAGGAGAAACTTATACACTCCTAAGGTATAGGTTGGGGTGGGATGTAGCATGTAAATTTCTAGATGTAATAGAGGAATGCTCCAAACTAGGTCGAATTAGAATTAAGACAGTACCGTCTAAAACTGAGCAATATGCCAGAGACTTGTTACGCAGTCTTGCTAATGAAGATTTATCTTACATAGATGCAATTAGTATAGCTACTATTAGAATGGAAAAAATCCCCTTAGCTTTTTCTTTTGATGGTCATTTTCAACTGGCCCAGGCTGAGGTTATCCCTTAGTTGAATAATCGTGCTAAGGACGTGTCTTTAAAGGAGGAATCCTCTTGGGTATAAAAATAGCAAGAGGCGCTTTGATTGCTGCAATTTATATCGTTTTGTGTCTTGCCTTACAACCAATATCTTACGGGGTAATACAAGTCCGTTTTGCGGAAAGTTTGACTTTGCTGCCTATGATATTTCCTGAAGCTATTCCAGGTTTGTTTATAGGGGCTTTAGTAGCCAATGTCATTGGCCCTTTTGGAATTATTGACGTACTTGGGGGCAGCTTTACTACCTTAGTAGCGGCTTATTTTACTTATCGTTTTAAAGATACTTGGTTTGGTTATTTATCCCCTGTTCTTTTTAACGCTATCTTTGTGAGTTTATATTTACATGCTTTTTTTGACTGGCCCTATTGGGCAACTGTAGTAAGTATAGGTATAAGTGAAGCTTTAGTGGTTTTTACTTTAGGTTATTTCTTAGTCAAAGCCTTGCGTAACTTTATTAAGACAGGCAGATTTCACTAAAACTTACAGGAAAATCTTCGATTAAAAGCGAATAGTGGAGAAGATTAATCTTGTTTGTTTGGAGGCTCTCTATGCTAAAGAAAGCAAGCAAACAATTGCTTCTCCTTCTAGTTAAAAGAATCTTTGTCGGTACTATTTTACCGGCTTTTCTTTTCTGTTTTTGTTTTGCTGTCCCCGTTTTAAGCCTCGAGCATGAAGATTGGAAGGAAGGACGGGAGGAGATAATCCGTCAGCAAGATGAGCTTAAAGAACAAGAAATACTGCTACTTTTGGAAATGAGAGAGCTGCAAATAAAAGCAGAAGCCTTAAAGCTTCAGCTAAAGAGTTTGGAGGAGGAAATTGCTAACCACTCCCGCCGAATTAACCAGCTAAATAAAGAACTGGCAATTCTTAGTGTAGATCTTGCTACTGCCCGTCTAGAACTGGCCAAGGTGCTAAAATACTATTATTATACAGGCCCTAACGCTTATTTGGAGGTTATATTTACTTCTCAAAGTTGGGGCGACTTGTTGATAAGGTTGGAAATAACCAAGCGTTTAGTGGAGCATAATCAAAAGCATATTGCAACTGTAGGCATGTTGGAAAAGAAGCTGGCAAGTAAAAAGTCAGAACTGGAGAAGGAAAAAAAGGCTGCTGAACAAGCTTATGAAGAGCAAAAGGTTCGTAGTGAAATGTTGGCTCAGGCCCAGTTGGAAAAGGAGAAAGCCTTAGCTTATGCTCAGGACATTTCCCAGGAGCTTTACCAAAAACTCGTAGTCCTTGAGCGGAGCTGGAGTGATGTTTTCCCTGCTCTTGACACACTACTACGTACTATTCCAAAGTTGCCCTGGTTTAGCCTGACTCCTGACAAAATAAATTTCAATTGGCTGACGGGACAAACTTTAGTCGAAGTTTCACAGAGTACCATAAACAATCATTTTTCCAAATTAGATGCAAAATGGCAGTCCTTAAACGTTACAATTGGCCAAGATAAGTTAACCCTTCACTCAGTAGAAGGATCGACCATTGAATTGACAGGGGGGTTAGTAATAGAAAACAAAAAAGTTCGCTTTAAACCGGAAAGTTTAGTAATTGATGGCTTGTCCGTCCAAGAGCAGACTTTAAACCTTTTAACTCAAGAATATGACTTATTTTTAGATTTAAGCCAGTTACAGTCGGGCTATACCTTGCAGGCCATTGAATTACGTCCTCAGATTATGCGTTTTAGGGTAATTTTGGAGTAAGAGGCTTTTTTAACCGCAAAATCCGAATGATTTTAATAAAAATGCTATATTTTGTTCGGATTTTTTCTTGACATAAAAAGTAATTAAATGTAAGATGTATATGGACTGTTTTGCTGTTGACTCAAATGGAGACTTTCTATTTGAGCTATTTTTATGTCTGTTGTTTAGACTAAAGACAATGGGGGCGGTACGTTTATGAAGTATTGTTATGATGTAGTCGTTGTAGGTGCGGGACCTGCTGGAATTTTTACAGCCCTGGAATTGACTAAAATTAACCAAAATTTAAAAATTTTGATTGTTGATAAAGGTAGGACAATTGAAAAAAGGACTTGCCTCGCCAGGCAAACCGGAGTTTGCCTCAACTGCAACCCTTGCAGTATAACTAGCGGCTGGTCTGGGGCCGGTGCCTTTAGTGACGGCAAGCTGAGCAAATCTCCCTTAGTAGGGGGACGGATTACCGAGTATATGTCGGACAGTCAAGCTCAGGAGTTAATTGACTATGCAGATAGTATCTATCTTCAATTTGGTGCCAGAGACGTAGTTCACGGCTTAAACAGCAAAAGAGTTGACGATATTGCTTATGAAGCATCAAAATATAGTATTCAGCTTATTCCTTGTCCTGTCAGACACCTAGGGACAGAGCATGCTTTTGAAGTCCTGAAAGCTATGTACTTGTATTTAATTGCCAACACCAATACGGAATTTAGGGAGCTGACAAACGTTACCGATATTTTGGTTGAAGATGGGCAAGCAGTAGGTGTAATGATTCAAACCAAAGGAAAAGAACCGGAGAGAATTTCTTGCCGTTATGTGGTAGTTGCCCCTGGTCGGGGCGGAGCCGATTGGCTGGCCAAAGAATGTGCCAAACTGGGCATTAAAACTGAAAATAATGAAGTAGATATAGGGGTACGGGTTGAAGTACCAAATTCTATTATGGATCACCTGACCAAAGATTTATATGAAGCAAAGCTAGTTTATTACTCTGATACGTTTGATAACCGCGTTCGCTCTTTCTGCATGAATCCGGGAGGAGTAGTTTCAGAGGAACATTATGACGGTGGCATTGCTGTTGTTAACGGCCACAGTTATGCTGACGATAAGCTTAAAACTCAAAATACTAACTTTGCCCTTTTGGTCTCCACCAGGTTTACCGAACCTTTTAATCAGCCTATTGAATATGGTCGTTATATAGCCCGTCTGGCTAATATGTTAACCGGCGGCGGGGTAATGGTACAACGTTTGGGAGATCTTTTAAAGGGACGCCGTACAGACTATGATCGGTTAAAGAAATCAACAACTATTCCTACTTTAAAAAATGCCGTACCTGGCGATTTAAGCTATGTATTACCTCAAAGATATTTGACATCGATTACCGAAACCTTACGAGCCTTTGATCATATAGCTCCAGGCATTTATGCCCGTAATACTTTGCTTTATGGGGTAGAAGTCAAGTTTTACTCTTCTAAGACTAAAGTTAATAATAAATTTGAAACCCATATAGCTAACCTCTACACTATTGGGGACGGTGCAGGTATTACGAGAGGACTAATGCAAGCCTCGGTGACAGGCATAGTGGTAGCCAGAGATATTGGGGTCAAGGAATGACAATAATTAGTATCTTTTAAGCCTCAAACTTTTTGAGGCTTTTTTGTTTTGCTAAGTAATTATATCTTCGCGGTTTATAATCTTTGTTATATTTTTGTTATTTAAAGGCTATTTTTGTAGATTTTTTAGAGGAAACTGTGGCTTTTTGCAGAAATTATTATAGTGGTTAAGCTGGTAAACATCGGTTTTTGTTGGGGGAATTATTTTTGCACGCCAAAATCATGGTAATCGACGACAGCAAGCTGGAGCGTAAACTTCTGGCAGCCTTTTTAAAACCGCAAAATTACGAGATTATTGAAGCAGACGGCGGCCCTCATTCAATTGAACTAGTGAGAGCTCATCGCCCCGACTTGGTTTTGCTTGATTTGATTTTGGATGGCATTACCGGCTTGGAAATATGCACTCAACTTAAAAAAGATGAAGAATTGCGCCTTATCCCCGTCGTCATGGTTACAGCTTATGGGGATAAACAATCGCGGGTTAAGGGATTGGAAGCAGGGGCAGATGATTTTTTGATCAAACCTGTGGACAGGGCAGAATTAGTTGCCCGGGTTAAATCTTCTCTTAAAGTTAAGGCTTATCACGAATATGCCCGTCTAAAGGATTATTACCATAACCTGGAACTTGCAGTCCGGGAAAAGACATCTCAGCTGGAAAATGCTTTAAAGCAAATCAAAGAAGCTAACGTCTCTTTAACTCAAGCCTATTTGGATACTTTATATCGCTTGTCTATTGCTGCCGAATATCGCGATGATGATACAGCTGGACATATTAAAAGAATTAGTCACTACTCCTTGGCTATTTCCCGTTCCTTAGGTCTCCCTTCAGCTTTATGTGAAATGATTTCTCAGGCCAGTCCTTTACATGATGTAGGTAAAATTGGCATACCTGACAAAGTGCTTTTAAAGCCCTGTAAATTAACTTGGGATGAATGGCAGATCATGAAGCAGCATACGATTATCGGCGCCAATATATTGGCTGGTTCTGATAACAAATTACTTCAGATAGCCGAACAGATTGCTCTTTCCCATCATGAAAAATTTGATGGGAGCGGCTATCCTTACGGCTTAGCAGGACAAAAGATTCCTTTGACCAGTCGGATTGTGACTTTGGCCGATGTATTTGATGCACTTACCAGTAAACGAATCTATAAGCCGATTTTTAGCGTATCAGAGGCAGTTAAAATAATAAAAGACTCTACAGGTAGTCATTTTGATCCGGAAATAACTAATGCTTTCTTTAAAGTATTTGATGACATATTGAGTATAAAAGAGCAGTTTAAAGATGAAAAAGCCGGTCACCGTTATTTACAAAAAGTGGGATTGGAACAAGAACATGGTATAAGATTGTTGTAGGCACTCATTATGCTAATTATACTAATGTTGTTGCAGGTATAATCGTAGTTGGTGTGGTAATTACTATACTAAATTGATTAGTTAATATTGTTCAGACTTAAGGGATAAAATGGCTGTAAACGTACTGCCTTAGTGCCCTAAATATGCCTTGGCTTTTAGCTAGGAGGAAAACTGGATGAAAGCCCGCAAAAGGAGGTGGGTTTTAGGTGAAAAAAAGAAAAACTTTAGTAGTGGATAGAGGCAAGTGTTCTTGTAAAGGACATTATCTTGACAAGCTGATCCAGCCCAAGATCTTAGTCTTGCTGAACAAATATCAGGAAGGGTTACATGGATATAGAATTATAGAGATTCTTAATCAACAACCCCTTTGGAATGAACCGGTTGACAGTACTGGAATATACCGGACATTGAATGTAATGGAAGAAAGAGGACTACTACTGTCAGACTGGGATACCAGCAGTACAGGGCCGGCCAAAAAAATATACAAGATAACGGAGGAAGGCAGGGACTGTCTAAAGAACTGGTTGCAAACCCTGAAGAAATACCAGGAGAGCATTTTGCAGATTCTGAGGGATTACGAGAGTTAATTTTTTTGACTAATAACAGATTAAATCCGATAAGTGAAATATGCCTATATCTATCCTGTAAAAAGTTGACACCGGCTAACAGGAGAAAACTATTTGACACTAGTTTTTACATGTTATAAAATATATAAATGCAGTAGGATAATGAGGGCCATTAGCTCAGTTGGCTAGAGCACCTGACTCTTAATCAGGGTGTCCCGGGTTCGAATCCCTGATGGCCCACCATAGGAATTTTTAATTAGCGGGTGTAGCTTAGTGGCAAAGCTCCAGCTTCCCAAGCTGGCTACGAGGGTTCGATTCCCTTCACCCGCTCCAAACGCCTTGTAAGGCGTTTTTTTATTGCCAAGAGTTGTCGTTTTATCAAGCCAGCGAGTAAACGGGCGAATGGCTGTCCATTCGCCCGTTTACTTATATGGAACATGATTTTAAGAGTTCTCGTGCTCTTTTCTAGTTCCATGTAATTAGTTGGCTTTTTTTGCTTTGAGATTGCTTCTTTGTATGAATTTAACAACACAATGCCATAATAACAGCCACAAAAACAATTGAAAAACGTCAAAAAACCAAAATTTTTATTGACTTTGAATTTAGTGAAAGGTACTATGGATAGTAAAGAAGGCTGAAGAAAGCTTAACGTTTCTATGCTGTTAAAATTTGGAAAGGTGAAGGAAGTGAGTAAGTTGCTTTTAGAAGAAAGACATCAAATAATCAGGGAAACCCTGCTTAAACACGGCAAAGTTACGGTTAGTGGCCTTGCTAAAAAGTTCAACATAAGTATGGAGACTGTAAGAAGAGATTTGGATTTCCTGGAAAAAGCAGGTGAATTGAAGAGAACCCATGGCGGTGCTGTTAAGTTCCTTTACCATGATAACCGCGAACCCTACTTCGATTTAAAAATGACAGCTTATAAAGAAGAAAAAGACAGGATTGCCAAAGCGGCATGTAATGAAATTCAAGATGGGGACACCATTGCTTTAGATACGGGAACTACTACGGCTCATATGTGTAAATATCTGACCACAAAAAAGAACCTTACAATTATCGTAAACAATTTTTACATTTTGGAACAATTAATTAATTACTGCAACAATGGTTTATTAAAATGTAATTTGTTTAGTGTGGGGGGTGAGGTAAATACATCTCAACGTTCTTGTATCGGTACCCTGGCTGAACAATATTTAAATGATATCTACGTAGATAAGGCCTTTATATCTCCAACGGGTTTTAGTCTGGAAAACGGGTTTTCCAGCTTAAACACCTACGAAGCTGCCATTTCCAAAAAATTGATTAGTATTGCTAAAGAGACTTTTATGCTCTTAGATCGCTCAAAAATTGGTGTTAACAATTTTTATAGGATAAACCACATCAGTAGTGATATTTCCATAATATCTGACATCGATGTGCCTCACGAGTGGGAAAAGGAACTAAAAATAATCGGCTGTAGCTGGATAAAAGCCTGAAAGAGGCCTTGGGATAAGCTACAGAAAAACTTAGTTGAAAGGACTGCAGATGAGAGATTACAGTATTTTAATCAGACGGATTTGTTTGATTGCTTCTGTTTTTATTTATTTAACTCCCTTTTCCATTAGTTTATTTTCAAAAGTGTTACGTACCGACCTTTTTGCCTGGCTTTCCTTTTTCAGTTTATTTGCTCTGATTACCGGTTACATTGCGGCCTGGACCGTAAATATTGTTTTTGTGCGGAAGTTAAAAGATTATTTTCCTGAATGGAAAAAAGAAATAACCCAATTCTTTTTTGGCAGGGCTCATCTCTTTAAAATTCCAATCCTTTCAGAAGAAACTTTGCCGGGCTTTATTTTAAAGGATCCCGAGGCTGAGAACATTCAGATCATGCGGACTCTTGTCAGGAAATTTACAGCTTGCTGGATATATATACCTACTGTACTTTTAGTTTTCTTGATAATTGCTTTCGCTTTTTTATAAGGTACATCAACGCCCATGGGCAAGGGGGTGATATTAGTGTACTATTATGCAACTGTTTTGTTTAAGTTGATTTTAGCAGGCTTATTAGGTGCTTTAATAGGTTATGAAAGAGAGTTTAGCAACAGGCCCGCAGGGCTTAGAACAAATATCTTAACCTGTCTTGGAGCGGCCCTTATACAGATTTTATCCTTGGATATTTTTGCTAAATACAGCGGTTTGACCGGTTTAGATCCTGCACGTCTAGGGGCTCAAGTTATTAGTGGGATAGGTTTTCTTGGTGCCGGTACAATAATCAACGAAGGTGTTACCGTACGAGGGCTGACTACGGCGGCTGGGCTCTGGGTGGTTGCTTGCATAGGTCTGGCTATTGGTAATGGTTCATATTTTGCAGGTATCCTTACCGCATTGTTTGCCTTTATTACCTTAAAAGCCCTGAAAAGTTTAGAAGGACGCGTATCTTTAAAGAGCCCTTATTTAAACATGGAGATAAAACTGGAAGACAAACCGGGTCAAATCGGCAAAATCGGTCAGATTTTAGGCCACATGAACGCCAATATAAAGAACATGCATTTTTTAGAGCAGAATAAAGAAGTATTGAATTTGTATCTGGCAGTCCAGTGTCCCCAACATACAGAAAAGCATAGGATTGTAGAGGCCATTAATAACTTAGAAGGAGTATATTCAGTTGAAGAAGTAGGATAGCTAGCATTATTAAATTGTAATTTTTTGAATAATTAAAAAAGCAATGAAAACATATTGACATAATGACTGTATTGTGACAGAATTACAACAAAAGCAACGGAATACAACATTAGTTATGACCTGCCCGTTAATTATTACTGGTGTTGTATTTGAGAAAGTGCGTTGCGCTAAAAAAATAAATAGTAAAGGAGAAAAAGGGATGAAAAAAATTACCTCACTTGTTCTTTGTTTGGTAATGATTTTTTCACTTGTCGTCGGTTGCTCCCAAGGAAACAAAGATGCGGCAACCGGGACAGACGAGGGTACCTCTTCTTCCAAGGAAACAGGCTCACCTCGGATCAAGGATACCCTGGTCATTGGTTCAGCTGCCGAAATCAACAACTTGGACCTGTTGGCCCAAAACGACCAGATCAACAATATTTGTCTGAAACTAACCCATGAGACGCTGATCTTTTTCACCAACGATGGCAAACTGGAACCTGAATTAGCTGAATCCTGGGAATACGTAGATGACACAACTTTGGAAATCAAACTGAAGGAAAATGTTAAGTTTCACGACGGCACTCCCATGACTGCTGAAGATGTTAAGTTTACTTACGAGATGTGCTTAAATAGCAATGCCTCTACTCTTATGGCAGGTCTTAAATCAGTTGATGTAATTGACGACTATACTGTTCGCTTGAATTTAGAGAGTTATGACAATGAGTTCCTTATGAATCTTACCGCCGTTAATGTCGGTATTCAATCTAAGAAAGCTTACGAAAGCGGTATGGATGAACCCTATTTGGTTGGTACAGGACAGTACAAATTTGAAGAATGGGTATCCGGAGAATACGTAAGCTTTGTAAGGAATGAAAACTACTGGGATCCGGAAAACGCCGGTGTAGCTGAGAGGATTATCTTTAGGCCTATAATTGAGGCTTCCGCCCGTACCATTGCCTTGCAAAACGGCGAAATAGATGTCTGCATCGATCCGCCAATTAATGAACTACAATTCCTGGAAAAAGATGACAATATTGTTGTTCATGAACAACCAGGTACTAGGCTGTTCTACTTTGCCTTTAACACGACCAAGGAGCCTTGGAACAACAAGACACTTCGCCAGGCAGTAGCCCATGCCATTAACAGGGACGACGTATTGACCGTGGCTGTTGATGGCAAAGGTACTCCCCAAACCACTATTCTCAACAGGGGGCTATGGGGTTTCTATGATGAGATGGAAGGTTTCCCCTATGACCTGGAAAAGGCCAAGGCCAAGATGGCAGAGGCCGGCTACCCTGACGGCGGCATTTCCACCAAGCTGTTGATTGCTAACTCCACTCCTTATACTGACATTGCCACCGTTATTCAGGATAATCTGAAACAGATCGGCATCGATGTCATCATTGATGTTGTGGAGGATGCAACCCTTAAAGAAATATGTACTAAAGGCGAGCAGGAGTTGTTCCTCTGGAGATGGAATGAAGACCAAAAGGTTGATTGGGTTTACAACGACCTTTTCGCTACCGGCTCTCCCTATAATTATCACCACTATTCAAATCCTGTAGCTGACGATTTGATTTATAAAGTCCGTACGGAAAGAGATCAGGAGCAGCGTTACCAGTATGGGGTAGAGCTACAGGAACTGCTAGTTGACGATTGTGCTCAGGTTCCCTTGTACATAGCCAACCTGGTTATCGCCTACAACAAAGGCTTAAGAGGGCAGTATTTATTTGGCGGCGGGAACCACGACTGGAGCCGGGCTTACATTGAACTACAATAAAACGGTTTATGACCACAGGTTGCAGTTTTTTGCTGCAACCTGTGGGTTGATTTGAGGATTGACATCTGACTTTGATTGAGGAGGCAAAAGGATGATCCGTTTCATTATACAGAGGTTGCTGCAATTAATTCCCGCCATATTAATCTCGTCTTTCATCATTTTTTTTGCCATGAATCTTACCGGTGGGGATCCGGCGATGATCATTGCCGGTGATAAAGCATCTGCCGAACGTATTGAACAAGTCCGCGAGGAATACGGTTTTAACGATCCTGTTCCGGTTCAATACATTAGGTATATGGCGGGCTTAGTGCGGGGCGATATGGGAATTTCCTATGTTACAAATAAAGATGTTTTTAAATCATTTATGGCTCGACTGCCCGCTACGATGGAGTTGGCTTTTGCTTCGGTTTTTTTTGCTGTATTGTTATCTATTCCCTTAGGAATATACACAGCAATAAATCAAAATACATGGAAGGATAATTTGGGCATGGTCTTTGCGCTGTTTGGCGTTTCAATGCCTAATTTCTGGCTGGGACTCATCTTGATTTTATTTTTTTCCTTACGCCTTGGCTGGTTTCCGTCGGGTGGCAGGTCTGGAATTATTTCAGTGGTCCTGCCGGCGGCTACTGTTGGCCTCGGGCTTGCAGCCTTAATCACCAGAACCACCCGTTCCGCAATGCTTGATGTTATCCGTCAGGATTATATACGAACTGCTAAGGCCAAAGGGGCCTCTGATAGGGCCGTTATCTACAAACATGCCTTGGGCAATGCTTTAATACCCATAATTACCGTTATCGGCCTCCAGTTAGCCAATGTGTTGACCGGGTCGGTTCTTGCAGAATCAGTATTTGCCTGGCCAGGCATAGCACGATTAATTTTCGATCACATTTCCAAACGGGACACTCCAATGGTTACCGGCTCAATTATCCTTTGCAGTATCATGATGTGTCTGGTCAACACGGTTGTTGACATTATCTACGCGTTTGTTGATCCCAGAATAAAAGCTCAGTATGTGAGGAAAGGGTAGATAAGTATGGAAACAGCTACTGCCAAATCCGCGCACCCGGTATACAGGAGCCGAGGTTTGGCTTCGGAGACCATGCGGCGTTTGAAGAAAAACAAGGGAGCTATTATCGGCTTGATTTTCATGGTGCTCTTGGTTGTCGTGACTATTGCCAGCGGCTTTATATATGATTATGAAAAAGACATCATAGGCCAGAATATCTCTGAAAGATTTAAAGCTCCGGGTTTAGAGTATCCTTTTGGTACCGATCAAGTTGGGCGCAACATCTTTGCCCGTGTAATATACGGTGCAAGATTCTCCCTGGCCATTAGTGCCGGGGCTGTTGCCATCGGTCTTGTTGTAGGCATCATACTTGGCTCTATTGCCGGTTTTTATGGTGGACTCGTCGACGATATAATCATGCGGATCAACGACGTCCTGTACGCTATACCCAACATCATGATTGCGGTGGTTATCGTATCCTTGTTAGGTACGAATACCTTCAATCTCTTGTTGGCCTTAAGTGTTTCAGCTACTACAACCGTTTCTAGGGTTGCCCGGGCTTCGGTTATGACTATTCGCGGTCAGGAATTTATTGAAGCAGCATATGCCATAGGTGTACCTACCTGGAAGATTATCCTTAAGCATATTGTGCCCAATTGCTTGTCACCGATCATCGTTCAAACCACCCTTTTAATTGGGACCACAATTATTGCTACATCTTCCTTGAGTTTCCTTGGTATTGGCGTTCCTGCCCCTGCTCCTGAGTGGGGTGCCATGCTTTCCGAAGGACGGGACTACATGCGTAGTGCAGGTTATATTTGCGTTATTCCGGGTTTTGCCATCATGCTGACGGTGCTGGCCTTAAATCTTCTGGGTGACGGTCTCCGGGACGCCTTAGATCCCAAGCTAAAAAAATAAAGGTGATTGAAGATGACAGAAAATATTTTGGAAATAAGAGACTTGGTAGTTCATTACGAAACCGATGAAGGTTGTGTTCAAGCTGTTAATAATATAAATGTTATCATCGGGAAAAAAACCATCCTCGGACTTGTAGGTGAAACCGGTGCAGGTAAAACTACAACTGCCTTATCTATTTTGAATCTGGTTCCCAACCCGCCCGGGATCATTAAGAGCGGTTCCATAATCTTAAACGGTGTGGATGTGCTTAAACTTCCCCCGAAAAAGATGGAAGAGGTGCGCGGTAATGATGTAGCCATGATCTTCCAGGATCCCATGACTGCCTTGAATCCTGTTATGACCATTGGTGAGCAAATTGCGGAAAGCGTCATGATTCACGGAGAGAGGAGCAAGGAAAAGGCCTTGAACCGGGCCAGGGAGATGCTGGAGCAAGTTGGCATTCCGGCAAGTCGTTCCGGTGATTACCCTCACCAACTTTCCGGAGGTATGCGGCAGCGGGTGGTAATCGCCATTGCCTTGGCCTGTAACCCTAAGCTGTTGATTGCAGATGAGCCTACCACAGCTCTGGACGTGACCATTCAGGCCCAGATCCTGGAACTGATTAAAGAACTGAATCGCAAATTCGACACATCTATGCTGCTGATCACTCATGATCTTGGCGTAATTGCTGATGTGTGCGACAGGGTTGCGGTTATGTATGCAGGTCGCATTGTGGAGGAAGGCACTTTAGAGGAAGTATTTAATGATACCTTGCATCCTTATACGGAAGGTTTGTTTAATTCCTTGCCTAATTTAAGGAAAAGGGGCGAAGAGCTGGTTCCCATTAAAGGTATGATGCCGGATCCCATGAATTTGCCCAAGGGCTGTGCCTTTGCGCCCAGGTGCCCCTATACCATCGACGAATGTACAGAGGCAGTTCCGGAGCTTAAGAAAATCGGTTCCCATCTTGTGGCCTGCCGGAGATACGAGGATAAAAACTTCCGGTTGAGGAGGAATAGCTAATGGAAAAACCTAATAATGTTCTCCTCGAAGTGCAGGATTTAAAAAAGTATTTCGATACCCCTAAGGGTAAACTACATGCAGTTGACGGTGTGAGTTTCACGGTAGAAAGGGGCAAGACCCTAGGCTTAGTTGGAGAGTCCGGCTGCGGTAAGTCTACAGCGGGTAGATGTATTTTAAAGCTATTGCAGCCAACTGCCGGCAGGATAATTTTTGACGGCGAGGACATTACTAACTACAGCAATCGCAAGATGCGCAGACTGCGGACTGAGATGCAGATGATCTTTCAAGACCCTTTTTCTTCTTTAAATCCCCGACAGAATGTAATGCAGATTATCAGCGAGCCTATTTATGAACATAAACTGATTCGGGGCAGAAAGGAAATTGAAAAGAGGACATTAGAATTGATGGAAACAGTAGGCTTGGCTTCCCGTTTGATCAATACTTACCCTCATGAACTGGACGGCGGGAGAAGGCAGCGGATTGGCATTGCCAGGGCTTTAGCCTTAAAGCCCAAACTGATCATTTGTGATGAACCGGTTTCTGCCCTAGATGTTTCTATTCAGGCCCAGATTCTTAACTTGATGAAGCGGCTGCAAAAGGATTTCGGTTTGACTTACGTCTTTATAACCCACGATCTTTCGGTGGTGAAATATTTTTCCGATGATATTGCCGTTATGTATCTTGGCCAGGTGGTGGAAAAGGCCCCGGCTGATGAACTATTCGAAAATCCGCTTCATCCCTATACCAAAAAACTGCTGTCGGCCATTCCCCTGCCTATAGTAGCCAAGGATAAGCCTAAACGATCCCTGATCAAGGGGGAAATAACTTCTCCGATAAATCTGCCTGACGAATGCCGTTTTAACAAGCGCTGTGATTTCCGTAGTGAAGTATGTTTAGAGCGGAATCCGGAGCTTCAGGAAGTAAGTCCTAACCACTTTGTGGCCTGTGCTCGTGTTCAGGAATTTATGTAGCTTTCTATAGCCTCAACGTTCTTATTTAGCTTGTCTTTCTTAAAAGGAGCAATAGATCCACCTGAGTATCATTGAATTTTTGGGGTTGGGAGCTTTAACCTGACAGTTATGAAATCCCTGCCCCACTTTTTATGAACTAGTATTAAAAGTAACTGATAGATTTTTTGGAGGTTTTTTATGTTGTTCAACTTACATACACATTGCAATTTCTGTGATGGAGCAGGAAATCCGGAAGAATATGTTAAGCAAGCGTTAGCTAAGGGCTTTTCCGTGCTGGGCTTTTCTTGTCATGGGCCTGCTCCTTTTACAACTGGCTGGACAATGGAATATGAAAATACAGAAGACTATCTTAAAACTGTTGACAGTTTGAAGACCGCTTATAAACAAGAACTTCAAATATATAAAGGTATGGAAATTGATTATTTCCAAGGAGATACGAGACAGATTTTTACCAAGTACGAGCTTGATTATATTATCGGATCAGTCCATTTTATAAATGCTGAAGGCGAAAACAAATATTACAGCATTGACGGGAGCCTGGAAGCTTTTGAACAGACATTAAAAATGTGCTCCGATTCAAGTATTGAAAAACTTGTTCGCCGCTATTATGAACTGCTGGTCGAAATGCTGGCTAAGCGTCGCTTTGACATACTGGGCCATCTGGATTTGGTCAAAAAGAATAATTTTAAGAATAGATTTTTTAACGAACAAGAAAAATGGTATATTAGCCTGGTTAAAGACGTAGTTGAAAAAATAGCCAGGTATAATGTTATCGTAGAGATCAATACTGGCGGGATTGCCAGAGGCTATATGAATGAAGTATATCCTTCTGAGTGGATTATCAGGGAATGCAAAAAATGGGAGATTCCCGTAACCTTAAGTTCAGACGCCCATTCGCCTCAAGATATCGATTTTTATTTTGCTGAAGCCAAAAAAATTATTAAATCTGCAAGTTATAGTGAGATATGGGGGATTCAAGACGGGAAATGGGTTAGTATAAAGATTTAGCCTTTGGAAAAGTCCCTTATTTAACTATGATTATGCTATTCAGGAAAGAACGCCATGAAAAACAGACTGGATATAAAAAGATGGCAGATAAGGATATTTGCTGCCTGTATTTTGGCTTATACTGCTGCTTACATTTGCCGGGTTAATTTTTCCATAGCCATTCCCGGTCTTCAGGCTGAGCTTGGCTTAAGTAATACAAGTGTAGGCCTCATCAGCACTTCTTTCTTTTGGGTTTATGCTTTAGGTCAGGCTGTTAACGGGTATCTGGGAGACAAGGTTAGCAGTAGAACTTTTGTTTTCATAGGACTTCTGGTATCCGCTCTGCTTAACCTGGCCTTTGGCTATAGCTCCATGCTGTGGGTCATGATAATCCTCTGGAGTGCTAACGGCATCTTCCAGTCCATGTTGTGGGCCCCGCTGGTTAAAACCTTGTCTTATTGGTTTCCAAAAAAACTCCATAACAAAATTGCTTTTGGCATGTCAATAGCCGTTATTGCAGGGTATTTAGCGGCCTGGGCCAGTTCAGGATTAATAATGAACAGCTCTGGCTGGAGATGGGTATTCTGGCTGGCGGCAATCTTGGTGCTCATACTGGCATTTGTATGGTATATTATGGCAAGAAACAAACCGGCTGATCTGGGGCTGCCGGATCCGGAGGAAGCAGAGGATCTACCGCTTGGGAATCTGTCCTCTAGGAAGAATAAGCCAATAAAAAGCATCTTGAACAGCAAGCTGTTTCTGATAATTTTATCAGGAGTGTTACAAGGAATTGTAAAAGAAAGCATTCTGCTCTGGAGCCCCAAGCTGTTAATAGATACCTATAATTTGTCGCTAAAATCTACAGTAGCTATCGTCCTCATTATACCGCTGATGAATTTTTCCGGCCTTGCCTTATCAGGGTGGCTTAACAGGCTACTCAAGTCGGCGGAAAAAATGACCATCATGGTACTGATGTTTGGTAGCGCTGCAACTTCCTTGGGCTTGATGTTTAGTATTCAAAAGAGCCCGGTCTTTACTGTCCTCCTGTTGGCCTGTACTTCGGCTTTTATCTTTGGGACAAACCCTCTGATGACAGCAGTTATTCCTTTACAGTATGCTTATTGTGATAAGGTTTCTACCGTAGCGGGCCTGATAGATTTTTCAATATATGTAGGTGCAGGACTGGCAGGCGTTCTGACAGGCTTGGCTGCCGACTTGCTGGGTTGGGATAAAATATTCATCATGTGGTTCTTAGTTTCAATTTTTGGGGCACTAGCAATTTACGCCAGTAGTTTAAAAGAGAACAAATGCGGCTTTACAAAGTCAGCTTAAAAGAGGGCGAAATAATCATTCGTCCTCTTTTTTTCGAAATATGTACTTAAGTAAGGAATAATGTTATTATTATTAAAAAAATGGAACTGTAATGATACTTAGGCTTGGCATGAATCAGAAAAAGCTAGGAGGAAAAGAAATGTTTGAAGAATTAATTGCTAAACAACATAATGAAATAAAAAAGACTCTTAGGGAGCTGCAAGAAGATATATACAGCGTGGAAGATTTATCCCGTAACGCCTTGTGGATTGCTTTAAAAATCGGGCACTTAAACGGAGTTTTGGCTATGCATTTGAAATTTGAAGATGATTACCTTTATCCTTGCCTTTTGCAAAGCCAAGCCAAGGAAGCTAAAGCAGTTGCTAATAATGTAGTCGATGAAATGGGAGAATTAGCTAACGAGTTTGATGCTTATCAGAAAAAGTACCTGCTAAACCCTAGCGCAATCAGACAAAATACTGAAGCATTCAGACAGGATTCGTTACAAATAATTGAGAGGATTTTAAAACGAATTGAAGCTGAAGAAAAAGATGTTTATTCTCTGGCTACCGGTACATATTGTTTTAGGCCGGAAGCCTATAAAAAATAAGTTTTGTTACGGTACTTTGCCTATATTTATTTAAAGACAGGGGAGCATGTCATTCCCCTGTCTTTTTAATGCTTTACAGTCCCATCAACCATGTTGCCATTGCAAAATAAATAACTAAGGCAAAGGCGTCTACAATGGTGGTAATTAAAGGACTGGCCATTATAGCAGGGTCTAGTCTAATGCCCTTAGCGGCTATAGGTAGTAAGCAGCCGATTACTTTAGCGAAAATAACGGTTAAGAAAAGAGCAAGACATACTACAAAAGCTATTAATGGATTTACCCTTTCAAAGAGTAACAATCTGAAATAATTAGCAGTTGCAAGAGTCAAACCTGCTATAAGACTGACTCGAATTTCCTTCCAAAGGACTTTTAAAAAGTCTTTTGGTCTTATCTCACCTAAAGCTAATCCCCGAATTACCAGGGCGGAGGATTGGGCGCCGGCGTTGCCGGCAGTATCCATTAACATTGGAATAAAGGCGGCAAGTATTACTACGGACTGGAGCACATTTTCAAATCTTTTTATGATATTGCCCGTAAAAGTTGCCGAAAACATTAAAATTAGAAGCCAGGGAACTCTGTGTCTAGCAAGCTTGAATATACTGGTTTTTAGATATTCTTCTTCCGTAGGCTGAATAGCTGCCATTTTATGGATATCTTCTGTATTTTCCTGTTCGATAATATCCACAACGTCATCAATTGTTATAATGCCTACCAGTCTGTTTTCATTGTCTACAACAGGCATGGCGGTTAAGTCATACTTTTTAAACAGGTGGGCAATAACCTCCTGATCATCTGTAGTTTTTATAGAGATTATATCATTATCAATAAGTTCACTTATTTTCTTTGTTTCGTCACTTAAAATAAGCTTTCTGAGAGAAATGACACCCTCAAGTTTTCTATTATTGTCTATAACATAACAGGTTTCAATAGTTTCTTTATCAACCCCGGTTATTTTAATGTGCTCAATGGCTTCTTTGACCGTCATTTCTTTTTTAAGGTCAACGAATTCAATAGTCATTATGCTTCCGGCAGAATGCTCCGGATATTTTAAAAACTGGTTAATTACTTCCCTTAAATCTTCATCGGTGTTTTTTAATACTTTTTTGACAATATTAGCCGGCATTTCTTCCAGAAAATCAACTGCATCATCAATGAACAGATCATCTATTATTCCTTTAATTTCTTTGTCGGTAATTGATTCAACTAAATGCTGCTGAAGCTCTACCGGAATATAGGCAAAGACTCCAACTGCAACATCTTTAGGCAAAATCCTAAAAAGCCTCACTAATTGATGCTTGTCGACTTCCTCAAGGATTTGGGCAATATCTACAATATTCATTTTCAGAAGTTCGCTTCTGATTTTGTGGATCTTATTCTCACTTATTAGTTCCATGAGCTTTTTTTCCATTTACGGTACCTCCTTAAAGGAGCCGTATAAGACTTGTGACAACTACGGCTCCATATATTAGTTTTTTACTACTAGGCAAAGGGCTAGGGTCCATAGCTGCCACCATCCTTTCATAGTTGAAAAAGTTTAAAAAAAATCTCCTTACTCAAAAGGTAAAGAGATTTGTAAAGCAAAACCCGCAAATCATCTCCACCCGTTGAGCCTTAGCTCTGCGTGGCTTAGGATAAACCAGCTACATTAGATATGCCTTAATTCGGCAGTACCTGCTGACCCATTGGCGTCTCTGGACATTTCTGGGCAGTAGCATATTTCCACGTAGTAACCTCACCTAACAAGATGTTTTAATTATTTACTTAATAATTCTTTTTTATTGCTTTTTCATGTTATAATACCTAAAAGAATTTGTAAAGTAACTTTGGTAAAAATATTGTTTATTTCTTAAATCTGATTTAACTGGCAGACCGTATTTAAAAATTCATGTCTAATATAGTTTACCCAATAAGATTTTAGCCGTTCGTAATTATAGAAAAAATTTAAACAAAGGACTCGGCGTAAATCAAGTTTTCTATATACTTTCTGGTATTATTAATTATTAAGGTTGAAAGTATAAGTGCAACTAAGATTTCCGCCTTCATCCAAAAGGACTCGGCGTAAATCAAGTTTTCTATAAAAATTACAGGAATTTTGTTATAGATGTAGAATCTATTGCCATATAAATATCTTATAACGGTTAATTAAAAAATTTATTAATATCATTCTGCCTAGGGAGGGGTCTGTGTGCCAAATAGGATTTTGGTTGTTGAAGACGATGCGCCAACCAGGCTCTTGATCGAGTCTTGCTTGAGCGCCGGCGGTTATGAGGTAGTGGTAACAAAAGATGGGTTGGAAGCCCTAACCTTAATTGGGCAGGAAAACTTTGACGCAGCACTTCTTGATATCATGTTGGACGATATTGATGGATTAACTTTATGCGAACGGATACGCCAGTTTTCTCAGTTGCCTATAATCATGGTTACGGCCAAGGATGAACCGGATAACATTGTCAAGGCTTTAAATATCGGAGCCGATGACTATATCATCAAACCTTTCAACACTAAAGAACTCTTAGCTCGTATAGCAGCTGTGTTGCGCCGTTCAGCCTTTAAAGATGATCCTACTGTTACGCAAAAGGTTTTAACAGTAGGTGAAGTTACTATTGATCTGGAAGGTCGTAGGGTTATGGTAAAGGGCAAAGAGGTACGGTTAACTCCTACTGAATTTAAATTGTTATTTACTCTCTTATCAAACGCTGGGGTAGTACTTACCCACAAGGAACTACTTGTCACCGTATGGGGGCAGGAGTATGCGGAAGATACTCATTACTTAAGAGTTTGCGTTGGTCGAATCAGGCAGAAGCTTGCTTTAAACGAAGACGAAGTAGGCTACATCCGTACAGTACCTACCGTCGGTTATATGATTGCAGGTTAAGATGTAAGGGCCGTAAGCAGCCGCCTTGTTTAGAAGTGCATTTAATGTTGCTAAGAAATTATTTTTCTGCTGTTTTGCATAGTCGGCGGATGAGTGGGCGAATGAACAGTCATTCGCCCACTTTTTAGTGGGATAATTATTGGAGAGAATCATATAGTATGATATAATGAAAAATGCTAGTTTCAGGCAAAGGAGGAGACTTCGTGAGTAAAAGAGTACATATAAAAACTATCGCTGCGCCTCATCTTCAGCAAACCAAGCAAACAGGCGGTTGTGGTACATGCCAAGTTTCATGTCAGTCTGCCTGTAAAACCTCATGTACTGTAGGAAATCAGGTTTGCGCCAATAAATAGTGGGAAAAGCCCTATCCACAAGATAGGGCTTTATGCATTTATCAGAAGGTATAGCTTCTGTAGATATAAATAAATCAATATCCGAATTTTGGAGGAAACCATGGACTGCTTAAACATTAACGATGTTCACAGCTTTAAACAAGAAAACTTAAATATTGTCCTGGATATAAACAGCGGTGCTGTTCATGTAGTAGATGATCCTACTTTTATTACTTTAAAAGCTTTAGAAAAAAGTAAGGGTAATTGGCAGCAAGCAGCAGATGAAGTTGAACCTACCCTTGGTAAAGAACTTGTTAAAGAAATAAAAGAGGAGCTACTTGAGCTTAAAAAGGAAGAACTGCTCTTTACGACTGATGACGGTAAAATAACTGCAAATAATGATAAGCCAATTGTCAAGTCTCTTTGCTTGCACTTGGCCCACGATTGTAATTTGCGCTGCAATTATTGTTTTGCCTCCAGCGGTAGTTTTGGGGGACAAAAATCACTAATGGATTTAGAAACAGGAAAAAAAGCTTTAGACTTTTTAATGGTCCACTCAGATAACCGAAGGGTATGTGAAGTAGACTTTTTCGGCGGAGAACCTTTGCTCAACTTTGAGGTGCTGAAAGCTTTAGTAGCTTATGGCAGAGAAGTGTCTGCCAAAGCAGGAAAAGTAATTAATTTTACTTTAACTACTAATGGTATGCTGTTAAGTGAAGAAGTGGAGAAATTTTTAAACGCTGAAAACATTAGTGTTGTTTTAAGTTTAGACGGTAGGAAAGAAGTTAACGATCGGATGAGGCCCCAAGCCAATGGCAGGGGTACTTACGATGTGCTAATACCCATTTACCGGCGTTTTGCTGCTTCTAGAAATGACCAAGATTATATTGTTCGAGGGACTTATACCCACTTTAATACGGATTTTGCGGATGACGTAAAGCATATGTTTGAACAAGGTTTTACCCACTTGTCAGTAGAGCCGGTAGTAGCTCCTGCCGAGGAACCTTACGCTTTAACGTCCAGAGACTTAGAAGCTATTTATGAGGAATACGACAGACTTAGCCGGTGGTATTTGGAAGAGTTTCGGCAAGGACGGGAAGTGGATTTCTTCCATTTTAATGTGGATTTAGATAAAGGGCCTTGTTTACCCAAAAGGCTAACAGGCTGTGGTGCCGGCTATGAATATTTGGCCGTTACCCCGGAAGGAGATCTGTATCCTTGCCACCAATTTGTTGGCAAAAAAGAGTTTTTGCTGGGTAGTGTCCACGAAGGACTTAAAAAACCTGAAATAGGATTAAAGTTTAAAGAAGCCCATGTTTATAACAAAGAAAAGTGTACTACTTGTTGGGCCCGCTTCTTATGTAGCGGAGGCTGCCACGCCAATGCTTATGCTAACAATCAGGATATCCTGAAACCTTACGAAATCGGTTGTAAAATTCAGCAAAAAAGATTAGAGTGTGCTATTTATGTTCAAGTAGCTAAAAAAATGATTAACGTTGGATAAAATTAATGTAACTAAGTTTTGCCGATAGGCAGGAATTTGGGAGCAAGTGTCGAATGCAAAGTTAATGTTTGTTTTTTTGAAGGGAAGGAGGGGTGTGATGTTTGTCTTTACCAGGGAGGAAATACTTAAAAAAAGCCAATTAAAACAAAAAGCTCTCATACGAAGAAGAAAATGGCTTGGCGGTGGTTTTATCGGGTTAGTGAGTTTAGCGTTGCTTGCCATACTGGCAACATTTTATTTTTCACCTAATGCTTATGCTGTAATGTTAAACGGGCAGCAGATCGCCTTAGTTGAAAACGAAAGTGTCATTGAGGAAGCATTGAAGATGGTCGCACCCGACTCAGACCAGGCCTGTTATTTGGAAGAATTGGAACTGCAGGAAGTTAAAGCTGATCCAGATGATTTGTTAAGCCTGGAGGAAGTTAAAAACTTACTTTCCCAGAAGCTGACCTGGACCATAGATGGTGCAGTTATCAATTTAAATGGTAAAGACATTGTTACCTTAGAAAGTGAACAGGTCGCTCAAGAAGTTTTAAAAGAAGTTGAGAAAGCATTTTATCCTGTTGATGCAACTGATGTTAAAAACGTTAAAGTTGTTATTAACGATGATATAAATATCCGGAAAAAACAGGTTGAAGTGAACGAAGTTTGTTCCTTTGAAGAGGCTAAAAAATTGCTTCTAGGCACCCAGGAGGAAGTGGAAGTCTACACGGTCAAAGAAGGAGATAATCTCTGGACTATTGCCCGTCGAAATGATATGCGCGTAGCCGATATAAGACGGGCCAACCCTGAGCTTACTTCAGAAAACCTGTCTATTGGACAAGTCCTAAAACTTACTCAAGCTGTACCCCTTATCAATGTAACGACTACTTACGAGCAGCAGGTAAAGGAAAAAATACCTTTTGATACAAAGACAGTCAAGGACAGCAGTATCCTGAGGGGACAAAGTAAGGTCAAACAACCCGGCGAAGAGGGAGAAAAACAGGTACAATATAAAATTGTAATGGAAAACGGCAGGCAAGTTACTAAAGAAGTATTACAAGAACAAGTCCTGAAAGAGCCTGTGCAAAAAGTGGTTCTGCAAGGAACTAAATTAGTGATGGCCTCCAGAGGCAGCGGTCAACTGTCCTGGCCCTTAAAAGGAAGGATTACTTCATCTTATGGAAAACGGGGAAGAGAGTTTCACACAGGTATGGATATAGACGGTAGGACTGGAGACTCCATTCGGGCTGCCGAAAGCGGAAAAGTTACTCAAGCTGGCTGGGTTGGAAACTATGGCTATATGGTAACCATAAATCACGGTGATGGACTTGTAACCCGTTATGCTCATTGTTCTAAATTATTAGTTAAGGTTGGAGATCAAGTATCCCGGGGAGATGTTATTGCCAAAGTAGGCAGCACGGGACGGAGTACCGGTTCGCACCTTCACTTCGAAGTTATTGTTAACGGCAAATTTCAAAATCCAAGGCTATTTTTGTAATTTGTAAGCCCTTACTTTTGTAAGGGCTTTAATAATTTTTTTAGGTAAAGTATAAAATAAACTGTATTGTATAAATTGGACATAAGATGTACATTGGAAAAGAGGTGAGAATAATGGAATATGATGTAATTATTATTGGCGGTGGCCCGGCAGGATTGACAGCAGGCCTTTACTGTGCCCGGGGAGGAATGAAGTCTTTATTAATAGAGATGGGCATGCCCGGTGGTCAAGCTGCTAATACAGACCTAATAGAAAATTATCCCGGTTTTCCCCAAGGAGTTTCGGGGATTGAATTGATGCAAAAGTTTATGGAGCATGCGCTAAACTTTGGTCTGGAAATCAAGATGGCTGTTGCCCAAAGTCTGGACTTAAAAGCAAATCCTAAAAAGATAATAACTTCGGAAGGAACTTTCTTGGCTAAAACTGTTATAATTGCCAGCGGGGCAGTACCAAGACCTTTGAATGTACCTGGAGAAGAAAGGTTTAGAGGTGTAGGCGTATCCTACTGTGCAGTATGTGACGGTGCCTTTTTCCGTGATAAAAAAGTTGTAGTGGTTGGCGGAGGAGATTCAGCTTTAGAAGAGGCTAATTACCTGACTAAATTTGCTAAAGAAGTGGTAATTATCCATCGGAGGGATGCTTTTCGGGCTATAAATGTCTATCAGAACAGGGTCAAGGCCAACCCTAAAATTTCTTTCCTGCTAGATACGGTAGTAGAAGAGATTAAGGGCGAAAGTAAAGTTGAAAAAGTTGTAGTAAAAAACGTCAAAAGCGGGGAAATTAAAGAAGTAGCTACTGATGGGGTATTTATCTTTGTTGGCACAGTACCCAACACCGACTATCTCCAAGGACAAATTACCCTAGATGACCGGGGTTATGTAGTGACTAACGCTGAACTTGGCTGCTCCATTCCAGGGGTTTTTGCCGCAGGGGATGTAAGGCAGAAGACTTTGCGCCAGGTCAGTACTGCAGTAGGTGATGGGGCTGTTGCAGCTATGAGCGCAGAAAGATATATTGCTGAAAAACTAACTACATAGGAGGCTGTATGGATAGGCTAACTATAAATATTAAAGGCATGAGCTGTAATCATTGCAAAATGGCTGTGGAACAAGCACTTCAAACTCTACAAGGTGTAGAGTCGGCTGATGTTGATTTAGAGAGCAATACTGCTCAAGTAGCGTTTGATCCCAGTAAGGTAGACAGTAAAAAGCTAAAAGCCGTCATAGCCGAGGCAGGTTATGAGGTGGAAGATTAAGACCGGCATAAGCCGGTTTTTTGTTGGGAGGATTATTCTTCGCCATAGGAGAAGGAAATTTAATGATTATGAAGAATGGTTTATACATGTTACTAGCCTACCTATAAGGAATGATATTGTTGTTGACTAGCAATTGCTAGTCAACAAGTCGTTAGTTACTGCGACGCGCCGGTATGGCGCTAGCCCCCGGGTCGTTAGTCGTTAGTTCAACTGATGTTCTAGGATCAAGATCAAGGAATTGAGACTT
>DUOV01000028.1 GCA_012838615.1 Clostridia bacterium | reverse complement strand
TGCGGCTTCGCCTTCGATGATCATGCTTCGCATGCCCTTGACTCCCGACAAAGCCTTTAAAATATTAAACTGTCACTTACCATTCAGAGTTCTTGGATGGTTTTTGCGAACTATTATTGACACTAACTTTCATTTGAATTATATTATTCTAAATAAGAATAATAATAGTGTTTAAAGAACTTTAAAAATGTTATTTCTTTGGACAAGCTTGATTTGCATCTTAAGAACAGCAGGAATTACATATTATTAAGATGCTTCAAAATATAAATTAAGCACGAATGAGAGGAGAATAAAATGGACGCAAAGTTATTACGCAAACTCAGCTATGGTTTATATGTTATTGGCTCTACTAAAGAAGGAAGGCTAAATGGTCAAATCGCTAATACAGTCTTTCAAATTTCTTCTGATCCTGCCACGGTAGCCATAAGCCTAAACAAGAATAATCTTACAAATGAATTTGTCAAAGCAAGTCAGGTTTTTTCTGTATCTGTTCTACCTTCTTCAGTTCCTTTAGATTTTATAGGCAACTTCGGATTCAAATCAGGAAGGGACACCGATAAATATCAATCTGTCTCTTTTAAACAAGGAGAGACAGGGGCCCCGATACTTTTAGAAAATACACTAGGGTATTTAGAAGCAGAGGTTATTAGTAGCCTGGAGGTAGAAACCCATACGGTTTTTATCGGAAAAGTAGTTCAAGCTGAAATTTTAAATAACGAAGAAGAACCGTTAACTTACTCATATTATCAACAGTTGAAAAGGGGTATCGCTCCTAAAAAAGCTCCTGACAATAGTACTATTACACAATTAACTTCGAAACCTGAAACAAGTAAGGAGGTTCAAAAAATGCAAAAGTTTGAGTGTGTTGTATGTGGGTACATTTATGACCCTGCAGTAGGAGACCCTGATTCAGGTATTGCTCCTGGGACTACCTTTGCAGATCTTCCAGAGGATTGGGTTTGTCCCACCTGTGGCGTTTCCAAAGATCAGTTTGAGCCGGCAGAGTAAACAAGAACAGTAAAAAATTAAGGGAGGATAAGAATGCCGATAAAAGTAACAGAAAACGTTTCTTGGGTAGGCAAGGTTGATTGGGAGCTGCGAACCTTTCATGGTGAGGAATACTCGACCCATAAGGGTTCCACTTATAATGCCTACCTAGTTAAGGACGAAAAAACCGTTTTAATCGATACGGTTTGGGGCCCTTTTGCTAAGGAATTTGTAGCTAATTTAGCAAAGGAAATCGACCTAAAGCAGATTGATTATATTATTATGAACCATGGGGAACCGGATCACAGCGGAGCTTTGCCAGAACTTTTAAGGGTAATTCCTGGAACACCGATTTACTGTACTGCCAATGCCGTAAAGTCACTTAGAGGTCAATATCATGAGGATTGGAACTTTCAAGTGGTAAAGACTGGTGATAAGTTAAATCTTGGTAGCCGGGAAATTACCTTTGTGGAGGCTCCTATGCTTCATTGGCCGGACAGTATGTTTTGTTACCTTTCAGGAGATAACATCTTATTCAGTAATGATGCTTTCGGTCAACACTACGCAACGGAGTTTTTATTTAACGACTTGGTAGATCAAAACGAATTATACGTTGAAGCTATTAAGTATTATGCCAACATCCTTACACCATTTAGTAAATTAGTTGATAAAAAGATTAAAGACGTTCTTGCTTTGAACTTACCGGTAGCAATGATTTGTCCAAGCCATGGTGTGATTTGGCGCGAAAATCCTCTTCAAATAGTAACTCAGTATCAGCAGTGGGCGGGGAATTATCAAGAAAACCAAGTGACTATTTTATATGACACCATGTGGGACGGTACTAGAAAAAGTGCAGAGGCTATTGTTGAAGGAATTAAGGCTGCCGATCCGGAAGTTTCCCTCAAACTTTATAACACAGCAAGAGCTGACAAAAATGACATTATCACGGAAGTTTTTCGTTCCAAAGGTATTTTAGTCGGTTCACCAACTGTCAATAGGGGTATTCTTTCCTCACTTGCGGGCATTTTAGAAGAAATCAAAGGATTAGGGTTTAAAAATAAGAAGGCAGCTGCCTTTGGTACTTACGGTTGGAGCGGTGAGTCGGTTAAGATTATTAGTTCTAATTTAGCTGAAGCAGGATTTGAAGTAGTTAATGATGGCTTGAAAGTGTTGTGGAATCCCGATCAAGATAGCAGAGAAAGTTGCGTAGGTTTTGGTCGTGAATTTGCTAAGCTATTTAAATAAGGCAGGAATAAAATAGCCTCCTAAAAGGGGCTATTTTTTAGTTTTATTTTATGTTACTATAAGGTAAAATAAAGGCAAATTTTGGCAAACCTTATTGCTTGGGGGAAAATTAATGCTCAGGAAGCTAACAATAGTTCTTTTGTTAATATCAGTTTCCTTATTAATCTTTAGTTGCGGCTCTGCGGATTTTGTCCCTGAAAAGACTCCTCAAGAACCAGAACTAGATGTTAATGATCTGGCAAAAAAGGTAGAGCCAAAAGAGGCTTTTGCAACCCTAGTTGCAGTTGGTGATATTATGGTTCACGATACTCAAATTGCTCAGGCCTACGATCCAATAACTAAGACTTATAATTTTGATGAATCTTTACTAGAAGTTGCAGATTGGTTACGTAATGGTGATTTAACGTTGGGAAATTTAGAAACAACATTAGCAGGAGAAGATTTAAAGTATTCGAGCTATCCACGCTTTAATACACCGGAGAGTTTGGCTGAAACATTAAAAAAACTTGGTTTTGACATTATTTTTACTTCTAATAATCATTCTTTTGATCGTAAAGAAGTGGGAGTAATAAGGACAATTGAGAACCTAAAATCTTTTGGTTTAGAACATGTTGGAACACGTAGCTCATCAGAGGAAAAGGGATATTTAGTAAAAGATGTTAATGGTATAAAAATGGGCTTTTTAGCCTATACTTATGGCTTAAATGGTTTTACTTTGCCTCAGGGAAAAGACTATTTAGTAAACTTGTTAGTGGTAGATAAAATTCTGGCTGATGTAGAACTGATAAGAGAACAAGTTGATTTAGTAGTTTGCTATCTCCACTTTGGTCAAGAGTATAAAAGTGAGCCTACTAATGAACAAAAAGATATAGTAGAGGTATTATGGGATGCAGGTGTGGACATCGTTCTTGGAAGTCACCCCCATGTTTTGCAAGAAATTTGCCTTAGTAAAGACCGGAACAAGTTGGTTATCTACTCCATGGGTAATTTCGTATCTTCGCAAAAAGGGCTTGAGAGACAAACAAGTGCAATTTTTAGAATAAATATTAAAAAGGATTTGACTGAAAATAAAGTTATAATTGAAGAAGTTGAGTATATACCTATTTACACCTACCGTTATATAGAAGATAACAGATTAAAATTTAAAGTTTTGCCACTAGGTTATACCCTGCAAAGTAAACCTTATGATTTTGTTAAAGAAGATGATTATCTAAATTTAGAAAAGGCTTTAAGACATGCAGAACATATTATGTCTTTAAATTCAGCGGGTGTTATCATAAGACAATAAAGGTTGATTACACAAACCGGTCTTTTGTGTTATAATTTTTAAGCCAGGTTGGAATATGATTATTGGAGGTATTATTTTGCATCCTGTTAAAAAGGCAGTTTGTGAGGAAATTTTAAATTTGCTTAATGCTACTGACTCTACTATCAGGAAGGATACAGTCACTTCTTTACGCAGGCCACGTTATTTTTATTCCCGAGCTGAAAGAGCCCAAATCGATTATTTTATAGACAAAAATGATGAATATTTACTTAGGCTTGTTGATAGCCTTTGTCTCTTGATAACAGATATTTCACCTGAAGTACAGAAAGCAACCCTTAAGACTCTTACGGTTTTAAAAAGGTATCGTAAAGTAAATAAAGTTTTGGAACTAAAGCGGGCTGAAATAGTTAATAGTATCATGGAGCTTCTTCGTGAAAAAGAAATAGAAGAGGAAGTTTTTATTGCTGCCGCAAAATTATTGTCAACATATAAGGCAGTAGAAAGTAGGAACGCTTTAGAAGAAGCATTAGTTAAATTTAAGGAAAAAAACGATCCAGACTGTTTAAAAGCCGTAAGAACAGTTACTAAAATTCTAAAATCATTGCATTAAGAAGCTGTGTGGTTAAAAGAAAAAGTTTTGTATATATGCTTTAATATTGAGAAAATATAAAGATAATATATCATTTAAAGATTCGCCTATTTTTAATTGGGGGAAAAATGATGAATGATAACAATATAGACGTACTAATGCTAACAGCAAGCTATGGGGGCGGGCATCTCCAGGCTGCTAAGGCAATGGTACTGGGTTTAAAAGCTTTAAAACCCGATTTACGTATCGAAACACTAGATTATGTCCGTTGGTTAAATAGTGCTTTAGATTACATTACCAGACTTCTTTATGTTAAAGTCACCAGTAAAGCTCCATTAATCTGGCATATACTATATGATATTACCGATCGGCCATTTTTTGCAAAATATAGTATAGCAAGGAAGTTAGGCTTTGGAAGATTATATAATTATATTGCAGTAAAGAAACCTAAGGTTATTATTTCAACACACTTTTTTACTACTGCTGTTATTGGTGAAATGAAAAATAAAGGTCTTATAAATATTCCCTTAGCAACCATAATTACCGATAATATAATGCATGCTCTATGGTTTAATCCTAATGTAGATTTATATCTAGTAGCTAACGAAATGATTAAAAAAGAATTAATTAAAAAAGGCATATCACCTGATGATGTTAAAGTTACAGGAATACCTATAGACTTAAAATTTAATCATAAGGAAAGCAAAAATTCTCTTCGCCGGAGATATAATTTATCTACTGAGCTACCTACCATACTAGTGATGTGTGGTGCTTACGGAATGGGAGATATTCTTGGTATATGTGACTATTTGGCAAAGCATGAAAAAAGGCTCCAAGTTGTTGTAGTAACAGGAAAAGACGAAAAGCTAAAGAAAAGAATATCAGAGTTAGCTTTTGGGTCGAGGAACAAATTTCTGGTTTTAGGGTATGTTAATAACGTTTTTGAATGGATGGGCGTATCTGATCTTCTAATCTCTAAAGCAGGTGGATTAACTACTAGCGAGGCTTTAGCAAGTAATTTGCCAATGTTAATTTATCGCCCCATTCCGGGACAAGAAGAAGGTAACGCTAATTACCTCATGCAGGCTGGAGTAGCCAGGGTTGCTTATAATATGGAACAGTTTAAGGAAGATTTTCAGTATCTTTTAAGCCAGCCCAATTTGTTAGCCGAAATGTCTTCTAAATGTAGCCTTATAAAAAAACCTTTAGCTGCATTGCAAGGAAGTAAAATGTTATTAGATATTATGGAAATAAATTAAAAGGAAGCACAGCTTCCTTTTAATTTTTGCCTATAAACTTTTCAATATTCCATTTAACAGGTATATGTAAAATCAGCTCAACTTCATTACCACTTATATTAATAACTTCAGCATCATAAATGTCTCCTGTTTCTTCATCGAAAATTTCTATCATTTCGCCGGAAAAGACGGCTTCAAACAGTAGCTTTTTAACTTTTCTCGCCTTGATGTGTTCAACACTCATGTACATCACACCCTATATCTATGAACTTCTACCTTATATGATATTCAAAGCAAAAAAAACAATGCATTTTATTTTTTAAGGAGAACTTTAGGATAATATTTTCCTCTCCTGGTTAAATTCTTATTTTATTTTAAGGTTAAGTAAAAATGTTTATGTCATAATGTAATTAGCCTCCTATTTATTTAATATCTAGTCCCCATTACAAATAGCCGGGTTAAATCTCGGCTTTTGTAATGATATAAGAAAACTCATTTGCTCATCTCTTTAATAAATCAGTAAGTATAAAGCTTTCTGATTTTGGAAAATAGCAACTAAGGCTTGCGCTTTTTTCAAAGGACTTGACGCCAGCCCCTAATTTTTTTATAAATATTTTACGATTAAAATTACTAGACAAAGTGATAATATATAATGACACCGCAACATCATATGATATAGTAGCGCCAGGCTCAAAGCCTGGCATTTTTAATTGATAAGAAATTTATATCTTTGCGGTTTTTAAAAGTCGACAGGGAAAAAGCAAAAAACCGCAAACCTCGGTTTACGGTTTTTTGTTGCCCCTATAGGCTTGCGAATTTATCGTAGCCTACAGGGGCTGGGAGAGGAGAAACCGGAGGAAGAGCTCATGGGGGAGGGTTATTTTTAAATAACCTCTAAGCTCTTCAGTAAAGTTGCTTTACCATTAAGTATTATGAGCTAAAAATTATGATAATATACTTTAAATATGAGAAAAATTTTTGTTAATAAGACCTTACAATAATCTAAAAAATTCCTCGAAATGTGTTATAATGTGAGGAGGTGTGTTATGAGAATTATTTCCGGAAAAGCAAAGGGACATCAAATTTACGCCCCAAAGGGTTTTAATACAAGACCCACATCTGATCGGGTGAGAGAATCCCTATTTAATATTATTCAGCCAATTATTTACGATACTAATGTTCTTGATTTATTTGCTGGTACGGGGGCTCTTGGCATAGAGGCGCTAAGTCGTG
>DUOV01000027.1 GCA_012838615.1 Clostridia bacterium | reverse complement strand
TCGACCAGGCTGGCAGCTTTAATTACTGCTATTGGTGTATCATTACTGCTCCAAAACGGGGGGTTGGTTGTCTTTGGGACCGACTATGTATCCTTCCCGCAAGCCGTACCAAAAGTTACTTATAAGTTTCTTGACGGCAATGTAATCATAACCAGTCATCAGATCTTAATTTTTGTTTTAACAATTTTATTAATGTTGGTTTTACAATATATAGTTCAGAAAACTAAAATCGGTAAAGCCATGCGTGCTGTCTCTTTTGACAAGGACGCAGCACTCTTAATGGGGATTAATGTGGACTCGACAATTTCTGTTACTTTTGCTATCGGTTCAGCATTGGCAGCCGTAGCCGGTGTTTTGTTAGGCATGTATTATCAAACTATCCACCCAACTATGGGATTAATGCCTGGCTTAAAAGCTTTTGTGGCTGCTGTATTTGGTGGCATTGGTGTTATTCCCGGTGCCATGATGGGAGGCTTTTTGTTAGGTATAGCAGAAGCGCTGGTTAGTGGATACTGGAGCACTAATTTCCGTGATGTTGTGGTGTTTGGTCTTTTAATTCTTATCTTAATCGTAAAACCGTCGGGCCTGCTCGGCAAAGATACCCGTGAGAAAGTGTAGGTGAAAAAAGTGAAACAAAGAAATATCCTCATCGGTATCCTGCTTATTGCCTTTTATCTGGTACTGTATTTTGCAATGGGTAACAATATAATTCCACCTTTTCAACAAGTTAATATCTACCTGATGGGCATAAACATCATAGCGGCAGTCAGTTTAAATTTAATCGTTGGGTTTACGGGACAGTTAGCTTTAGGTCATGCCGGTTTTATGGCTGTTGGTGCTTATGTATCTGCTGTCCTGACCATGAAACTTGGCCAGCCCTTTCTTGTAGCTATTGTGGCCGGAGCTTTTGTATCTTTTTTGCTTGGTATTTTAATTGGGTTGCCTACCCTTCGTCTTAAAGGTGATTATTTGGCCATTGCCACTCTAGGATTTGGGGAGATTATTCGTGGTGTTCTGGTCAACATTGACTATGTAGGCGGAGCTGCGGGAATGAACGGTATTCCTAAGCTTACAAATTGGACTTGGCTGTATGTTTTTACATTAATAACCATCTTTGCCATTAAAAACTTTCTTAATTCTACCCACGGTAGAGCCTGTATTGCGGTCAGAGACAACGAAATCGCTGCTGAAACTATGGGAATCAACACCACTCGCTATAAAGTATTAGCTTTCAGCATGGGTGCTTTTTTTGCAGGAATAGCAGGTGCCCTGTATGCCCACTACTTTTTCCTGATCCAACCAACAACTTTTACTTTTAACCGCTCCTTTGATATTTTGGTGATGGTAGTGTTCGGCGGACTTGGCAGCCTTACTGGTTCAGTTTTAGCTGCGATGGCAGTTACTGCCCTTAATGCCTTGCTAATTGATTTTGGTGGCTTAAGGATGATTATTTACGCTTTATTGTTGATCATAATCATGGTCTTCCGCCCGCAGGGCTTGTTAGGTACTAAAGAGTTTACTTTTAGAAGTTTATTCAGGGAAAAGGAAGGGGGAACAGCTAGTGTTAAAGACAAATCGCCTAACTAAGACATTCGGTGGTCTAACTGCTGTATCCAACTTAAACCTGGAACTGGAACAAGGAGAACTGGTTGGCCTCATTGGTCCCAACGGTGCAGGTAAAACTACGGTATTTAACTTGCTGACCGGGGTGTACGTTCCCACAGAGGGTGAAATTCTTTTAGACGGCCAAAATATTGTGTCTAAAAAGCCCTATCAGATTACAGCTTTGGGAATGGCCAGGACATTTCAAAACATCCGCTTGTTTGATTCTTTATCGGTTTTAGATAATGTAAAAGTAGCTAACCATTGGCATGATAAATATTCTTTAGCCGGTGCTTTACTACGTTTAAAAAGCTATTATACAGGCGAAGAAAAGATGACGAATGATGCCTTAGAACTTTTAAAGATTTTTAACTTAGAAGATAAAAGGGATGAGCTGGCCAAGAATTTGCCTTATGGCGAACAGCGGCGTTTAGAGATTGTTCGGGCTTTAGCAGCCAAACCTAAGATTTTATTGTTGGATGAACCGGCTGCCGGCATGAACCCTAATGAGACCCATGAATTAATGGAGCTGATCAAAAAAATTAGGGATATGTATAATCTTACTATCTTGTTAATTGAACACGATATGTCTTTGGTTATGGGTATTTGCCAAAGAATTTATGTGTTAGATTACGGTAAGATTATTGCTCATGGTACACCTGACGAGATTAAAAATAATCCACGGGTAATTGAAGCCTACCTGGGAGAGGAGGCTTAAAATGTTAAAACTAGATAAAATCGATGTATATTATGGTGCCATTCACGCTTTAAAAAACCTTTCTTTAGAAGTTAACGAAGGCGAAATCGTTACTCTTATTGGGGCCAACGGGGCGGGGAAAAGTACTACTTTAAAAACCATATCTGGACTTATCCGCCCTAAAAACGGTGATGTGCTTTTTAACGAGCAAAGCATTATTTCTGTTCCGGCTCAAAATATTGTTAAGATGGGTATTTCTCAGGTTCCGGAAGGCAGAAGAATTTTCGCCAATCTGACTGTTTTGGAAAATTTAGAAATGGGTGCTTATCTTAGGAAGGATAAAGCAGGAATTAAGGAAACTATGGAGAAAGTTTTTGATAAGTTCCCCCGGTTAAAGGAGAGACTGAGCCAGAGGGCTGGGACTTTAAGCGGTGGTGAGCAGCAAATGTTAGCCATGGGTAGAGCATTAATGTCTCAACCTAAATTGCTGCTTTTAGATGAACCTTCCATGGGCTTAGCACCGATTTTGGTCAAAGAGATCTTTTCTATAATTAAAGAAATCAATGAACAAGGTACTACTATACTCTTGGTAGAACAAAATGCCAATATGGCCTTATCCATTGCCAGCAGAGCCTATGTTTTGGAAACGGGCCGTATTGTAGCCTCTGGTTCGGCAAGTGAGCTCCTAGCTAGTGAACAAATTAAAAAAGCTTACCTAGGGGGATAAGACCGAAGCAGTTCCTAGGTTAGATGTTTTTCCTAACCTAAGAACGGCTAATGCAGAGTAAAAGGAGGAATTACAGATGTACGTTCGTTCACGGATGACTAAAGATCCGATTACTATTACCCGTCAGACTACGGTGGCAGAAGCCTTAGAGTTAATGAGACGCAGTAGTGTTCGCAGACTGCCGGTAATGGAAAATGGAAAGTTGATTGGTATTGTTACAGATCGGGATTTGAGCGAAGTATCCCCTTCACCCGCTACAGCCCTAAGCGTTTTTGAAATCAATTATTTATTGGCCAAGATGAAAGTTGGCGATGTTATTCCTAAAAAGCAGAACGTGATAACAATTCCTCCAGATGCCCTATTAGAAGAAGCTGCACTTTTAATGCGGGAAAACAAAGTCGGAGCTTTGCCTGTGTGTGAGAATGGCAAGTTAGTTGGAATTATTACAGAAACTAATATTTTTGATGCTTTTATCGATCTATTAGGCGTGCGTGATGCAGGAATCCGTATTACTATTGAGACTGAGGATAAGCCTGGAGTATTAGCAGATCTAACTGAAGTTATCAGAGATTACGGAGCCAATATATCCAGAGTTGCTGTTTTTAGGGATGAAGCAGAAGACGACCATAAAGTTCTGGTAGTAATTCGCTTAACCATCGATGATGCAACAAAAATAACCGATGTCTTAAAAGAACATGGCTATAAAGTAGTTTCTGTAATCAATTACGAAGATCTTCAGCCTTAAGTAGTTATTGACAAGCAAATATTTAAGAGTTAGGGGCGACTAAGGTTCGCCCTTAATTTATACAATCAGAAAGTATAAGCTTTTTTGATTTTTTCTATGCAAGTAATTTATATCTTTGTGATTTGTGTAATGGTGTGAAAAAACGGGCGAATGTTTTGTGGAGCGGGACTAATTTTCACAGCCGTCGTAAGCTTGGCTATGGGTCAACGGCGTAGGAGTTCGTCCAGAGCGAAACAATCATTCGCCCGCTTCCCCACCGGCTTTATACTTAAAACTTTGCCATCCGGCAGAGTCTTAAGGAAAATGCTGAAACGCGCGCCGTAAGGAACCGAAAATGCGCGCATTTCTTGTTACTTATTATAGTGTGACATTTCTTTACTGCCATAAAGTGGTTATAATAAAGTTAGGCTTTAATGTAGTTATTTAAGGTATAAGAATTGATAGATATTAAATCAGGAGTGAGCTAAATGCACTTACAGGAATTACTGCGCCAACTTCCTTCCGTTGATGAAATATTGTTACAGGAAGAAATACAGGAGTTAGTAATTAGCTCCCAAAGAACTCTGGTTGTGGAAAGTATTCGTCAGGCCATCGGTGAGCTTAGGGAGGCAATTTTAGAAAAGCGTATAGTAGGTGGAGACTTAACTGAGCAGGCTGTAAAACGGACTCTGGAAATTACGGCTGCTAAAGAAAAATTCAATTTTCGTCCCGTAATTAACGGAACGGGAATAGTCTTACATACTAATCTGGGACGGGCCGTCTTAAGCGAAAAGGCGCGGGAAGCAGTTCAGAAAATTGCTGGAAGTTACAACAACTTAGAATTTGATTTAGAAAGGGGACAAAGGGGTTCCCGCTATAGTCATGTGGTCAGCTTGTTACAAAAGCTAACCGGATGTGAAGACGCAATGGTTGTAAACAATAATGCGGCAGCAGTATTACTAGTTCTAGATACTTTGGCCAGAGATAAAGAAGTAATAGTCTCCCGTGGCCAATTAGTGGAAATCGGCGGCTCTTTTAGAGTACCTGAAGTTATGGAAGCCAGCGGAGCTAAACTTGTAGAAGTAGGTACTACTAACAAAACATATGTAGGCGACTATGCCAAAGCTATAAATGAAAATACAGGTGCTCTTTTAAAGGTTCATACCAGCAATTACCGGATAGTAGGCTTTACACACGATGCAACTACAGCTGAATTAGTTGAGTTAGGACGCGAGAAGCAGATACCTGTGGTAGAAGATTTGGGCAGTGGACTTTTAGTAGATCTTCGATGCTTCGGTATTACCGATGAGCCTACGGTTCAACAGCTACTTGAAGAAGGGGTAGATATTATAACCTTTAGTGGAGATAAGCTCTTAGGTGGTCCCCAAGGTGGAATTATTGTAGGTAAGAAAGAATATATTGACCGCATGAAAAGAAATCCTTTGACCAGGGCCCTTAGAGTAGACAAATTAACTTTGGCCGCCTTAGAAGCAACTTTACGAGACTACCTAGATCCCAAGCAAGTGCTGTTAAGCAATCCCACCTTACGGATGCTGATTACACCTGCTGAGCATTTGTATAAAGGCGCGGAGAAGTTAAAAACAGCCTTAAATGAAGTGCTTCCCAAAGCTACGATTAATGTTGAGCAAGACTACTCCCAAGCAGGTGGGGGCTCTCTGCCCTTGACAAATATTCCAACTTACGTGGTTACCATTGATCTGGGAAGCATATCTGAAAAGCTATTTGCAGCCAAGCTACGGAAAGGTGATCCGGCTGTCTTGGTAAGAGTTTCCCAAGGTAAAATCATAATTGATTTGCGAACACTTTTGCCAGGTGAAATAAATCAACTGGTCAAGGCCTGCAGAGAGGCATATAAAGCGGTACAGGAGGGTTAACAACGTGGATTATATAATTGTGGGAACCGCAGGTCATGTGGACCACGGCAAAACTCAACTGGTAAAAGCTTTAACAGGTGTTTATACTGATCGGCTAAAAGAAGAAAAAAAACGGGGTATCTCTATTGAACTAGGATTTGCACCGGTGGAATTAGATAATGGTCAGCGTATTGGATTGGTGGATGTGCCGGGTCACGAAAAATTTGTGAAACAAATGCTGGCCGGGGTCGGGGGCATGGATTTAGTTATGTTAGTTGTTGCTGCCGACGAAGGCGTAATGCCTCAAACCCAAGAACATTTAGATATTATAGATCTGCTCCAAGTAAAAACGGGAATTGTCGTTGTAACAAAGGCAGATTTAGTAGATCCTGAATGGTTGGATTTAGTTAAAGAGGAGATCCAAGACGCCTTAAAAGGTACAGTCCTTGAAGATGCACCCATGTGTGCTGTTTCTGCAGTAACCGGTTTTGGAATTGCCGAGTTAAAAAAGGTGTTACAAGATTTGGCGACAAAAACACCACCTAAAACCTTAGCCGGTAAAACAAGACTACCTATAGATAGAGTGTTTTCTATTAGCGGCTTTGGAACAGTAGTAACAGGAACTCTCTGGTCAGGGAAAGTCAAGGTAAATGATAGTTTACAAATTGTTCCTGAAGGAAGAGATACAAGGGCCAGATCTGTTCAAGTTCATGGACAGTCTGTGGAAGTAGCTTTGGCAGGACAGCGGGTAGCCATAAATTTGGCTAATGTTGAGGTAAGTGAAATCAAGCGGGGAAGTGTGGTAATTACTCCCGGTGCTCTACACCCTTCTCATCTTATTGATGTGGAGCTTAGGCTATTAAAACACGCCAAAGAGTTGACTAATAGGACGAGAATCCGCTTTCATGTTGGTACTAGTGAAGCACTCGGCAGAGTAGTTTTATTAGACCGGGATGTCCTTAAACCTGGGGAAACAGCATTAGCTCAGCTACAGTTAGAGGATGTGGTTGTTTCAGCTAAAGGGGACCGTTTTGTCATTCGTTCTTACTCTCCAATGCATACTATTGGTGGCGGAGTCATCATCGAACCTCAGGGAGTTAAGTTAAAGCGTTTTAGGCCGGAAGTACTGGAAATGTTGAAGACTAAGCTTTTAGGTACTCCCGAGGAACTGGTTACCGAAGCCTTACAGAGGAAAATACTTCCTTTACTAAATTACGAAGAGTTAGCCAAAGAAGTAAATTATCCACTTGATAAACTGGCAGAAGTGGTAGAGCCTATGGTAGAAAAAGGCCAACTGTTTAGCATTACTGTCGAAGGTGTTAGCTGGTTTGCCACAAAGGAACGTTATGAAATATTAATTTCTTCAATAAAAGAATATTTAAGCAGCTTCCATAAACAGTATCCTCTGAGGGTAGGGTTGGCTAAAGAAGAACTTAGATCTAAGAAATTCGAAAACTATCCACCTAAACTGTTTAATGGTTTACTCAACTATTGGCGGGAAATAAATGAGCTTTCTATTTCCGGAAGCTTGGTTGCTTTAGCTGATTTTTACCCAACCCCTAACGTTCAAGAAAAAGAGTTGCTTAAAAAAATAGAGGAACGTTATTTGGCAAACAAATTTCAACCTCCTGTTTGGAGTGAATTAGTTTCTGCTTTAGGTATTGTCCAGAACCAGGCTGAGGAGCTACTGCGTTTTCTCGTAGGTCAAGGTCGTTTAGTAAAGGTTGATGAAGGCTTGTATTTTCATAGGGAAGCCCTGGAAGAAGCTAAGGTTAAAATTTCATCCCATATTAAAGAAAAAGGTTCAGTTCAACTAGCTGAAGTACGGGATATGTTGGAAAGCTCCAGAAAATTTGTCTTACCTCTTCTGGAGTATTTGGATCAAATTAAATTTACTAAAAGAATCCAAGATAAGAGGGTATTATTTAAGAAAAATTAAGAAAGGGCGTGGTAAGTATCGAGCTTGCCACGCTTTTTTCTTCAATAGTTATAAAAAGTTTATTTTTGGATAATATTGGTTTGACAACTGTCGACATTTTATGTCACAATGTACGAAGCTAACCGAAAAGGCAAAATTGTTGAAAAACAATGGCGCAAAGCTATAGGGCCTAAGGCGTAAGGCTACGGCAGCCAGCTACCGAAGGGAGTTTTTTTTGTGCCTTTCATCTACTCTGCGTTCCAAGTTAGTAACCTTACTCATCTAATAAAAAACACAAATCTTGAAGATAATTTACATAATATTTTAAATAAAACCGCAATAAACAAGTTTGATCTTGCAAGGCTTTTATCTCAACTCCGCAAACACCATTATGGTACATATCAACATTCATTAAATGTGGCAAATTTAACTTATCATTTGACGAAGAAAATGCAATTATCTAAAAAAGAGGTTATTGAAATCAGTATTGGAGCGATACTCCATGATATTGGGAAAGTTTTTATTGATCAAAGTATCCTAAATAAGCCGGGGCGGTTAACTAATGAAGAATGGAAGCTTATTAAAAAACACCCTGAATGGGGGAGAGAGCTGCTTTCCCGCTATGACTGGGCAGAGAGCATGTTGCCCTTTGTCTTATATCATCACGAAAGAGTTGACGGTTTAGGTTACTTAGGGTTATGTAACGAAAATATTCCCCTAGGTGCCAAAATTATTTGTTTAGCGGATTCTTTTGATGCGATGGTGTCTAAACGTCCTTACCGGAAAAGACTAAGCATTGCTCAGTGCCTTAAAGAAATAAAGAAAAACAGCGGAACTCAATTTGCACCCGATTTGGCTTCTATGTTAATTAGGATATTAGAGAAAACTTATTTGCAGTCTAAAACAGCTTTGAAGTGAAAATATTCACAATCATCACTTTTGTCTTATTTTAAATTAATGCATAAAAATTTTCTGTCTTAGGTAGTTAAACTGCCGAGCTTTTTTTTTTGATCCCCTATAACTAACTCCTCCTTCTCAAAAAAGTTGGATTTATAATTTAAGATATGTTAT
>DUOV01000026.1 GCA_012838615.1 Clostridia bacterium | reverse complement strand
ATTCGTCCAACTGAACTGTATTGATGGATGGCCTGCCTGCTGTATCTATAAGAATATGGTCTTTATCCTGATGTCTCTTAACTGCCTCAGTTAGCTCAGCAGGTGTTAAGATTGCTTCCATAGGAACATCTAATATTTCCCCATAAGTTTTAAGCTGTTCTACTGCTCCAATCCGATAGGTGTCAATCGTCAACAGAGCAATCTTTTTTTGTTCAAATAAAGCTAGGTTTGCAGCAATTTTAGCCAGAGTTGTAGTTTTGCCTACTCCAGGAGAGCCGACAAAAACACAAATCTTTTTTTCCAGCCGTTCTTGAAGAGAATCCTCAAAAATTTGCAGCAAACGGTTTTCAACGGTTTCTTTAAGCAGCTTTTCATTTTCGTCTTGGCTAAGCATCCTGTTGTCTTTAATATCTTGTAAGAGATGATTAGTTACTTCATGGCTTAGTTCTAACTCTTGCAAAACATTTTGCCATTTTAGCAGTAGATTTGATTGTTCCTTAAGATCGTTTTTACCGGCATTATCTTTACCTAGGCCAGAAACTGATTTCAGTAAGGCCTTTAACTCAGCCACATCTTTACTTAAAGTGGAATCATGAACAGCAGGCGACTTTTCTTCTACTGCAGCTATTACTTCTAATTTGTGGGGGCGCAAAAAGCTTAAAAACCCCCCTTGCTTAACCCACCGGCTGGAGATGAGTACGGCGTTGGAACCAAGATCACGCTTGATTGTCTCCATAGCTTCCGGCATGTTATTAACCAGGTAACGTTTAATCTTCAATCCAACATCACCGTCCCAACAGAATCTATTTCTAATTCTGGAATTAATTCATTTAAAGAAAGAATAACTAAATCAGGCATAAATCGTTCAGTCAGCCTGCGCAGAGGCAGGCGTATCCTGGAAGAACATAATACAATAGGCTGCAGGCCACTCATAGCAAATTGTTCCGTCATGGAAGCCAAACGGTCAAATAGCTTATTAGTCACCTCGGGGCTGAGAACCGGATAGTTACCCTGAGGGGTTTGTTGTAAGGAGTCAGCAATCATCTGTTCCAATTTAGGATGTAGGGTAATAACAGTCATTTTCCCGTCAGGAGTAGCGTACATCCGACTTATAGTTCGCTTTAGGGCCTGACGTACTACTTCCGTTAAGTAATCAAAGTCTTTAGATAACCGGGCATTGTCGGCCAACACTTCTAAAATGGTAGCCAGATTGCGAATAGGTATTTTTTCAGCCAGGAGGTTTTGGAGTACCTTTTGGACATCACCGTAAGTCATCAGCTCCGGTATTAATTCTTCAACCACAGCCGGATTAGTTTCTTTGACTGTTTCAATCATCTCTTTTACTTCCTGCCTGCCTAACAGTTCATCAGCATGCTCTTTAATGAATTCAGTTAAGTGGGTAATTAACACCGTTGTACAATCGACAACAGTAAATCCTTTTAGTTCGGCTTCATTTTTGTCTTCACCTTTTATCCACCAAGCCGGTAAGCCGAAAGTAGGCTCTTTAGTGGCTATTCCATCTAGCTTTGTTTCTATTCCTGCCGGGTTCATGGCCAGGTAATGGCCAGGCAATATTTCCCCCGAACATACTTCCACTCCTTTTAACTTAAAAACATAACTATTCCCGCCAAGCTGCAAATTGTCACGGATGCGGATAGGTCTGACAAAAATGCCTAATTCGGCAGCACACTGACGACGTACTGCAGCTAAGCGTTCCAGCAAATCACCACCTTGCTCTTCATCGGTTAAAGGAATTAAGTTATACCCAATCTCGATTTCTAAAGGATCTATCTGAAACAAGTTAAGGACATTTTCAGGAGTCCTAACCTTTTCTTTTTCTTTTACTTGCCTTGCCTCCTGTACAGCCTGCTGCTGTTCCTCTTTTTGTAAGGCATAGCCAACGTAGATGGTTGCGCTGCCTAAAATTAAAAAAGGAAGATTAGGAAGACCTGGCACCATACCGAGGAGACACAAAATTGCACCTGCTAAAATAATGATCTTAGGTACAGAAGTCAGTTGTTGAGCTAATTCCCCACCAAAACTTTTTTCAGAACTTGACCGCGTAACCAGAATACCGGTAGCAGTTGATATTAGCAGGGCAGGTAACTGGCTGACTAATCCATCACCAACTGTCAACATGGTATAAATTTTTAGGGCATCCATAAAGGGCATGCCTAATTGCCAAACTCCGATAATAAAACCGGCTATGATATCTATCAAAACAATGATAATACCGGCAATAGCATCGCCTTTGACAAACTTGCTGGCCCCGTCCATAGCACCGTAAAAATCGGCTTCTCTCTGGAGATTCTTTCTTCTGCGCCGAGCTTCGTCTTCTGAGATGAGACCACCATTTAGATCAGCATCGATGCTCATCTGTTTACCCGGCATGGCATCCAAAGTAAAGCGAGCCGCCACTTCAGCTACCCTACCTGCACCATTGGTTATGACGACAAATTGAATAATGGTGATAATAATAAATACAATTAGTCCTACTACATAATTACCTCCGACTACGAAGTTACCAAAAGCTTCAATCACATCTCCGGCTGTTCCCTGGCCAAGAATAAGGCGAGTTGAAGAAATATTTAGGGAAAGCCGTAGTAATGTACTTACAAGGAGCAAGGTCGGAAAGACCGAAAACTGTAAGGGTTCAGTTATAAACATGGTCAGAAGCAAAATAACCATACCAAAAGCCAGGTTAAATACCAAAAATATGTCTAAGACTTTGGGGTGCATTGGGATAACAATAATCGCCACAATGCCAACCACCATAGCAGCAACAAGCAAGTCAGTATAAGCTGATAAACGTCTCATAGGTTGTAAAAAAGATTTTCCTTGTGCCATGTTGATACTCCTTATTCTTTAGTCCCCAGTAAATCTGCCTCCCTCTCCGAGGAAGGTGTCAGCGTAGCTTAACCCAAAAAGCTAACGACTATCGACTAAGGACTAACGACTTATTAAAATCTTCTTCCTGCTTTATAAAGCATGGCCAATATTTCAGCAACAGCTTGGTATAGCTCTGCAGGTATTTCCTTGCCAAGATCAACGTTATGATACAAAAACCTTGCCAAAGGTTTGTCTTCCACAATAGGTACCTTGTATTCCTTAGCCCTTTCCTTGATCCGTTCGGCTATACTGCCTGCCCCTTTAGCAACAACACGGGGAGCAGAGCTACTTGCTGTTGAATACTGTAAGGCAACTGCTATATGAGTAGGGTTAGTAATGACTACCGTCGCCTCAGGAATGCTTTCCATCATCCGGTGCATAGCCATCTGACGTTGTTTCTCCCGCAATTTAGCTTTAATCTGGGGATCTCCCTCTGTTTGTTTAAATTCTTCTTTTATTTCCTGTTTAGACATCATGATGTTCTGCTTAAATTCCCGGCGTTGAAACAAGTAATCTATTACCCCAATGATGAAGTAAGCGCCTACAGCATTTTTGGCAAGGTCAAATACTATATTTGCAACAAAGTTAAAACTTTGAGAAATTTCCATGTAAAAGAGGTACAGTAAATTTTCCAGGTTATCTTTTAAAGTTAGATATACTATGACACCGATTAATGTCACTTTTAGTAAAGCCTTTATAAGTTCCATTAAAGCCCGCTTAGAAAACATCCTTTTAAAACCGCTTAGCGGGTTAATATTTTCCAGTTTAGGCTTAACTACTTCCGGAGCAAACAGGAAACCTACCTGGGCAAAATTAATGGCCATACCTAT
>DUOV01000025.1 GCA_012838615.1 Clostridia bacterium | reverse complement strand
GTATCCTTGATGATTAGCATTAGCTCCGCTTCCTGCAAAACATCCTGCTCAGACTGCCTAAATAGTTCTAACTGATCTTCGACAGATAACTTGTCCAATAATTTGTTAAAGACTCTTTTACTGAAGATCAGATCAGGCTTAATACGTACAAAAAGCCCCGATTTTTCCAAATAGTTTATAAGTCTTTCCAGTTCAAAATTTACGTCAAAAAATTTTTTAACTTTTTCTACTGCCATAGGAGCGCCACTACGTTCAATTTCCTTTAAAAGAGCTTTTAGTTCTTTCTTATCCGGAACCCTTTCCAGCTTCCAACTGCTCAACCCCCAGCGCCCGCTTTTGTAGCGTATAAAACGGCTATCCCAAACAAGATCTTTTTCCTCCCCCAGCTCGACACTATTCTCCCTGGCCATAGACTTTAGTTCTTGATATGTTAAGGGGGATTTACTCATCAAAAGCCATTGATAAACAGCATCATTTAGCTCTTGTCCTCTTTTATCAACTCCCCATTTACCATCTTTCTCTACAAAACAGGGGTTATGCTCCAGAGAGCGGATTAACTTTTTTGTAAATTTATCATCGCTGATTTGTTCTTTTTCCAGGATTAATTCTTCAAGACGGGGAAATTCCTCCCATTTATTCCAAAGCAAGCTTTTTATAGTATCTGTTAAGCTTCCCGGTACTTCATTTAGTACGACTTCCTCTTGAAGTTTAGCTTTAGAGCTGCTTTTTTTATTTCTATCCTTAGCTTTGACTCTAGGTTTTTTCACAAAACCACTCCATTCTCCAGTTAATTCCAAAATTATCCAATGGAACTATTAGATGTGGTTTTTAAAAAACCCTTTGGGAAAAAAGACTCCTTTTGTCAAACTGCTTAAAAAGAAAGTCGGAACAGGGCAAATTAAGAAAATAACTTCTTTTTCCTCCGTTTTATGTTAAAATGGTTAGCAGGCATATATTATTTGACTTGGGGAGATTGTATGAAACTAGCAGAAGTGGCTAAGATTGCAGGTGTTTCGCCAGCAACAGTATCCAGAGCATTAAACCATCCTGAACTGGTTAATAAGGATACTTTGGAAAAAATCAAAAAAGTCATTAAAGAATTTGATTATATGCCTAACCCTGCAGCCCAGGCTCTCATGACTGGAAAAACCAAGTTAGTAGGCTTAATAGTTCCTAATCTACAGAATGCTTTTATTGCCCAACTGGTATTGGGTGTGGAAGATCAGCTTATGAGACACGGGTATACTGCCCTAATCTGTAATTCTCATGAAAGTACTGAGAAAGAAAAGTACATTTTGCGTACTTTTTTACAACGCAGGGTAGATGGTATAATATGTGCTTATCCTCATGATGTTTTTATCAAAAATTTAAAACATCCTACCGTGCTTATCGGGCCGCAAAAAATGTACCCTAGGGGAAATTACGATTGTGTGGAAATTGACGATGAAGCAGTAGCCTCTATTTCTGTTCAAAGATTATATAACAAAGGTCACCGCAAAATTGCTGCTATCACAGGTAACGAAAATTTTGCCATTTCCCTAGTCCGTTTGGAGTGCCTAAAAAGGGAACTGCAGAGCTTAGGACTACATCTTCCTCCGGAATATATTGCTCGCGGTTCTTACGATTCTATTGACAGCGGCAGCAAAGCTATGGAAACGTTGCTAGGACTAAAAAATCGCCCTTCTGCCGTAATCGCTTTTAATGACATGTTGGCTATCGGCGCCTTAAAAAAGTTGGCTGATCATAACATCAAGGTTCCTGAAGAAATGGCTGTTATTGGGGCCGATGATATACCTTTTGCCCGTCATTTTTCTCCTGCCCTAACCACTATTCATGCCCCGGGGTTTGATCTAGGACAAGCAGCAGCCAAGCTTTTAGTTTCTCGCCTTGAAAACCCTGAGCAAACAAGACAACACATTGTAATACCGGTTAGCTTAGTGGCGCGAAATACAGATTGATAGTTAACACTCTTAAAACTGATAAAATCAAAGAGGATAAACCTTTCACCAGGTTTATCCTCTTTTTAGTTAAAATAACTTTAAGGGTAGTTATTATGTTATTCTTCGTCTTGTAAATAAGGGCTACCCCAAGCTTTGGGAGTAAGGCCAACCCCTGACAGGAAGAGTACAACTAGGGTTAAGAGGTACGGGAACATAATTGGAAACTGATAAGGAATAGGTAAACCAACAGCCTGAATCCGGAGCTGTAAAGCTTCAGCTAAACCAAAGACTACAGCACCAATAGCCACACCCCAAGGGTTAAACTTACCTAAAATGATACAGGCAAAGGCAATAAATCCACGGCCTGCACTCATATTGTCAATAAATGTATTCAAACCTGCGATTGATAAAGCAGCTCCTGCCAGTCCACACATGGTAGAGCTATAAAGCACAGCAATCCATCTTACTTTGAATACGTTTACGCCCATGGTTTCTGCAGCTCTGGGATGTTCACCAACAGCTCTGATTTTTAATCCCCAGGTAGTATGGAAAAATACATAATAGGTTAAAGGAACTAAAATTAAAGCCACATAGACTAATATGGTTTGGTTAAATAAGATTTTACCTATGATAGGTATATCACCTAAAACAGGAACCTTTGTAGGTGTGAATCCTACTGAGCGTAATGCGTTAGTTGAAGTTCCAAAAAATGTTCTAAGCAAGGAACTGGATAAGCCTAAAGCCAGCATATTAATGCCAGTAGCTGTTACAACCTGGTTTAAACCTAAAGTTACACAAGAAAAGGCATGAATTATTCCTAAAATTAAGGCTGACAGCATAGCGCAAAGTACTCCCAACCAAACACTCCCGGTAAAATACGCTCCGACAAAACCGAAAAAAGCACCTAAAAGCATCATGCCGTCTAAACCCATATTTAATACTCCACTACGTTCGCTAACTACATCGCCCATAGCCGCCAAGAGTAGAGGAGCAGCCAGTCTAATACTTGAAGCAAAGAAATCAGTTGAAAAGACAATGGTTAGTAAATTCTCAAGCATTTGCCTTCATCCTCCTCCACTTTTTGAGTATTCTTGGCAAGCCAGCAGACATTACTACAAAAAGTACTGCTAAAGCCTGAACAATCGTTACAAAAGCCGTTGGTATTCCTGTCGATATCTGCATACTGTTAGCGCCGTTACGTAAAGAACCAAAGAATAAAGCTGAAAGTAGCACACCAAGTGGATTCAAATCAGCTAATAATGCTACAGCAATGGCATCGTAACCTACGTTGACTGAAAAGTTTTCCAAGAGCCGCATGTGGACACCTAAAATTTCACCTGCCCCGGCAATACCGGCTATGCAGCCACTTAAAAACATAACTTTTACTAAGAGTTGCTTAGAATTAGTTCCACCATATTCCATGGCTCTTTGGTTAAGACCAACACCACGAATTTGAAATCCGAAAGTAGTTTTATTGAAAACCCACCATAGTAAAACAGCTAAAGCTAAAACAATAAGAAATCCTGCATGTAGCCTTGTCCCTGGAATAATAAATGGTAGTCTGGCACTTTCTAAGATAGGGGCTGACTGGGGGTAAAACTGATCCGGCATCTTAATAGGTCCTTGGACAAGGTAACTTACAAAGTAAATAGCAATGTAGTTCATTAACATAGTAATAACAATTTCGTTAAAACCTTTATAAGCTTTTAAAATGCCCGGTATTAATGCATATAAGCCGCCCAATAAAGCTCCGGCCAAAATTGCCAACGGTATATGGATAATGGAAGGCAACCCTGCAAAAGATGTACCTACAACCGTGGCACCTACTGCTGCTAAGTAAAGTTGTCCTTCACATCCGATATTAAAAATACCGGCTTTATAAGATAGAGCGACAGCCAAACCTGTAAGTCCCAAAGGAATTGATTTAATTAAACTGGCCGTAAAATTATCTAAACTGCCAAAAGCACCTTCCAGCAAATAGTAATAGGCTGTAACGGGGTTAACCCCTTTTGCCACAATAACTATTGAACCTACCAAAGCACCTGCTAAAATTCCTAATGCAGGAGTCAGTATTTTTATTAGCGATGCCCAGTTAAAACCAACTTTCGTTGTCTGGGTCTTGTCTTCGAGTGAAATTTTTGAGCTCATAATTACCTCCTAAAAGAGCTAGCTAGCCTTTTTTCTTCCAGCCATCATTAATCCGATTTCTTCAATATCAACATTTTCATTAGGAATGATGCCCATAAATTCTCCTTCGTGAATAACAGCGATCCGATCAGCAATGGACAAAATCTCTTCTAGCTCAGTCGATATCAGGAGTACTGCTGAACCATTATCTCTCTGTTCAATCAATTGTCTGCGTACAAATTCTGTCGCACCAATATCTAAGCCTCTGGTAGGCTGAACTGCAATTAAGATTTTTGGCTTACGATTTAATTCTCTAGCTAAAATAATCTTTTGCTGATTACCACCTGATAAAGTTCTGGCTGTGACACTAGGATCTGTAGCCTTTATTTGATAATCTTTGATCATCTTTTCGCCGTGAGAGCGAATTACATCTTGCTTCAAAACACCATTTTTTGAATAAGTGGAAGTATAAAACTCCTGTAAAATCAAGTTTTCGCTAATCGTAAATTCCAATACCAAACCAGTTCTATGTCTGTCTTGAGGTATATGGGAAACACCTGCTTCCAACAGCTTTCTTGGATTGATATGATGTTGTTCCTGACCATTAATATAAATTTTACCACCTGAATATGGCATGAGACCTGTAATAGCTTCACTTAGCTCTATTTGACCGTTACCATCAACACCTGCAATGCCTAAAACTTCTCCAGCACGTAGTTCAAAGGATATATCTTTAACTGCCCTTACTCCTTGTTTATCTTTGACCTCCAGATGTTCCACTTTCATTAATACTTCCCCTGGAGTGCATGGCTTGCGTTCAAAGTTTAGAAATACTTCACGACCAACCATCATACGGGCTAAATCCTTAGGATTAGTATCTTTCTTGGCAACCGTGCCTGCTACTTTACCATCCCGCAGAACTGTTACTCTGTCAGCTAAGGCCATCACTTCATCCAGTTTATGAGTGATGATTAGAATTGACTTGCCTTCTTCTGTAAGCCTCCGGATAATTTGGAAAAGCTCCTCTACTTCTTGAGGTGTTAAGACGGCAGTAGCCTCGTCTAAAATTAAAATATCAGCTTTACGATACAAGGTTTTAAGAATCTCTACCCGTTGTTGAATCCCAACTGGCAGATCCTTAACCTTGGCCCGAGGATTAACATTGAAACGATATCTATCTGAAAGTTCTTGAACTACTTTTTCAGCCGCTTTCAGGTCTAAAAATGGTTCCCGGTGAGATTTTAAGCCTAAGATAACGTTTTCTGTTACAGTAAGTTCTGGTACCAGCATAAAATGCTGGTGAACCATACCTATACCATGTTTAATTGCATCCTCACTACAATTAATTTTTACCGGCTCACCATTTATAAAAATTTCGCCCTCATCAGGATGATAGAGACCATAGAGGCAGTTCATCAAGGTAGATTTTCCAGCACCGTTTTCACCTAAAAGGGCCAAAATCTCTCCCTTATTTAGTTCAATCGTCACGTTTTCATTAGCTACAACTTTAGGAAATCTCTTGGTAATTCCAACCATTTTTAGTACTGTAGTCATTTTTTGCCTCCTTAAAGAGGGATTAGGGTTTCCCTCCGGGGAAACCCTAGCCTTACTTTATGATTTTTATAAGTTGTGGGTTGCGTCCTCAATAACCATTTCACCGGATTTTAGTTTATTTTCGTCTTCGATAACTGCTGCTTTTGCTTCTTCCGGAGTCTCAGGTGACCAAGTACCTAAGAATTGGACTCCTTCCGGAATACCTAAAATCTCGGATACACCTTCAAAAGTACCGTTTTGTACTTTTTCCCCAACTTGTTTAATCATAATCTGAACAGACTGTACACCAGAAGTTAATACTCTGTTTGGTGAAAGCTTGTTCATATCACCAGACCAACCGATGAAATAAACTCCTTCATGTTCATCAACAGCCTGGATTGCACCAGCGTCACAAGCATCACCAATGCCGATAATTACGTCTACTCCAGTTGCAATTTGGGCCAGGGCAGCTTCTTTACCTTTATTAATATCTTCCCAGCTACCGGTATAAGCAGTTGTTACAGTAGCGTTAGGATTAATTTCAGGAACTACTTCCATAATTGATTTAACTTCACCTAAAATTGTGGGAATTTCCATGGCACCCACGAAACCGATTTTGTTAGTTTTGGTAACCAAAGCAGCTAACTTACCTGCCAAGTAACCAAGTTCACCAGTTCTAAATCTGGCTGAAGCAAGGTTTGGACCAGAAACTTCCCCACCAACTTGGAAGAACTTAATGTCGGGATATTCGGCAGATACAGTTACTAAAGCATCACCAAATTCAAAACCGTGACCGATAATTAAGTCGAAGCCTTTTTTAGCATAGTCACGCATAATGTTAGCTTGGTCAGCTTGCTGCACGTTTTCAGTAAAAGCGATTTCATAGCCGAGTTCGTCTTTTAGCATAAGAAGCCCTTCGTAAGCTTGGGTATTCCAACCACCGTCATTAACCGGACCAGAAGTTAATAGAGCTGCTTTTAATGGAGCTGGTTCTGAACCGGAGTCAGAAGATTGGCTAGGTTCTTGTTCACTTTCTTGGCTGCCGCCACCGCCACAACCGCCAAGTACTAAAGAAAAAGCTAACATGCAGATCATTAGTAAAACTAACCATTTAGATTTCATTCATAAACCCTCCTCATTTTTATAACACACTATACAAGTATCGAAGGTTTATTGCTGCGACTAGAGTATGATTTGTGCCAGATAGTATTTATCAGCAGGTAACGCTTATATCCCACCCCCTCAACCGTAATGAAAGCGTTTACATAAGTATTCATTCGACAAAGAATATATTAAATCCTGCTACAATTTAAATAATTAAATTCCAATTTCTTATAAACTAGTTTTATGTTTTAGTCATCTTGAATACTGTTCTAATCATGTATATACGTCTATATATGTATTAACCATTAAGTTAAAAAATCCTCTAATTTTAGAAAAAATTTAGGTAGTTTTAGTTAACATCTATTTACTAAATGGATATACTGTGATCTTTTGTCCCCATTGGTGATTACCTAAACCTGATTTTTCCCTGATTTTATAAGCAATTTCTTGTAATTTATCCAGAGCCTCTTCTTCATCAATACAAGTCAAGCTTCCATTTTCCATGAGCACTTTACCGGCTACGACAACAGTTTCAATGTTGTTTTCGCCAGAAGAGTAAACAAGAGTAGAAACCGGATCGGCTGCCGGAACAGATTTAGCAGTTTTAGGATTGTAAATAATTAAATCAGCTTGTTTACCTACTTCCAGGGAGCCAATTTTTTCTTCCATCTGTACACACTTAGCCCCGCCTAAAGTTGCCATTTCCAAGACCTGGCTAGCACTAATAGCTGCCGCATTTCTGGTATGCAGCTTATGAATAAGGGCAGTTATCTTTAGTACCTCCATCATATCCTGGGTATCATTACTGGCCGCCCCATCGGTGGCTAAACCTACGGTTATACCTCTTTCCAAAAACTCCGGTACCGGTGCAACTCCCGAAGCGAGAATCATGTTGGAAACCGGATTATGAGATACTTTTACGTCATATTTTTCAAATATGTCTATATCTTCCGGTGTCATTTGAACACTATGGACAGCTATATAGTCAGGACCTAAAAGACCTACCTTTTCCAGATAAGGAATCAATCTCATGCCGTGTTCTTTTAGACAGTATTCGTCATCGTCCTCAGTTTCCACCGTGTGCATGGCTATGGGTATTTTATATTGATTGGCTAACTCCCGTACTTTGTAATAGCCGTTTTCACTTAAATCCCAAACAATGGCCGGAGAAATAGCCACCCCAATGGTGGGATGATCAGCGTATTTTTTTGCCAATCGCTCTACATCATTAAAAAACATTTCTTCCGTTTCATCTATTTCGCATTCACACCCAGGTGGAAAGCCGGAAACTTTGGTATGGCCCCTGCCTAAGATACCCCTGATACCTAAATCTTCAAAGGCTTTCATTACCGCATCGTCAATGCCTAGCTGACCATGACAGTATTGATAATCTAAAATTGTGGTACAACCGGAACGAATATTTTCAATACAGCCGACTAAGGCAGCGTAATAAGCTGCTTCCGGATCAATATTTTTAATAGCTCTTCTAACTGAGCTGTTTAGCCAATCATAAAGAAGTTTATCTCTACCTAAACCTTTTAAGAGGACTTGAAAGAGGTGAGAGTGGGTATTAACAAAACCAGGGAAAACAAACTTATCTTTAGCATCTATGGTTTTTTCCCCTTCAAATCTAGCCTCAAGATCTTTAGTAGGTCCGATAGCTAGAATTTTGTCGTCATTAATAGCTATTCCTGATTCCTGGAAAATATTTCTGTTTTTGTCCATAGTGATTAGATAAGCGTTTTTGATAAGTAAACTAACCTTTTCCACTTGATGGTCCTCCTTTTTATTCAAGTACAAAGTCGTAGGAGTTAACCCCTCTAAGAATTTTCTTTAAGGCCGTAGCGCAAAATCTGACGGGTGAAGATAAAGTTAGAACGGTGATGACCGAGCATCACTATGTCAGCATGGGGATGATCGTTTACAGAGAAAGACTTATAAGAACCCATGGTGATATTACCACCCACAAAAACTGCTGAATAATTAATAAACATTTCGTCCATGGCTTCATTATCAAGCAGATGAAACATGTAGGAAGGAGATTCAATGCATAATTTTTCAATTCCTAACTTACGTAGGATATAAAGTAGTATCTTAGAGTCAGGGTTATTTCCTTCCCCTGTAGCAAAAATTGGAATAGCATTCCTTTCCGCAGCCATCTTTGCTTGAATGTCAGTTATGTCAACCTCTGTAATATCCTTATAGGGACCAAAGATAAGATGTGGTTTAGTCATATGTTGCTGCAAATACTCAGCACCTTGGGGAGATGTTCCTATTCTAACTTCAATCTCATCTGTATCGAAAATCATGTGCTCTAGGGGTATATCAGTCCCATCAAAAGAAACAATAACATTCCAAGGGCAGTCTGTTTTTTTACCCATTTCTTTAACTCTTGCCTCGGCCATTTCCGCACAAAAAACATGGGAAGTGCCCTTTGGCTCAGCCTGCAAAGTCCGAGCTCCTATGATAGTAGCATCCGAGTAAGCTCTTAACATATTTAGGATCCAAAAATCTGCCATGCCGCCTTCCTTATCCAATAAATTTTTGCCGGCAATTAATGGACCTTGAGGGTCATCTGGATAGGCCATCTTTCCATCGGAGGATAAAACTATGGAACCAAATGTGTAAGGCCTATCCTCAGGTGCAGGCGGCATCATAATTTTTCCATATACCTCCAAGACCTTTTTGGGCACCAAATCTTTAGATTTTTGTTCAATTTCTTTTAAGATGTGGTCCCTTTTCATGACAACTGAGATTTTAATGTCTTCTGTGGGAAAGTGCATTCTTGCCAGTTCGCTCATCTCTATCACCTCATTTATTTTTTATATCCTATCTTAAAGAGCCAACTTGTACTCTTTGCCCCCACTGGGTATTACCTAACTTAGTTCTTTCCCTTAAGGAAGCAGCAACTTCCTGTAGTTTTAACAGTACTTCCCTCTCATCTACCTTTAAGATTTTACCGTCCTCTAAAATCACCTGACCGTTAACTATAGTAGTCTCTACATTAGCCTGTCCGGAAGAATAAATCAGGGTAGAAACAGGATCTGCTACAGGAATAGATTTAGCTGTAACAGGGTTGTAAATAAACAGGTCTGCCTTCTTACCTGGTTCAATAGAACCTAATTCCCCTGCCCGGCCTATAGTTTTAGCCCCGCCTAAAGTAGCCATCTCAACAACCTGGTCAGCACTTACTACTGCAGCATCTCGAGTGTGGAGTTTATGCATAAGGGCAGTCGTTTTCAATACTTCCATCATATCCTGAGTATCGTTGCTAGCCGCTCCGTCTGTAGCCAAACTAACCGTGATCCCTTGTTTTAAAAATTCAGGTACAGGTGCAACACCTGAAGCCAAAATCATATTAGAAACAGGGTTATGAGATACTTTAACATCTAGATCCTTAAAGATTTTGATGTCCTCAGGTTTCATATGGACACTATGGACAGAAATATAGTCAGGGCCTAAGAGTCCTATCTTTTCCAGGTAAGGAATGGTACGCATTCCCCTGTTAGCAAGGCAATACTCATCGTCATCTTCAGTTTCAACTGTATGCATAGTAATAAGCAATCCGTGTTTATCGGCCAAGCTTCTTATGGTTTTGAAGCCCTCTTCGCTTACGTCCCAGATAATACCGGGAGCTATAGCAATGCTGATTCTGGGGTGATTCTTATACTTTTCTGCTAGCCTCTCTACTTCACTAAAAAACATTTCCTCAGTCTCATTAAGCTCACAGGGGCAATCAGCCGGCAAAGTGGCAGTATTGGTATAGGCTCTCCCCAGAATACCCCTGATACCGATATCTTCAAAAGCTTTGATAACCATATCATCTAAACCGGCTTTACCGTGACAGTACATGAAATCTAAAACCGTAGTAGCACCGGAGCGGATATTTTCAATACATCCTACCAAAGCTGCATAATAAACACATTCTTCGTCTATTTGCCAGATGGCTCTTCTTACGGAGCTATCCAGCCAATCAAGTAAAACTTTGTCACGTCCTAATCCTTTTAACAGTACTTGGAATAAATGGGAGTGGGTGTTGATTAGACCGGGGAAAACAAATTTCCCTTTGGCATCTATGGTCTTTCCACTAGAATATTTACTTTCCAAATCTTTAGTTGGTCCAAGCTCTGAAATTTTATCGCCGGTGATAGCAATAGCGCAGTCGTAAAGTATTTCCCTTGCTTCGTTCATGGTGATGACGGTAGCATTTTTAATCAACAGATCTACATGTTGCAATTTTTTCACCTCGATGTGCTATCTTAATATTTGTACTTACTTAAATCTACTGAACTCGTAAGATCGTAATAAAGCTTTTGTCTGGTAAAGATGAAACTTGAGCGGTGAGTTCCCATAGTTAACAGTTCTGCGTGAGGATGTTCAATATGGGAAAAGGGCAATTGGTAGCCTGGGGTAATTGTGCCTCCGGCATAAACCATGGAATAATTTATAAAAAACTCATCTAAGGCCTTATTCTCCATAAGATGCCAATTGTAACTGGGGGACTCAATAAGAAGTCGCCTAAACTCCAACTGACGTAAAAGATAAAGAAGTATTTCAGAGCTTGGGTTAGAATTTTCACCGGTTATAAATACAGGCACTTTGGTTGGATTAGCTCGTAAGCTCTCTTGAATGGTGCTAAGATCCTTATCAATCCCACCTTTTGTGTTATAAGGGCCGATGAAAATATGTTCCTTAGCAAAGCTTTTTTTAACATATTCCGCCCCCTGAGGTGAAGTAGCTATAGCCACATTAAGCTTTTCCTCAGGATCAACATCAAAGATGATATGTTCAAAAGGAATATCAGTTGCATCAAAAGATACAACAATATTCCAGGGATGAGGGGTTTTACCCAAAACTTCTACTCTTTCTTTGGCCAGATCTTTATCGAAAATATGGCTTGTTGCGTTAACTTCTGTCTGTAAAGTCTTGGCGCCGATAATAATACCATCAGAATAGGTACGAAGGGCATTGAGCATCCAAAAATCTGCCAAAGCACCGTCCGGATCAAGATAGTTGTTTTTAGCGATAATCGGGCCTGCCGGGTGGTCGGTAAAAGCCATTTTTCCATCAGCAGACAAAACTACTGAGCAAAAAGTATAAGGCCTGTGACAAGGAGCAGGTGGAAAGTATAATTCACCATAAACGTCAGCTATTTTAGGTGGGGTCACCCTTTCCGGAGACTCTGCCTTGATTTTTTTCAGCAAATCCTCCTGTTTGTAGCAAGGTACAATCCTTACTTTATCCGTTGGAAAGTCCATCATAAATAACTTCCCCATTCATGCACCTCCTCTAATATTTTGTCAAGTTTTTTGTAAGCGCTTTCATAAATAAATATTTGACACTTTTTGTTTAATCCCTGCAAATAACTAAAATTTCTTTTGCAAAATAAAAAAATAAGCATAAATTGAAAAACCAACGGTAGTAAGCATATGGTTTTTCATCTTCATGCTCATTTCCAACTTTAATGATATTGTACTATCACTTTACAATAATCTTAATTGTTTTTGAATTTGCTGCTAAATAGGAGCATCCATTATAAGGACTTCTCGCAACCCCTCAGTTATGCATTAAAATTATACTGATACCCTGCAGCTCTAAGATTTTCAGAAATTATTTGTAAACAATTTTGCACATGTCTTTCTATAACTTGATGTGCTTTGCTGGTGTTTTCTTTGAGCATAGCAGAAATGATTTCATCATGGTCATCGCACAAAAGGAGTAGCCTCTCAGACAGTCCGTCTAGCTGGGCCACATACCATCCTTCATAGACCCAAATTCGCTGATGTAAATCAAATAGCCGTGGAGCCCTTGCTGCCTTGTATAAAGTATTATGAAATAAATTATTGTTTAAATAATAATCTCTCTTGTTGTGTTCCAGGACTGCCTTGCGCATTAACCCAGATAGATGAACCAGTTCTTTTATTTTTTCTGCAGAGGCCCTATTGATAGCCCAAGTAACGGCAAGCTTTTCTAATTGGAGGCGTATATGCATAACCTCTTCAATTTCAGTCCAGCTAAGTGATTTTATCTCAAAACCTTTGTTAGGCAGCATTCTGATTAAACCCTGATCAGCCAAAAGTCTTACGGCATCATTTACCGGAGTGCGACTTACACCTAATTCAACAGCTAACTCAGAAGCACTAAATCTCCTTCCGGGTTTTAGTTGACCGGTTATAATTTGATCCTTTAAAGTTTTATAAACTAACTCACTTTTAGTGGAAAACTCTATTTTATCCGTCTTTAAACATTTTGATTTCAAAAAACCAACTCCCAAATCATCGAGGTCTAACGCTGAATCAATATCTCGGGTTGACCTAGCAGACTACTAAGTTCTTTAAGAAATCTAGCTGCAGGTGCCCCATCAACTAAACGATGATCATGAGTCAAACTCATGTTTAGTACATGTTTGATATGAATCCCCCCGTTTTCAACCGCTACTTGTTCACTTATAGCTCCGATCCCTAAAATACAATTTTCAGGAAGATTAAGAATTGGTGTAAAATACTTAATACCAAACATACCTAAATTTGATACGGTAATAACTCCACCTGTCATTTCATCCACAGTTAATTGGTTTTGTCTTGCCCTAAAAGATAAATCTTTTAGTTCCCTGCATATTGTTTTTAAATCTTTTTTGTCAACATTACATATTACCGGCACAATTAATCCATCCTCGATATCTACTGCTACACCGATATTTATTTCTTCTTTTATTTTTAGATCATTTGAAGGGCCTAATTGAGTACAAATTACCGGATGTTTTTTTAAGGCAATAGCAACTGCTTTGAGTATAAAGGCTGTATAGCTTAATTTAATGCCTTCTTCCATATATTCCGGTTTGAGCTTTTCATACAAAGCTACTAAGGAACTAACATCTACATCCATACTCATACTAGCCTGAGCAGAATTAGTTAGACTTTCCATCATTCTTTTAGCTATAATTTTTCTTATTTCACTTAATAATTTTACTTCCTTAGTATTTACCTGACTAATTTTTTTAAGATCATTTAAAGTAATTGCCCCTCCGATACCAGTCCCAATAACTTGTGAATAATCAATTCCACGTTCCTCGGCATATACTTTAGCTTTGGGCGTAATTTTGACTTCAGTTGTTTCTTTTTCTATAGATTCTTCCACTTTATCCGTTTCTACCCGATGCAAGGGTACAATTTTTTCATTGCTCTCAGCCAAGAGGTCAGAAATATCTTCCTGAGCAGAAGCTATAATACCTACAGGGCTACCACATGGAACTGTCTCATCAACACCAACCAAAATTTTTCTTAACACTCCGTCTGCAGGAGCCTCAATTGTATTCGTTATCTTTTCAGTTACCACTTCCGCCAGAGTGTCACCTTGTTTTACTGGATCGCCCTCAGCTTTAAACCAGGAGGTAATTGTACCTTCTTCCATTGATAAACCAAACTTTGGCATTTCTATATAGATTGCCACTTTATCATTCCCCCATGATTATTGTCTGACAATTAAGACTAATTACCGCACCATACTGATAATACATCTTTTGAAGTAACTACATACCCAAAATATTTGCAAATATTTTGCAAAGCAGCAAAATGTTCTTCGGAAGTATAAGCAGCTGTACAGTCACTTAAGACTATAACATTATAGTTATTTTGAAATGCTTCTCTCGCAGTAGTGTCGACACAAACATTGGTTAATACCCCTGAAATGATTAATGTCTTAATATCGAGATTCTGCAGGATAGAGTTTAAATTACTTCCCGAAAATGCACCGTACCAAAACTTTGGCAGTATAAGCTCTGATGCTAAAGGTTTTATCCCATAAAACTCCGTACCCCAAGTTCCTTTTACAAGCACGGGATTTGGATCGTCTCGCCAACATTTAGGAGTTGTCCACTCATCTTCCGTCATAATTGTGTGAATAATTTTAACTGAGCTTATACTGCGCACTTTTTCTAAAAAATTTACTAAAGTAGGTACTATTTTCTGAAGTGGTTTTGGGTCTTGCCCTCTTTTGGCAAATCCACCTTCTTCATGAAGAAACTCATTTTGCATATCTATAGTCAACACTACTGTTTTTTCACGTAAACAAGCCACAACTTGTTCCATCAATCCCATTTCCCTCCGGCAATTACTAATATTCCATAACTTCCTTTGCAGCTTTAACCACATCTTCAACCGTTGGCAGAACATAATCCTCAAGTACAGGAGAAAATGCAACAGGGGCATCAAGGGAAGCAACTCTTTTTATAGGTGCTTTTAAATATTCAAAAATTTCTTCAGTTACAATGGCTGATATCTCTGAAGCATAACCCATGGTTTTAGGAGCCTCTTGAACTATCACAAGCCGGCCGGTCTTGCCAACTGAATTAATGATTGTTTCCTTTTCAATTGGGTAGAGTGTCCTGGGATCGACAACTTCAACACTTACTCCTTCTTGAGCCAGTCTTTCTGCTGCCTCCAAGGCAAAATGAAGCATTCGCGAGTAAGCGACAATAGTGATATCACTACCCTGCCGCTTAACGTCTGCTTTAAAAAGCGGAATTTCGTAACTTTCTTCAGGTACCTCGCCCTTCATGTTGTAAAGCATTTTATGTTCCAAGAATAGAATAGGATTGTCATTTCTAATGGAACTAATCAACAAGCCTTTCGCATCATAAGGGGTAGACGGTGCTACGATGACAAGTCCGGGTACATTCATAAACCAGGATTCAACACTCTGAGAATGATGATATGCACAACGAATACCTGCTCCTTGTGGTGCTCTTACAACAATGGGACAACTAACCTTGCCATTAAACATAAAATGTAACTTAGCTGCGTTATTCACCATTTGATCAAAGCTGCAGGAAATGAAATCAGCAAACATGATCTCGGCTACTGGGCGCAAACCGCGTACTGCAGCCCCGCAGGCCAGACCTACTATGGCCTGTTCGGATAAAGGTGTGTCTTTAGCCCGATGAGGCCATTTATGCCAGATTCCCTGGGTAATGCCAAAGTCCCCGCCCATTTTAGCTACATCTTCGCCAAGTATAAATACATTTTCATCTCTCTCCATTTCTTGATGGAGAGCTTCATTAATCGCTTTGCCATAAGAGATTATTCTACTCATTTTTTAGACTCTACCTCCCAACCTACATAGACATGCTTAACTGCTTCCTCAGGATCAGGTTCAGGACTATTCAGACTATATTCGAGCATCTCTTCGATCTCTTTGTTTGCCTTATCTTCAATGACCTTCAAGGCTTCTTCGCTTTCACCTTTGGCCAGTAGCTTCTCTTTAAGCCGTTTGATGGGGCATTTTTCTTTCCACGCTTGAACTTCTTCCTCAGGTCGATAAGCAGCCGGATCCCCAGCAAAATGGCCTTGCCAGCGATAAGTCATAAATTCCAATAAGGTTGGACCTTCGCCTTTTCTTGCTCTTTGAACAGCTCTAGTCGTTGCCTCATATACTGCTTCTACATCATTACCGTCTACAACTTCGTTAGGTACTCCGTAACCGTCTGCCCAGGTGGCCAGCTGTTTTTGGGGATGAGCTTCTGTATAGTGAGTTGAAATGGCATATTGGTTGTTGATCAGAGCATAAATTACCGGCAGTTTCCAGGTAGCTGCTAAATTTATACTCTCATGGCAAGCACCTTCTCCCAAAGTACCATCACCCATAAAGACCACGCTTACCTCGTCTGTGCCTTTATATTGGGAAGCAAAAGCCGTTCCTAAAGCAGTTAAAGTAATTGAACCTTGAATACCATTAAAGCCCATATTGCCAAATTCAATATCGTTGACATGCATGCTGCCACCCCTGCCGCCGTTAATTCCGGTAGCTTTGCCAAATATTTCAGCCATAACACGTTTTTTGTCTGTTCCACACATGAGAATAGCACCATGCCCCCGGTGATCTGGGTATTTAAAATCGGTTGGCCGTAAAGCTTTAACAACCCCAACATGACATGCTTCCTGTCCTGTACTTAAATGAACAAACCCCGGTATTATCCCTTTTTTGGCGTAAAGATCTATTGCGTCCTCAAACTTGCGAATTAATAACATGCTGTAATACATTTCAAGCAATTGCTCATTGCTTATAGACATATTTCTCCCCTCCTAGACATATTACTAGCAACTTTTGACGTGTTATTTAAGCCCTTTTATCTAATCACTCCTTTTTTATCTAGCTCTGATATTGTTACAAACTCAAATCCTTTGTTACGAAGTTCTGGAATAATAATGTCAAGAACCTGAGGTACAAGCTCAACCCTATCATGAAATACAATTATCGACTCATCATTTCTAGCGTTAGATATGATTCTTTCAGCGACTTTTTCAGGTGTTGGACCTGCCCAATCGTAAACAGGAATATCGCTACTCCAAATTACTACTTCATAGCCCAAAGCTAAAATTTCTGAGATTACTTCATAGTTTAATTGCCCCGCAGGAGGCCTAAATAGCTTTGTTTCTACACCGACTTTCTCCCTTAAAAGTAAATCAGTTTTTTCAATTTCTTCGCGTGCAGTTTGCAAGTCGATTTCATCAAACATGGGGTGAGAATAACTATGATTCCCGATTTCATGTCCTTGATTTTTAACCTCTATAGCCGTTGCTGCTTCTTTTTCCAAACGGTGCCCTTCCATAAAGAAAGTGCCCTTAATTCCATGTTTAGCTAATGCGGCTAAAACATTTAACGTTCCTGGCGGGTTAGGTGCCCCGTCAAACGTAATTGCCATTCTTTTTTTATCTGACATTATGCATCAACCTTCCCAATTTGTTCTTTTTTGGCAATAAGAGCAATTGTTAACATTGTAACTACATAAGGTATCATCAAAGCAAACCTATATGGAATCTTAAAACCTTGTACTTGTAAAAGCATTTGCAAAGCAGTTGCTGCACCAAATAGTAAGCAAGCTCCAAACACACCCAACGGCATATTCCTTCCAAAAATAATTGCGGCAAATGCTATCCATCCTCTGCCTTCAACAATGTTTTCGAGAAATCTATTAACTGCTACTGTAGTAATATAGGCTCCTCCTATTGAGGCCAAAGCACCGCAGGCAATTATCGCTAAATACCTGTAGAGGGCTACATTTATACCTACTGTTTTACAAGCCGTTGCATCTTCACCTATAGCTCTTAAATTTAAACCGTTTGTTGTTTTAAATAAAAACCAATTAACAATTATTAAAATGAGAATAGATAGATAAACAAGTATACTATGACTGAATACAATCGGCCCAATTATCGGCAAATCGCTTAAACCCGGAATAACAATATCCTTAAAAGTTGGAGCTACAATTACATCACTATCAGTAAGCAACACTCTTGAAAAATAACTTGTTAACCCTAGCGCCACAGTATTTATGCCAATAGACGTTATCACTTGGTTAACATTGAGTGTGACTGAAAAATATGCGAATAATAATCCCAACAAGATACCAATAAGTAAAGCAACTAATAAACCCATCCAAGGACTGCCACTAGTCAGGGCACCATAATAACCAAAAAACGCACCTGAAAGCATCATTCCCTCTAAAGCAAGGTTGAAGACACCTGTTCTGCTGGTAAGCAAACCACCTAACGCCGCAAAAAGAATTGGTGTTGTCATGCGAACAGACATCATGGCCCATGTAATAACTAATGATTCATTGATGCCCAATATTAGTACCTCCTCCCGGTGAGTATTTCTAACTTCCTAGATAAATAGGAACCACCTACGATAAATATTATTATTAAACCCTGAATAACATTGACTAAAGGAAAAGGTACTCCTAAGTTTCTCTGCATAGCCCCAGCCCCTACGCGTATTACGGAAAACAACAAACTTGCAATCGTAAGACCTAAAGGAGTTGATTTGCCAAGCACTACTGCCCCAATTGCATCAAAACCATAACCTCCCGAAAAGCCTGGAGTAAGTCTATATAATGAACCCATGGTCTCTATTGAACCACCTATACCAGCTATTCCGCCAGAGATCAGAACTGAAATTAAAACCAATGCTTTGTTGTTCATGCCTGCAAATCTGGCTGCTTCAGGATTTAAACCAGCCATTCTCAATTGATATCCTAAGGATGTTCTCCATATGATAAAATAGACAAGTACCGTAATTAGAAGTGCTATGATAAAGCCAAAATGCAAACGAGTTCCATTTACTATAATTGGTAATCTAGCGCTATCTGCAATAGCTGCAGTTTGGGAAATAACCCCGCCAGGTTCTGCTAAAGGTCCGTCTATAAAATGGTCTACTAACAAATTTGCAACGTAAACTAACATAATTGTGTTGATAATCTCACTAACACCTAAGGAAACTTTTAAAACACCTGCTATTAATGCCCATAACGCACCTGCCAAGAAGGAAACTAAAAGAACTACTATTACATGCAATTGAGGAGGAAGGCCTGTAATATAAATTCCTGCCAAAGCACCGGCAAAAGCACCTGTCAAGTATGCTGATTCCCAGTTAGTTCCGGTAACAGAAGCTACATTAGAAGCACTTTTAGCTCCACCAGAAATACCAAACATAGTATCAGGAAATTCTGGAGCTACTTCTATTACTGGATCGGTAAAAAACAAATCATGTCCAATTACTAGATTGTATCCATCTGCAGCATAGTTTCTAAGCACATCCTTAACTTGTGATTGATCGACATTTTCCTGATAGCTTACTTCAAACCCTTCATCCTTTAACTGCATAAGGGCTTCATAACCGCTTTGGTTCCATCCCATATCCTGAATTGAACCGGGAAAAACTGCTGCAACTCTAATCTTTTTTTCTTCTTGTTGTTGAGTCTGCTGTTTATCAGGCTGTTCCCCTTGTGAACTTGAGTTGTTACCCCCACAAGCCGTTAAAAACGGTAAGCGCCATTACCAACAAAAGTGCCACTAAACTAATACGGTATTTTTTCACTTTCCCACTCCTTTCACTAAATAACCATCACTAGACTTAGCAACAAATATAAAATAGTGTTGCGTTCACCTCCTTTTTAACTTGCTATCCCTGCCATCATCAAACCTATCTTTTCGACTTTTGTATCAGCAGGATCGACTATTCCTACAATAGTTCCCTTATACATTACAGCCAATCTATCAGAGAGAGCTCTTACTTCCTCTAAATCTGTGGAAATAAGTAAGATAGCAACACCCCTTCTCCGCTGTCGAAGTAGCTCTTCATGAACATATTCCCTTGCTCCAATATCTAATCCTCGAGTAGGTTGGACAACCACTAATATTTCAGGAGTTCGATCGAATTCTTTTGCTAACACAACTTTTTGTTGGTTTCCTCCGGACAGGTTAGCCGCCAGTACGCTTGGTCCCGGAGTTCTAATATCATAGCCACTAATAAGTTTTTTTGCATAGTAGGCTATATTACGTAAATTCAAAACTCCCCAGTTAGAAATTGGTTTTTGGTTATGTTTATGAACTATTAAGTTTTCCGCAATCGTAAACTCCTTAACCATGCCGTGCTTGATACGATCGGCAGGAATGTGTGATAGTCCCATATTGATAATTTCTTTAGGATTCTTTTCTTTAATTTCTTGCCCTTTAATCTTGATACTTCCACTTGATATTTTACGTAAGCCGCTAAGGGCAAAAGCTAATTCATCTTGTCCATTGCCATCTACACCGGCCACTCCAACAATCTCTCCTGCTCTAACTTGCAAAGAAATATCTGATAAAAGCTGTTTCCCTTTTGCATCAATCATATTGACGTCAATAAGTTCAAGCAGTACCTCTCCTGGCTTAGCTTCTGGTTTTTCCAATTTCATGGCAATAGGACGACCTACCATTAATCTTGCTAAATCTTCTCTTGTTGTTTCCGTTTTCATAACTGTTTTGACAACTTTGCCATCTCGCAAAATTGTTATTCTATCACTTATTTCCATTACTTCTTCTATCTTATGTGAAATGAAAATAATCGAATTTCCATCTTCTTTTAAACTGCGTAAAATCTTAAATAATTCTGTACTTTCTTGAGGAGTTAAAACTGCAGTTGGCTCGTCTAGAATTAGTAATTGTACTTTTCGATATAAAGCTTTGACTATTTCAACCCTCTGCTGGGCACCTACTGAAATGTCTCTTACTTTGGCATCTAAATCAACTTCAAACTTATATTTATCGAAAATTGCTTTAACATCTGATCTGACCTTATCCAATTCAAGCAAAGGTGGTTTCGCTGAGGGTAAGCCTAGAATAACATTTTCAAGAACTGTCAAATTAGGTATCAGCATGAAATGCTGGTGAATCATTCCAATACCTAATTCTAAAGCTTTATGAGGTGATTCAATTTTAACTTCTCTACCATCAAAAAATATTTGCCCCTCTTGAGGTTGATATAGCCCATATAAAATGTTCATTAAAGTCGACTTGCCAGCACCATTTTCACCAAGCAAAGTATGGATTTCGCCCTTTTTAATCTCAATACAAATTTTGTCATTGGCAAGTACACCTGGAAACTTCTTTGTAATATTACGGGTTTCTAAAAGGCATTCTTTTTGCATAATTAACCCAACCTTTAAGCATTTTTAATTATCTAAGCAACCCAAAAGCATTTTTTTATCTACAGCTCCCGCAACAAATATATTTCCGCTTTTTACGTTGTTGATAACTGCTTTGGTTACATTGTGAACAAAACCATCCAGATTAAAAATATCTCCACCGGCCTCTTCTAGCAACTTCCTGAAAGGAACGCCATAATAGTCGCATGTATAAGGAGCAAGAGGATATTTCTTTAGCATTTCCTTTATATCGCTATCTTCTGCATTTAATATAAAGCCGACTGTTCCCCCATAATAAGTATATGTATTTGTTCTCACCATAGCAGTAAACTCATCAGATGAAATTGGAGGGACAGGAGCTTTACCCCAGGCTGCTACTATTTGGTTGACATCCAGTCCAAGAGCATGTATTCTCCAAATTGCAGTTTCTAATGTTCTCGATACAACATTAATACTCCCAACTAAGCTTGACGTTGCTGCAACCAAAATATAAATTTTATCAGGAGGCAGTTTTGTCTTATCAGCTATACTTTGGATAATCCTTTCATCCGGAAGCCTATTATCTTGTAAGCCAACCACTACCTCTTCTGCTGAATCCCGGTATGGTACAGGTTCAGCAAACATATCCTTGGCAACTACTGCTCTAACCGGTCCGGAAATTAGGGGTACTACCCCATCAGCATTTTTAAACTCATTTAAAGGCCATCCGGAAATTTGGCTTCCCAAAAGGGCTATTGCTGGATTCTCAACATAAATTTCTACTTGCGGAAGTTCTATCCCATCTAAGTCAAATATGCTGTAATTAACCTGGCCTAGCCCTCCTAGAGTTGCTTCACAGAATAAACTGGCTGCCCGCCAACCACCTGGACACTTGACACCCATATCAATTACAGTTGCACCACTATCCATCCGATGAACTTCTACACCTAAGACGTCAGCTTGGGCAATAATCTTTTGAACAATTTCCATTGCTCTCTTATTAACGCTTAACAATAGATGCGCCCCCTTTTTAATAATTATTTACCTAAAAATTTTTCCTTTCTTTCCTCAGTATCTTCTTCAGGTAGTACACCTGTAAGTAAACTTGGGTCAATTGACTGACCAAAACATTCAGCACCTGCTTTTAATAACTTTGCAACGTAAGCAACCCTACGACCTAAAACCCTTACGGTTCCCATTCCTACAGCGTCGTCGTTTGCTCCCTCTTCTTTTCTATTTTGTGACCAAACAGCTCCACCATTATAGGCAAAAATTCCTCCGCTTACATTTACCATTCCTGTACATAAGAAGTAGTTGTTAATTGCCGCTAAAGTTGTTTCTTGCCCACCATGCCTGGTACCGCCTACTGCAATGGCTCCCCCTACTTTGGTCGCCCAGTGTCCTTTACTAAATAAAGCAGCTATAGGTCTTAACCTATTAAAAAAAGTTTGAAGTTGGCCTGTTAGAGTCATTTGATAGACGGGCGAGCCAATAATAAAACCATCAGCCTGTAAATAACGTTGATATATTTCCTCTGTTAAATCATCTTTATGGGTCGGGCAATAAAGAAGGCCATTTTTAACACAGCGATTACAATGGATGCAAAAGTTTATTTTTTTTCCTTTAAGGTCAATAAAATCTACTGAAACACCTGGAATTTCTGCAGCAGCTTCTAATGCTTCTCGTACACTAAACTGTGTTGCTCCTTTTTGCGGACTACCACTAACGCCCATAATTTTTACTTCATACGAAGAAACCTGAGACATGTGAATTCCTCCATTCATTATCATTTGAATATTTACTAAATATTTAGACAAGTATTTTAGTGTTCTTAAAATAAAATTAGGTATAAATAATGATACATTTATTTGTATGTGACATGTAGTTTGTAACATGCAACTATTTTTAAAGATAAATTTTTTTAAAATTTTTAAATAATGTAATACCTTCGTCTATTTTTTATATATTCTGTCTTTTTAGATAATTTCCTTCTGTAACTTTATTAATCTTTTTAAACTTTTAACGCAATTTTTTTATTACTTATAAAATTATTTCCTAAAATATTGATAATTCAACCAAGCAATTTAAAACTTGGTTTGCGCCAAGTCCTTTGGAAAATACGAATGAGTTGTATTATATAAAATCAGAAAGCTTATACTTTCTGATTTTATTAAAATGATTTCGCTAACTCAATATGATTTTACATAAATTGATTTTAGTAATTATAAATTAGCCGTTAAAGATTCCTTTAAAATGACACTTGTAACTAACCTTGATAACGAGTAAAAATATCTTTACTTAAATCCGATACAGTTAGATATGTTTTCTTTCTATTTAACACCGTACTTAGTTCACTTCCCATTTGTGTAATTTGAGGCGGCAAAATATAGGACTTCTTTAGTATTTCTGGTTGACTAAAGACTTCCTCAGTTGAACCATCTAAAAGGACTTCCCCTTTACAAAAAACTATGGTCCGACAAGCATATTCTGCTACTAGTGCCATATGGTGAGTTACCATAATTACTGTATGCCCAGCCTTGTGAAATTCTTTAGCTATATTCATTATTTGGTAACACCCCCTATTGTCTTGTCCTGTAGTTGGTTCATCTAAAATAATTATTTCAGGTTTCATTGCAATTACAGAAGCAATTACAACTTTCGCTCTTTCACCAGCACTTAACGCAGGAGGAAATTTGTCCCTAACGCTTGATAATCCTGTATACCCTAAAGCGTACTCAACTCTCTCATTAATTTCTTGTTCAGTTAGCTTTAAATTTTTTGGGCCAAAAGAAACTTCATTATATACAGTATCTGCAAATAGTTGCCGGTCTGGGTTTTGTAGGACAAACCCCAACTTAGTGGATAATCGAGCAACGCTTGTATGTTTTGTATTTAATCCCCCTACAATTACGTCTCCGGAGGTAGGTTTCAATAATCCAGTAATATTTTTTAATAAGGTAGATTTTCCCGCACCGTTTTGACCAATAATCCCCACAAAATCATTCTTTTTAATATCAATATTTATACCTTTAAGGGCTGTAAAACCATTGGGATATGTGTATATTAGATTCTGGATTCGAATTATGTTAGTCATTTTAGACCCCTCTTTTTAACTTATTTTTTGTTTGACAAGTCGAACTCCCTCTTCCGGTAAAATAGGAAACTCTTCAAGCTGTAAACCTTTATCTAGCAAATCCAAATACAAAGAGGAAACTTGAGGTATAGTAATCCAAGCCTTTTTAATCACCTCTTTATTGGAAAAAACCTCTTTTGGAGTACCGAAAGTTAAGAGTTCACCTTGATTTATAACTAAAACATTATCTGCAAAAGCGGCAATTTCTTCACTCTTGTGTGTCACCATAATAATAGTCATACCATATTTTTGTTTTAATTCTTTAACCACCTCAAATACTTCAATTGTTCCAATTGGATCCAGTTGAGAAGTAGGCTCATCTAACACCATAATATCAGGTCGCATTGTTAAAGCAGAAGCAATAGCAACCCTTTGTTTTTGACCACCAGACAGCATTGTGGGGTGACGTTCTTCATAACCTTCTAACCTAACAACTTTTAAAGCCCATTTTGCTCTCTTTATAATTTCTTCCCTTGGAAGACCAAGATTTTCCGCTCCGAAGGCAACTTCATTAAATACCTTAGTTGTAAAAAGTTGAGTTTCTGGATCTTCTAAAACAATCCCAATTTTTTGAGAGAGAACTGCTAAATCCTCTTTTTGAGTGTCTAAGCCACATACAATAACATTGCCATGCATTTTCCCGCCTTTAGCTTGAGGAATTATTCCTGACAATATAAGGCTCAATGTTGTTTTGCCAGCTCCATTTTCCCCTGTAATAGCTAAAAATTGACCTTTTTCAACTGAAAAATTAATATCTTTTAGAACATAATCGTTAGAACGTGGATAACGATAATATAGATTATTTACTTCAATAACTGGTTTACTCATAGTACCTCCTTGTGTAATTAAGAAAATTTCTGACGTGTACTTTCAAAACTAGTTGATAATAAAAAACAAATAAATTTTGACTCCTTATAACCTTCTAGCAGAACAAATTAAAATATGTTAAAACGCCAATAAGCGTTAGTAAAAAAACCAAACTAGCATAATCTTTAGTTGTAAATCTAATAACGTCTATGTAAGTACGTGTTTTTTTACAACCAAATGCCCTTGCATCCATAGCTACACCAACAAGCATAGATTTCTTCATTGCTCCTATGACCATGGGTACAACAAGGGCAGGATAAGCAAATAATTTTTCATGAATTCGGCCTTCTTCAAAAACAGTAAAAGCTCTCAACTTTTGTGCATCCATAATAGTTCTTACTTGTTCTTCTAAAGAAGGAATCATATTTAAAGCTGTTGTAGCTGTATAGGCAATTTTGTATGGCATACCCAATTTGACTAATCCTATCGCCATCTGATTTACTTCAGTTGTCATACTAATTAAAGGCATCAACAGAATAAGAGTTAATAAACGATAACAGATAACTAGTCCAAAAAGTAATCCTTCCAATGTTATTCGGCCACTACCACCAATAAGAGGAATGAAATCAGGAACAACGGGATCTACTAAAGCTGTTTCTCCAACTTGAAATAAAGCCTGGATAGCAGTTTTAAAAAACCTTTAATTTTTGCTATCGGTATACCAGAAATAAGCCAAAGTATCAAAACTAAAACAAATAAAACTGTAATAATAAGGAATTTTTTAGTTGTAAAAATAAATAAAGTTAACAAAACTAACATAATTATTTTTACCCTGGGATCCAGCTTATGGAAAAAAGAATCACCTGGTATGTAGTCAATTACAGCCACTCATTATTCCACCTTGTACAATATAGTTGGTTTTTTG
>DUOV01000002.1 GCA_012838615.1 Clostridia bacterium | reverse complement strand
GACGCCGAGTTCGGCGCAGGAGCGAATTAAAAACGAATAAAGTTTTTCTGGCGGTAATAGCGGAGGGGGCCCACCCGTTCCCATCCCGAACACGGAAGTTAAGCCCTCCAGCGCCGATGGTACTAAGCTTTGCTTGGGAGAGTAGGTCACCGCCAGAATCTAAATTTTGCCTAGGTCTTATCACGCCTAGGCTTTTAATTTTATTGCCAAAAATTTATCTTTCCGGTCCTTGTCGTTGACCTAATTTCCACAACTGTAATTTGACAAATTAACGATTTAATTATATGTTAATATCTGATAATACAATAAATTCTAATTACTTATAAAAAGCTTAAACTTTTTGTGACTTAGCTAGAAACATAAACTTCTATATGGGCAAGGAGGAGTCAGCATGAATGAGGAAATTAAAAAAGTCCAAAATATCATTGGACAGGGGGGAAAATGAGTGAAGAAAGAACGTTGTGCAATTTTAGGGGTAGATGTGGGGACATCTTCTTTAAAAGCAGTAGTTTATGACCTACAGGGCAAGGTCATTGCTATGAATAGCCAGAGTTATACCTTTTCAACTCCTCAGCCGGGATGGGCTGAAATTGATCCGGAGCTTTGGTGGTTGGCTTTCAAAAAGGCTATTGGGGAATTACAGAAGACAATACCTTCCCTACAGCAATTACAGGCCATTTCCTTTACCGGACAAATGCACACGGCGGTTTTACTTGATGAAAACCATGCAATAATCCAACCTACAATCATGTGGCTCGACCGTAGAGCGGCTAGTGAAACAGCTGAGTTGCTGCAAAAGTTAAACTTACCTTCTTACCAACTTAACAGTACTTATACCCTTCCTAAGTTACTATGGCTACACAAGCATCACCCAGAAAAAATGGAAAAAGTAAAGAAAATATTATGGCCCAAGGATTATTTGCGCTGGCGCATAACGGGAGAGATTTGCACTGATTCTACAGAAGTTGTGGGTACAGGTATGTATGATTTTGAGCTAAAAAAATGGGCAGAATCCAGGCTTGATTTAGTTGGTCTGGAGGCTGATGTACTACCTGAAATTAAATCGCCCCAAGAAGACGGTGGTAAGATCTTGCCGGAAGTGGCCGCAGAGTTGGGCTTAAACCCGGATACGAAAATTGTAATCGGGATGGGAGATATTGCTGCTTTATTAGGCGGTGCTCCTCATAAAGTAGGTAGGGTTGTATGTTCATTAGGCAGTTCTTCGATGGTCTTCAGTGTTTTGCCCGAAAACAGTTTTCCCAGCTTGCCCAAAGATGCTCTCTACACCGTACACCTGGAGCCTTACAGACTTTACGGTGGAGTATCTTCAACTACCGGTGCTGCTTTAGTCTGGCTTTATGAAAAAATATATGAAGGGGAAAAGAGAGGAAAAAGCTTTGAAGAGTGTATTGCTGCTGCACTTCAAGTTTCACCTGGCTGTGAAGGCGTATGTTTCATTCCTTACTTAGCGGGAGAAAGAAGTCCCTATTGGAGTGACGAGGTTAAAGGAGGTTTTTATGGCTTAAATTTGAGCCACGACATAAGACACCTGACACGGGCTGTCATGGAAGGTGTTGCCTATAGTCTCAGACATTTAATTGATTTATATGAGGCCAGTGGCGTAAAAGTTGAAGAGTTAGCTCTGGCAGCAGGTGGCATCAGGGTTCCAGGATGGGTACAGATAATTGCAGATGTTTGTCAGAAAAATGTTTTAATCTACGCCGGACAAGATACGGTTACCAAGGTCTTATATGCTTTATGTGCCTCGGCTTTAGGTCATGCCGGTTTTGAAGAAAGCCTTTTATCAACTTTTAGTGAACCTGATTTAGTATGTTATGATCCAAAATATGCTTTAACTTACGACGAGACTTACCGCCTTTATCGTAAGTTTTCTGCATTTGCTGCCAATTGCTAAAAATTTACTTCATGATGGATAATAAGAAAGCAAAAAAGAATTACAAAGCATAGTTTTTTATATACTAGGAGGACAGCCGGGAGGTGGTTATTTTGGCCGGGTCGATTGTCAATAATAATTTTAACTTTTTGAGGGAATTGGCATGACTCGTAAGGAGAAAGTACTTAATGCTGTGCGGGAGTATACCATGGGCCTGGACATCAGGGACTTGCCAGGAAGACGTCTGGGTTTAGACGCTGCAAGCATAGGAAAAATGTTGAGAATTCAAAGAAATAACGTTAGTAAGGAACTTGCTCTCTTAAATAAAGAAAAAATACTTATGCGCATAAAGGGGAAACCTGTACTTTATTTAGACATAAAAACGCTGGAAATGAAATTAGGGAGAGCTTTGACAGAAAAGGAAAAAGAAACGGGAATAATTGAGACTATTGAGGTGCGAAAGGAAGAATCTTTACCAATAAAGGAACAGGTTAATTCCCTGGATAGCATTGTAGGTAGCAAGGGAAGTTTGAGAACGCAAGTAGAACATGCAAAGGCAGCTATCCTTTACCCTCCCAATGGTTTGCATGTGATCCTTTTTGGCCCTACAGGCGTTGGTAAGACAATGTTTGCAGAAAAGATGTACGCTTTTGCTCAAGAAACAGAGGTAATTAAAAAAGATGCCCCTTTTTGTGTTTTTAACTGTGCGGACTATGCAGACAATCCTCAGCTTCTTTTAGCCCAGTTGTTTGGATATAAAAAAGGAGCCTTCACTGGAGCTGATAAGGATAAAGAGGGTCTTGTGGAAAAAGCTCACGAAGGGATTCTACTGTTTGATGAAGTCCATCGCTTAACTGTAGAAGGCCAGGAAATGCTTTTTCACTTGTTGGATAAAGGTTTTTACCGGAGGCTGGGTGAAACCGAGTTTACGCGAAGTGCAAAGGTACGAATTATTGCGGCTACAACTGAAGATCCTCGTTCTCACTTGCTTAAGACTTTTCTTAGGCGCTTTCCGGTCATTATAGAAATTCCTGCTTTGATCGAGAGACCCTTGGAGGAAAAACTGAGGTTAATTAAGCTTTTCTTCCGACAAGAGGCCAAGAATATACATACTCCCATATATATAACCCCTGAAGTTATTCACGGTTTGTTGCTATATAATTGTCCAGGAAATGTTGGTCAATTAAAAGCTGACATTCAGCTTATCTGTGCCAGGGCATTTTTGTCCTATACAACCAGAAAACTGGATAAGCTGTTGATCAAATTTGAACATATTCCCTCAACAGTCAAAGAAACGCTACTAGCGGAAAACTACAGACAAAACCTGGAAAACTTGAGTTTAGACTTAAACATGCATCTAAAGATCGAACCTGAGGTTCAGGGTTTAAGCAAAGATTTGCTTTTGGCGTTGAAAGATTTTTATGCCGAGTATGAAAGAGCGTTGCAGGCAAACGTCTTTAAACGTATCTACAATAAAGCTCCTGGCCGGGATTTAGCTGAGGTGTTTGCCCTGGCCCTGGAAAAGTTTTTGCAGCAAACGGGGCTGGATGAAGACAGGTTAGGGGGGTTTGAGGAAAGCCCGCTTTTTGCCTTGCTGCTGGATAATTGGGACGGACAAGCAAATGACAAAAGGCAAAAGATTGTTTTAGCCATATATTATTTACATCTTTGCTACAAACACTATGAAAATGTCGCCACAGATTTACTCATCCCCTCTTTAGCGGAACTTGCGCTAGATGAAGAGTTCTTAAACAAGGGAAAAAGGTTGAATGCCATCGTTAAAGATGAGCTTGACCTTTCCTTAGATCACTGGGACAATATTTTATTGGGCTGTTTTTTGCAAGCCTTGGCATACAGCCAGGAACTGAATGGGCAGCCGATAGGAGTCTTGGTTTTGACCCATGGTAATGCTCAGGCAAGCAGCATGCTGGATATTGCCAAGCGATTTTTAGGCCCCTCCCGTGCCTACCACGGCCGTGCTTTAGATATGCCATGGGAAACGCCGGTAGGAGAAATTTTGGAACAAGCCTGCTCAATTATTCGCGAAATCGATCATGGCAAAGGGGTTTTATTGATGGTTGATATGGGTCCCCTTTTGGCCTTTGCGGAAGTGATTACCAAGAGGACGGGCATACTCACCAAGATAGTTGAGGGTGTTAACACTTCCCTGGTTATCCAAGCTTTGGGCAAGGCCTTACAGCCCACCATGACCTTAGATAAACTGGTAAGTGAATTGGATTATGCCAACCCCATCTCCCAGTCACTGGAATTTACAGCTCAAAAGAGCGTAAGTCAGGCTTGCATTTTAGTTTCTTGCATCACCGGTCATGGTACTGCGGTAAAATTGGCTAATTTATTGCGTGCCCTTAAGGTCATTAAAGAGAGGAACATTGATGTAATTCCTGTTAACCGTTATGAGGAAGGGTTTCAAGATTATAGGAACATTGTTGCGGTAGTGGGGACTGTTGATTTAAATATTCCTAATGTACCGTTCATCTCTGTGGAAGAGATCCTTACCGGTGAGGGATTGGCCAGAATATTTAATTCTGCCGATAAAATCGTTCAGGAGCTGGAAATACCTCTGGAACAGGGTTTTGAAGAAGTGCTAATCGCCGCTTTGGGGCGTTTCCTGGAATTTGCCGATTCTTTGAAGGTTTATAAAGTCTTGGCAATGGTTTTAAGAAACCTGGAGAAAGCGCTTTCTTGTCAAATTCCTCCTAACCTGTATTTGCGGTTTATGATTCACTGCGGCTGCATGATCGAGCGATTAATCAGGGGCAGCAGTTTGGCCCATAAAAAATGCCGGAGCATCATAAAAAACAACGGATTCATGGCAGATTCCCTGATCAGCAGTTTCAAAGTGGTTGAGGAGAACTTTTCCATCAGCATTCCTCCCGAGGAATATGCCTACATTATTGAACTGCTCTTAGAAAGTCAAAACCTATCAGTATCAAGTTAACTGAATATTTTCGTTATATTTAATTTGTTTGAAATTAACTAACTTAAATTAAGTTATGTTGATTTTTTTTTGCCTTTTTACGATACACATTTTGATACACATAATTGGCACGAAATTTGCTTTAGAAACAAATAGCCGGCAATTTTGGGAAGGAGGAGGTGGAGATGTGATCAGCATTTTGGTGGTGACTCACGGTAACCTGGGTCGGGAGCTAATAAGCACCGCTGAATTAATTGTTGGCAAACAGGAACAGGTAGATGCTTTAGGTTTTTTTCTAAGTGATTCTGCGGACGAACTGCAGAGGAAGATCAGAGAAAAATATGAATCTTTGGAACAAGGGGAGGGCGTGCTGGTGCTAACTGATATCTTCGGAGGCAGTACCAGCAATTCAGTAGCCATTGCCCTAAAAGATAAGAACTATCAATGTGTTACCGGAGTCAACCTGCCTGTGATGATAGAAGCGTTACTTAGTAGGGATGAAGGCTCTTTAAAGGAGTTAAGTCTGAAATGCAGGGAAGTTGGCATAGAAGGAGTTAAAGATTTACGAGCGTTTATGGAATTGGATATGCCGGTATAATTCTTGTTCCTAGGAGGTTCAGCATGGAAGTAGTACTCTATCGTATTGATGATCGGCTTATTCACGGTCAAGTCATGACAGCCTGGGCAAAAGTTACCAACGCTAACCATGTTATTATCATCGACGATCAAGTTGTTAAAGATGCTTTTATGTGTAAGATTTTAACTATGGCTGCCCCAAGGGATATGTCGGTAGAGATTTTGTCCGTTGAAGACGGGATAGCCCGTCTGAAAGGTCCTGAGGAGCCAGGCAGAAAAACCATAGTCTTAATGAAAATACCTGCTGTTGCTTTAAAGCTCGTTGAGGCTGGCGTTAATATGCCTTTCCTCAATGTAGGCGGTATGGGTGCCGGGCCAGGCAGGAAACCGCTGTTTAGAAACATCTCAGCCTCACCAGAGGAAGTAGAGCAGTTAAAAAAAATTGAGTCTTTGGGAGTACCTGTTCAACTGCAGATTGTACCTGATGATAAAGTAACTCCGTTAAGCAAAGTCAGATAAGGTTTTCTTTTTACAGACTTTCGAAAAGAGGTAAAAAAATGCTTAATTCCATGAATACCTGGGAAGATTTGGCCAGAGCAAAGTTTGAATTGGCAATTATTCCAATCGGTTCTATGGAACAGCACGGGCCCCATTTGCCCCTTGCTACTGATTTTATTATTGCCGACACATTAGCAAAAAAAGTCGGGGAAAGATTGGGAGCTTTTGTGCTGCCTTGTTTGCCCTTTTCCTGTTCCCAGGAACATAGCGATTTTCCCGGTACGGTTTGGTTAAGCCCTGCTACTTTGACAGCTGTCCTGACGGATATTGTGCTGTCTCTTTATGAACATAACATAAGGCAAATAGCAATCATAAATCAACATGGTGGCAATCACATTATCAAACCTGTTGTTTTGGAATTAAATAAAAAGTATCCCGGCTTGAAGCTTACGGTTCACAAGGCGACACCGATAACACCTGCTGTGCAAAAGATTTTGTCTTCCAGGAAAAGTGAGGAGGTTCATGCCGGCGAGCTGGAAACATCACTGTTGGAAGCAATTGTTCCTGATTTGGTACGTAAAAATAAAGCGCAAAATTATGTTCCCGATGTCCCTTTTGATTATTTAGAATTTTTCCGTATGCAAAGATTAAGTCCGACGGGTATCTGGGGAAATGCCAGCTTAGCCGCACGTACCAAAGGTGAGGAACTATGGGAGGTGATAGTGGAAGAAGTAAGTGGTATGGTAGAAGAAGCCATGAGTCGTTTGAAATCAGCAGAGTAGATCATAGCTTAAAGCGGCAAGGAGTCAAATTATTTAAATTATTGGGAAAAAGGAGGCAAAAGCATATGGAATTATGGCAAGCGATAGCTATTGCTTTTATGTACTATTTTTCCGATAGTCCATGGCCCTTTGGGCAGGGATATTACGCTTGGCAAAGACCTTTAGTGGGCGGATTTGTTGCTGGCTTAATTTTAGGTGATCCTGTTGCCGGTACAATTATCGGTGCCACTATTAACCTGATTTATTTAGGCCATATTACTGCTGGCGGAACTATGCCAGGCGATATGGCTCTGGCAGGTTATTTAGGAACCGCCTTAGCCTTGTCTGCCGGTTTAGATGCTCAGGCAGCCTTGGCGCTGGCAGTTCCTTTAGGATTACTCGGTACAGTGGTATGGGTTTTCAGAATGAGCATCAGTTCTATTTTTGTACACTGGGCTGACAGATTTGCAGAACAAGGTAACATTCGTGGTGTTCAGTTGATGAATTTTGTTCCGGCTCAAGTTATGTTATTTGCTTTTAAGCTTCCTGTTGTTACACTCGCTGCCTATTATGGGCCTGACTTGGTTAAAGCCGCCATCGACTTCTTAGGCGCAGATATTCTGCACGCTTTATCTGTTGTAGGCGGTATGCTTCCTGCTCTAGGTATTGCAATGAATTTAAGGAGTATCTTAAAAGGTTCTACTGTCCCCTATTTCATTCTAGGTTTTGCCTTATCAGTCTATTTCAACCTTGATATTGTCGCCGTCAGTATTTTTGGCGCTATTGTAGCTTATCTCCATATGACCTTTACAAGGAAAGGAGAAGAGAAACATGGCATCTCAGCCTAAAAAATTAACTAAAAGTGATCTTATTAAGTCTTTCTTAACCTGGCAGTTTTTCTCCCATGCTAATTACAATTATGAGCGTTTGCAGGCAACTGCTTTTGCTCAGGCCATGGGACCTATTATCAGAAAGTTGTATACTGCGAAAGAAGATATTAGCGCTGCCCTGAAAAGACACTTAAATTTCTTTAACACCGAGCCGAACTTTGGTGCTGTTATTCACGGTATCACCATTGCTATGGAAGAGGAAAAAGCTAATGGTGCTCCCATTGATGATGATGCCATTAACGCTGTAAAAACCGGTTTAATGGGTCCTTTAGCCGGTATTGGTGACACCATCACTCAGGGAACAATTATTCCTATTCTCTTATCAATCGGAATCGGTTTTGGCATGCAGGGCAATGTATTCGGACCTGTTTTCTTTGTTCTTTCCCTGCTTGTTGTCCTGGTGGGCATCACCTATACCTGCTGGATGCAAGGCTATAAGGTGGGTAGAACTGCCGTTGAATCCATTCTTTCTGGCGGCCTTGTTAATGATATTATTTCTGCTGCCGGGGTATTAGGCTGTATTGTTATCGGTGCTCTTACCGGTCAGTTTGTTAGTGTTTCCACACCTTTAACAGTTTCCATTGGTGAAACTGTAATCAATATCCAAGAAGGACTGCTGGATAAAATCATGCCCAAGTTGCTGCCACTGGTCTTAGTATTTATTGTCTTTAGTCTTCTTAGGAAAGGTAAAAATCCAACGGCTATCATGGTCGGTATCGCTGTAGTCGGCATAATAGGTAGTCTCTTAGGAATCTTTTAAAAAAAGCAATTTTTTTGGAAAGGGAGTAAAAACCCCCTTTCCTTTCAACAAGATGAGGTGCATTATATATGAAGAGACGTTTACACAGACTTTTTAGGGAAAATGGTAAAATCTTTATTCTAGCAATGGATCACGGAGGGAGTTTGAATGTTCTTCCCGAACTAAAAGATACGGGGAAAACAATTAAAGAATGCGTAGACGGCGGAGTAGATGCCTTTTTAACAACTTTTGGCATAGCCACGACCTATAAAGAGGAAATAGGCAGAGCGGGAATTATTTTGCGGTTAGACGGGGCTACAAGCCAGTTGGGGCCGGAGAACGGAACCACCCGGCAGATATTTTCCGTTGAAGATGCGGTTAAGATCGGAGCAGACGGCATAGTTTGTATGGGTTTCCCCGGTTCAGCCAGTGAAGAAACTTCCTTAACTTCCTTATCCAAATTCGTAAGCGATGCCTATACCTGGGGTATGCCTTTAGTGGCTGAGATGTTACCTATGGGCTGGAACACCGGTGCCTGGACACCGGAAAACATTGCCTTTGCCTGCCGGCTGGGAGCCGAATACGGGGCAGATATAATTAAAACCCAATATACAGGTGACAAGGAAAGCTTTAGAAAAGTAGTTGAAGGTTGCTATAAGCCGGTTGTAATTCTCGGTGGCCCGGGTGATGCATCAGAAAGAGAACTGCTGACCATGATCAAGGATTCCCTGGAGGCAGGAGGAAGGGGAGTTGCCATCGGCAGAAGCATCTGGAAACACCCCGCGCCGGGAAAATATTGCAGGGCTATTGCAAAGATCATTCATGAAGGGGCCAGTGTAGAAGAGGCTTTACGAGAATTGGCATAGGAGGAATGCGTCATGACAAATAAAATGCGGGTAGGAGCGGTTGTTGCACCGGGCAAAGCACAAGTATTGGAAGTTGACAGGCCGGTACCCGGCCGTGGTGAAATACTAATCAGGGTTCGTGCCTGCGCCCTCTGCACCTGGGAACAAAGGGTGTTTACCGGGGTAAAGAAAGTTCCTCTGCCCTACTTGGGAGGACATGAAATAGCCGGTGAAATAGCCGAAATTGGACCCGGTGTGCTACCGAAGTGGAAGATAGGAGATAAAGTCACCATTCGAACCTTGGCCCACTGCGGGGAGTGCTATTACTGCCATCAAGGTGAAGACAATTTATGTGAACAGATTGGAAAACTTCCTCCGCCTGTTCCGGGTATAGAAGGAATCGGTGGCTTAAGTGAATATCTGATAGCAAAGCCGAGCCAGATGTTTCGTTTGCTGCCGGATGTGGACTTCAGCATAGGAGCATTTAGTGAACCCTTAGCCTGTGTAATCCACAGCATTGAAAGAGGACAGTTAAAAATAGGCAATGATGTGGTGATCGTGGGAGCTGGGATTATGGGCTTGTTCCATCTGATGCTGGCCAAGAAGCTTGCAACCAGAGTTTTTGTCTGCGAAGTGGATGAAAAAAGGCGGGAAATAGCTAAATCCCTTGGGGCTGATTTTGTTATTAATCCTCAAAAAGAGGATTCCTTGGAAATTATCAAGTCCCATACAGAAGGCAGGGGAGCAGATGCAGTCTTCCATACCACGGCTATTTCTAGAGTTGCAGAAGAAGCTATTCAGATGGCAGGTCCCATGGGAAGGATCATCATGTATGGCTCATTTTACCCTGACAACCCGATTACAGTAAGCCCTAACCATATTCATAACTCACAGATTGTCATAACCGGTTCAGTTAGTCCTTCTACCGAGGACTTTTTAAAAGCAAGTAGGCTTTTAAACTTTGGCATTATTGATCCCAGACCCCTAATTCATGCTGAAGTAGATTTGGATGAGATCCAGAAAGCGTTTGAAATAGCAACTGATCCTAGTACTTTTAGAGTTGTAGTAAAACTATAGTTCCATTAGACACAAGGAGTGACAGTATGCAACAAAAGACATTGCTGATTGAAAATTCAGTAGGATTACATGCTCGTCCCGCTGCTCTAATGGTTCAAGCAGCTAAAAAATTTAATTCTACTATTGAGCTACGCAAAGGTGCAAAAAGAGCTAACGCTAAGAGTATAACCTCTATTATGCAACTTGCCGTGAAATGCGGGGAGGAAGTAGATATAATCATTGAGGGCAGTGATGAAAAGGAAGCACTGGCTTATATTGAGCAATTGGTAAAAAATAAGTTCGGCGAAGTATAAGTAGGTGAAAAAATGGTTGGGGAGAAAGTATTCCAGGGAATCGGGGTTTCTTCAGGCACTGCACTGGGAAGAATATTTCTCAGGGAAGTAGTAGATTTAACCTTTAAAAATGTAAAGATCAGTCAGGAACAAATTGCTGGGGAAATTGAACGGTTCCAACAAGCTGTTGAGCGGGTTACGGAAGCTCTTAAGTATGAGAGAAGCAAAGTATTTGAGGATCTTGGCCAGGAAGAGGCTGAAATTTGGACGGTGCAGCTCATGCTCCTGGAAGATCCGGAAATATTTGATGCCGTTATGACTAGCATAAAACAGGACCTAAAAAGCGCAGAAGCTGCTGTAAATGATGTTTTTGCCGGACAAGTGCAGTTGTTTGAGGATTTAGATGACGACTATATGCGCGGGCGAGCTATTGATTTAGAAAATTTACGTAAGCGATTGTTGATGCAGCTGTTAGGTAAGGAAGAGAAGCAAACCGAAATTCCCTCTGACAGTATCTTAGTGTATTTGGAACTTACGCCTACTGATGTTGGAGCTATAGATAAAAACAAAGTAGTAGGAGTAATTGCAGAAAAAGGAGGGACTACTTCCCATGCAGCCATACTTTTAAGGTCTATAGGAATTCCTGCCGTTTTTGGCATTTCGGATTTCTATCAAAAAGTAAAAAACGGCACCGGCGTTGCAATGGATGGAAAAACAGGTGCCGTTATTCTTAATCCATTGCCTGAAACTAAAAATATATACCGGGCTCAAATGGTCAAAGAGCGTAAACAGAAGATAGAATTAGAAAAGCTTGTTACTCTCCCCTCCGTAACTAAAGATGGGCAAAAGATAGAGCTTTTCGCCAATATTGGTTCCCTTGCAGAAGCCCGTGCTGCTGATGTAAACGGGGCGGAAGGCATAGGGTTGTTCCGTACAGAATTTATTTTTTTAGGGAGAAAGGAATTACCGTCAGAAGAAACACAGTTTAAGATTTACCGGCAAGTTGCTCAGCTTATGGGGCAAAGACAAGTTATTATTCGAACCCTAGACATTGGCGGGGATAAAAAACCGGATTATATAGATATTCCACCGGAGTGTAACCCTTTTTTAGGTTACAGAGCAATACGATTATGTCTAAAGGAACAGGAAATCTTCGAGAGTCAGCTAAGGGCTATTCTCAGGGCGAGTACCTATGGCCGGTTAAGTATAATGTATCCTTTTGTTATTTCTGTAGAAGAAGTTAGGGAAGCAAACAGGATTTTGGAACAGGTAAAAGTACAGCTGGAGCAGGAAAAAATTCCTTTTGACAAGGAAATACCCGTTGGTGTTATGATTGAAACGCCTGCAGCAAGTCTGCTTGTTGAGGATTTTTTCCAAATAGTTGACTTTGTCAGTGTGGGGACCAACGATTTGGCGCAGTATACTTTGGCTGTAGACCGTATGAATGCAGGAATTGCTCATCTGTATAATTATTTCCATCCGGCTGTCTTGCGTCAATTGCAGTTGATTGGTCAGGCAGGTGTCAAAGCAAACAAGCTAGTTGGAATTTGCGGCGAGATGGCTAGTGATCCTCTGGCTGTAAAATTACTCCTTGGTTTAGGTTTTAATGAGCTGTCAGTAAATCCCTCAAGTCTAAGCCTCGTAAAAAGCTTAATCCGTGAAACTACATTGGCAGAAGCTAAAAAAATTGCAGGTCAGGCTCTTAGCTTGCCCTCAGCTGCGGCAGTTAAGGAATTTCTAACAAGTGTAACAAGTTAGTAATTTGAAACAAAACTGCATTGCCAAAGCAATGCAGTTTTGTTTGATTGCAGTATTGTGCCCCCTTTCGGCAATTTTTTCTTCCTTACTTGTTGGCTTCTACAAGAGCTTTAACATCAATTTTGCCATCTCTAATGTCGTTAACAATTTTTTCTAACTCTGTTTTTACTTCACTAGGTAAATTATATGCTTCGTTGTAGATGACAGTGACTGCTCCCGCTGCTACACCCATTTCATATGGCTTAGATTCAAATTTGTTATCAACAATCAAGCTATAGAGGTAATCCAATGCAAGAGGATAACTCTGACCTACGCTTAAAGGTATACGCTCCGGAGCAAATTCACTTTGGTCGTAATTGGCCCCAATGGCAAGTTTGCCAGCCTCAACCAAAGCCTCAAGGCCACCAAGGCCTGATTGGTCACCGTTAGCTACTCCAATATCTACGCCCTGTTCAATAAAGGTGGTCATCATTTCTTTCATTTTAGCTGCGTCTTCCATACTGCCTGTAAAACCAGTTAGCACGGTAATGTCGGGATTTGCATATTTGGCTCCAGCCTCAAAACCTCCGATAAAGTTTACTATAGGTGGTATCTCCATTCCGCCCAAAGCTGCAACGGTACCTGTTTCACTTAGTAAAGCTGCAGTTACACCAGCAATAAAACCTTGTTCAGCTGTATTTACCCTTATAGCAGCCAGGTTACTGCCGTTAGTTATGTCTGAGCTCGTAACAACAAATTTTACATCAGGAAAATTAGGCGCTACTTTAGAAGCAGCATCACTAAATTCAAAACCGTGGCCCATAACTACGCCAAAACCTTGGCTGGCATAATTATGGAACATTTCTTCCATATCAGAAGTGGCTACATATTCGGAATAAGCGACTTCAACACCGTAATTATCTTCAATTAATTTTAAACCGTTATAGGCAATAGCATTCCAACCGCCATCATTAATAGGCCCTGGCAAAAGCAAAGCTACTTTTGGTAATTCAACTTCAGGTTGCTGGTCTGTTTGTTCTTCGGGTTGTTGAGGTTCTGCAGGCTCACTGGGTTCACCACTTCCTCCACAACCGGCCGACAACAACAGGCTCAATGCAAGAATTAGTAGTATGCATAAAGTTTTTTTAAGCTTTTTCATTTCCCGTGCCTCCTAAATAGTTTTTAAGCAATTTAAGTAAAAGACGGTTACCAGCTGTAGACCCACCTCCTTTATTTAAAAAAACCTAAGTTGACTCTCTTCTGACTAACTTGGTCAAGAGGGTATTAACTGCTTTAACTTCCTTACCTTCAATAATATTTAGAAGAACAGTGGTACTTTTAGAACCGACCTGATGACTTTGGAGGTCAATGGAAGTAAGTTCTGGTGTAGTTAAACGACTGTGTAAGGTATTACCAAAACCTACCAGGACAATATCATTGGGGATTCTTATGCCTTTACGCTGCATGGCTTTAAGTGCTCCGACAGCCATTAAATCGCTTACTGCAAAGATAGCTTCTACACCTTGCTCCACTAACTTTATTGCTTCTTTGCCGGCGACCTGGTGGTCATAGCGACCATAACAAATATTTTGAGGGTCCACTATAACGCCTTCATCTGCCAGCCGGTTCAAACATCCATGCAATCTTTTGTCTGACTCAGGATGATTTTTAAAACCGGAAATAATGCCGATTTTTCGGTAACCGAGGCTGAGCAAATGTTCTGCCGCCTGACGACCTCCACCTTCATAATCGGAGATAACTAGGGGATGAGAAATTGGTTCAAAAATGCGATTTGCAAATACCACAGCTATTCCATTTTTATTCAGTTCTTGAAAAATCATGGTATTTTTCTGATCCTGAGGCAGTCCTACAAAAATAGCACCGGCTATCCTGTTTTCTATAAGCTTCCTGGCAACCTGAAACTCAACTTCCGTTTTGTTGTAATGCTGGAAGATAAAAAGAGCATATTT
>DUOV01000024.1 GCA_012838615.1 Clostridia bacterium | reverse complement strand
TTGTATAGATAGAATTGAATATAAGGCTATAGGTAACACGGAAATAGATATCAAAGAGCGTTGTCTTTACAGAGAACCAGTTGGTAGTAATGTGTCTTGGCGTTTCTCACCATTGTACAAGTTAGGCAAAGGGAGCAAAGAACCTAAAAAGGAATTGGTAAGCGCTGGGGACTGGAGGAATGATAAAAAGTGCAGGTACTATAAATTGCAGCACAATTTGTTAAAAGATTATGAAATTGTAGGAAGTTTTACCAAAGACAGTACCAATAAGATTATGGAGGACCTAGAGGCTCAAGTTGACAATATCGCGGAGATTTGGTCTGACAGGAAACGTTCATATTTTATTATTTTTGGTTTAAAAGAAAAGGATAGATTTTTGTATCCAGGTCAGATACCAGCGTTTGTAAACTATTTTAGAAAAAAGCTAAATTTATCCAGTAATAAACCAAGTAATAAAGTTAATACATACTGTGCTTTATGTGGCAATAAAGGGAAGAAACTAGAAACATTAGACAAAGTATTTAAATTTGCTACATTTGATAAGCCAGGCTTTTTACCTGGAATTAAAGACGGAATAGGTATTAGAGAAAAAGTATTTCCGGTTTGCCAAGACTGTTATTCCATTATGTGTTCTGGTAAGGAAGAAATGGAAAATCGTTTTGTAAACTTTAATGCAATACCTGGCATACTTTTATATGTGATACCTGAAATCATTACAAACAGGGAAGAATTTTATCCAGTAATTACAAAATTTTCAGAGGATTTCTTGGCCATAGGTATTCGAAACGAAACTAATCTATTTAATAGGCTAGCTAAATATGGAGAAGGGTTGGTGTACCATTTTTTATTTGCAGAAATTAACCAAGCTCAGTTGATAATTCATTCGCTTATTGAAGACGTTCCGCCAACCAGATTAAAACAGTTAGAAGAGTTGTGGGGAAAAACGTGTAAAGTTTTCAATCCTGATAGTGAGCTAAGTAATAGTGATAGGCAAAAGCTGGATAGTGGGCTAAAGCAAATTGTGGCCGTTCTGATGTCTTTAGCTGGAAAAAGTGAACAAGATAAAGTAGTTATGAAAGATAAAGCAATTACTGTAATAAGTGCTTTACTAAATGGGGAACCGGTTAAAACCAATGAATTTAAAGCCCTGATAGTTTCTCGCTTACCGGGATTATTTGCGGATCCGGATTGGTTAAATCCCAAAGAAAGGGATAAGATGCCTGGTAGGTTAAAGATAAAAGGTATGGCTGAAGTTGTTGACTTTTTAAACAGGGCTAATAGGGAGGTACAGTAATGATTCTCAATTGGTTAGATGATTTTTCAGATCCTTATTTAAAGACAAGTAGCGGACAAGGCGTTTTTTTGAGCGGAATTGTACTAGGGATGGTAACTAGATATCAGGTCAATAAAGGGGAAAATATTGATTCAGCACCTATGTATAAACAAATAATGTTTGGCAAAATGCAGAGACGAGATTTGTTAAGACATTTAAGCAGAGTGCCTGAACTGATAAGGGCTTATGATATTCCTTATAAATATTACCTCCAGCAGTTATCTGGAAAAGCGGGAGAACTTCTACTAAAGGAATCATCGGAAATGGGAGTAGATGGTAACTTTGTCTTTTCTGTATCTTTTCTAAATGCAGTCGAATATTTTTGGAAAATATTCAAAAAAAATGAAGACAAAAATGATCTGGGGAAAGGAGCGAATTAAGTATGGCTTTCAATAAAAGAAGGGAAATCTTATTTTTATATAGTGTTAAAGACGCTAATCCTAACGGTGATCCGCTAAATGCCAACCACCCTCGTTTTGATGCTGAGACAAGCAGAATTTTAGTTTCTGATGTTCGCATAAAAAGAACCATAAGGGACCAATGGATCCGTGAAGGACTTCCTGTTTTTATTGATGGGGAGGCAAAAACTTTAAGAAGTAGAATTGGCGAGTTAAAAGAACAGTTCGAAGTTAATACTGGAAAAGAAGCCTTGCAAAGATGTATTGATACAAGAGTTTTTGGAGTAACTTATGCTTTAGATAAAGAATCATTTTCTTGGACCGGACCGGTACAATTTAAGTGGGGGCGGTCGTTACATAAAGCTAAGGCGGAAATGGTTCAAGGAACGGCAGCATTTGCCACCTCAGATACTAGTGAGCAAAGATCTTTTAGAAATGAATATATTGTTCCTTTTGTATTATTAGGTGTTTATGGTATAGCTAACCAGTACTCTTCTGTTGAAACAGGCGCGACTGAAGATGACGTAGATAGGGTTACTGAAGGGTTATGGCAGGGAACTCTTAATTTAATTACACGAAGTAAGGTTGGCCATGTACCCAGATTATTACTTGAGATAATTTATAAAGAGGGTTTTTCAGGAGCAATAGGAGCATTAGATGAAAAGATAAGTATATTTGGACCTGATGGAAAGTCCCTAACTGCAGATGAAGAATTATCTATTAGGTCGACTAATGATTTTGTGCTAGATATAAAAGAGCTAAATAATAGTCTGGAACGTTTAAAGGAGCAAATTGAAACAATAAATTTATGGTTCGATAATGAGATAAAGGTTAAAGGAATTGATGATTTCAAAAAATCTATTGGTGATAAATTGACTGAGCAAAAGAGGTGACTTTAATGGCCGTTGCATTTGAAATTTCTGCGCCTATAGCTATGTTTCGCCGGCCGTATACTACAACATCGTCGGTTTCTTTTCCATTACCACCACCAACTGCGGTTGCCGGATTACTTAGTAGTATTGTTGGATTGGCTAATGGATGTAACGAAAGAGCTCATCACGCAAAATTTTGGGAGGCAATAAAAGGCACAAAAATTGCCATATCTATCTTAAACCCGGTTGCTTGGTTCGCAGGTACTCTCAATTTTTGGAATTTAAAAGAACCCCAGAAGAATCCACATATTAGAGTTAAACATCAATTTGTAAAAAAACCTAGGTACAGGATTTATGTCCAGGACGGAATTGAAAGAAAATTACACAACTATCTAAAAAATGAAACTTTCATTTATACACCATATCTTGGTGTAGCTTATGCTATAGCTGAAATTACTTATTTGGACGATTTTGAGGCAAAAGCTGTAAAAACAGGAACAAGCATAGCTTTATCTAGTGTATTGCCTGTAACAAATCAAAATTTTACCCTAGATATTTTGTCATCTAAATCTATATTTAAAGATATATTGCCTTTTCGCCTAGATAGTGAAAGAAATTTATGTGAAACCATAGAAACTCTTTATTCTCCATCCCAAAACCATAAGATTTGTTTAAAATCTTGGGAGGGATTAGATGTTACAACTTACCGAAATGAGTATATTGCTTGGTTCCCTGCTTGGCTCTAAAAGAAGCCATCCAAACAAATTCTTATCTGATCATTTAATGAATGTAGCGGAGTACGCTAAGAAACTAGCTAAAAATCAGAATCTAAAAATTGACGAAAATCTACTATTGGCGATTTCTTCAACACATGATGTAGGAAAAGTTCATCCGTTGTTTCAGAAACATTTAGACGGAATTGGCCAAGGAGTAAATCATGCCAAATCATCGGCATGGTTTACTTTTAGCATCACTAACAATATTTGGGCAGCTGAAATTGTCTGTCGCCATCACACTAATTTACGTAATATCAATGAAATGATCACAGAGTGGGCAAATGACAATAGTTATACAAAAACCTTAAAAAGTTTATTGCCAAATTGGCCTTATGCGATCACCGATGAACAATTTGATGAACTGCAAGATTATTTATATTTTGATTTAATGTCAGAATTAAGTATTGAAAAGTGGCTTTCAATCAGGCTGTTATACTCTTTATTGATCTCCGCTGATCGAATGGAAGCTATTGGGATAGAGAGTCTTGAAATTAATGAATTACCTGATTATCTAAGAACTATTAAACATAGTTCAAATGAAATTAACGATTGGAGAGAAAAAACTAAACAATTATGTTTGCAAAAAGCTCAATCAATTGAGGAACCCGGCGTTTATACTCTTACACTTCCTACAGGAGCAGGAAAAACTTTAACTGGATTGTCTATTGCTCATGACTGGGCAAAGAAATTTAATTGCAAAACAATAATTTATGGTTTACCTTTTATTAGTATTGTTGAGCAAACCGCTTCCGTGGCTAGAAACATATTTGGTCAACAAAATATACAAGAAGATCATAGTTTAGCATATAGTGAGGGTGATAGTTACAATCTCTCAAAAGAAGACTTAGCCTGGAAAAAAATGATAACCTTGTTTAGGTATTGGCGTGAACCTGTAATATTAACGACTTTAGTACATTTTTGGGAGGCTTTGTTAAGTCCTAAAGCTAATCATACCATGAATTTTCAAAGATTTAACAATGCTGTTGTAATATTGGACGAACCACAAACAATATCTCCCCGTTACTGGAAAGGGTTTGGTCAAATTCTAGATTATCTAAGCCAGGAATGGAACACTTTTTTCCTACTAATGACAGCAACCCAACCTTATATTGCCAGTAAAAAAGAGTTAGCGCCGCCGAATACTTTTTTTCCGTATAATAGGCATCACTATAATGCCTTTATGAAGAAAAAAATAAATATTGACGATCTTGGGGAATTTTTAGAAAGTAAATTACCGGTTAAGAGTAATTCTGGACTTGTGGTTATGAATAGAAAAAGTGCTGCTATACGCGCATATCAAGCTTTAAAAAAATTAAACTTGAATGCTCCAATTTTGTTACTTAGCGGCTGGGTTACGCCATACAGACGGAGGGTTATACTTAGATATTTAAAATGGCTTGAGAAAAAAAGAATACGGCGCTATTTAGTAGCTACACAAGTAATAGAAGCTGGGGTTGATTTAGATTTTGATTGGGTATTTAGGGATATAGGACCCATGGATAGTATTATACAAGTTGGGGGAAGATGCAATCGACATTCAAGAAAAGATTTTTTAGGTAAGGTTTTAGTTGCTGAACTGACCAACGAAAAAGGTTATTCCTTATGGCGTAATGTATACGATGAAATTCTTATCGAGAAAACAAAGGAAGTGTTAGTAAAGAAAACGTCATTTACTGAAAAAGAAGTTAGATTGATAGTAGATGAGTATTACAAAAAAATTACCGAAGGGTTAACAAGTACTCCGATTTTTGAATCCCTATCTAAGGGACAGTGGGGTGAGTACGCAAAATTAATTGAAGACAACAACATTTATTCAGTAACGATATTTATCGAAGAAAATAACAAAGTAATTCCTATGTTAGAAAGGCTTGAAAATGATGATTGGACCCTAGAAAATCATCACGAACGAAAAAAACTGGTACAAAAAGTAATGCAATATGCGATCGAGATACCTATTGAAATGTTAAGTGCTTGTAGAACTTATTGTGCTAATATTCCTACGAAAGAAGAAAGACCTATTTTTCGCCCTATATTTAACGGCAGGGCCTGGCTACTATGTAAGGAAGCTATAAACAAACACCATGGTTTATACAGCCCAGTTATCGGTTTTGTACCTCCTGAAGATGATTTTGATAGTATTATTTAAATATGAGTAGTTAAACTAATTTGCTTGGCTACGGTTTTGCATTTTAAGCTTTGGAGTGTAGCTTATGAAAAAAGCTGATCTTAATGTTACCGGTACTTTCATCTGGTATTATTACATCTGTCATCGTCAGGTATGGCTTATGTCTAGGAGGATTGTTCCTGAGCAGGATGATCCCAATATCGAGATAGGACGTTTTATCCATGAAATGTCTTATCCTCGCCATAAAAAGGAGATAAATCTAGGGCACATCAAAATAGATATAGTTATGAAAGGTAAAGATGGGTTTGTCGTTGCTGAAGTGAAAAAGACCTCCAAATTTATAACAAGCGCAAGAATGCAATTGGCCTATTACCTTTTTGAGTTGGAAAAGTTAGGATTATATACATCAGGCGAGTTGCGTTTTCCGGAAGAAAAAAGAGTCGAAAAAATTGAACTTACTTCACAATTGAGGCAAGAATTAGAGGAGGCTGTTCGTGACATACTCCGTATAGCTTATTTGGAAAAACCACCACAACCTAAAAAGATAAATTTCTGCAGAAAATGTGCCTACGCAGAATTTTGCTGGTCTTAGGGGAAATTAAAATGAAAAAAATTATTTATATTTTTTCTGATGGTGAACTAAAAAGACAAGACAATACTCTTAAACTTCATTGCGAAGCAACTAACAGGTTTTTACCTGTAGAAGATATCAGCTGTATTTATGTTTTCGGGGAAGTAAGTTTCAACAAAAAACTGTTGGAGTTGTTGTCTCAAAAAGAAATACTTTTGCATTATTTTAACCATTACGGCTATTATATGGGAACTTTTTATCCCAGGGAGCACCTTAATTCAGGTTACATGATTCTTAAACAAGCTGAGTTTTATATGGATCATGTTAAACGTATAGATATAGCAAAAAAGATTGTTAGTGGGACCTTAAAAAATTTGAGACAAGTAATAAAATATTATCACAATAGAGGTAAAGAGTTAGCAGATGTAATTAATATTTTGGACGAGTATGAACAAAGAGTAAGCCAATGCCAAAATATACCTGAATTAATGGGTATTGAAGGAAATGCTCGAGAAAATTATTACAGGTCTTTTGATCGAATCATAGAAAACAAAGATTTTGTCTATGAGCAAAGAACCCGTCGTCCTCCTAAAAACTATCTAAATAGTCTGATTAGCTTTGGCAATTCCATCATTTATACCATGGTACTAAGTGAAATATATAAAACTCATTTAGATCCAAGGATAGGATTTTTACATAGTACAAACTTTAGAAGTTTTACATTAAATTTAGATATAGCAGAAATTTTTAAACCTATTTTGGTAGATCGGACAATTTTTAATTTATTAAGCAAGAAAATGATAACTAAAAGAGATTTTGAGAGTGGCATGGAAGGTATAGTTTTAAAAGATAAAGCCAAGAAGCTATTTATTGAAGAGCTTGACACTAAATTTAAAACTACTATTAAAAACAGAGATATAGGCAGGAAAGTATCATACAGAAGAATCATTAGGATAGAACTATATAAATTGGAAAAGCACCTAATGGGCGAGAAAGAATACACACCTTTTATAGCAAGATGGTAACGAGAGGTGAAAAGAAATTTTTGTTATATTAGTTTATGACTGTAATGTTAAAAGAGTAAATAAGGTTTTAAAAACGGCTCGCAAGTATTTAAATTGGGTACAAAACTCAGTTTTAGAAGGCGAAATTAGTGATGCTAACTATAAAAAACTAAAGATGGAATTAAAGAAGTTAATTGATGAAGAAGAAGACTCTTGCATTTTTTACACTTTCAGAACAACTCGTTATACTTCTCGCGAATCCATAGGCATTAAAAAGGGCGGCGAAGGCGTCATTATTTAGTGTCATTTAGTGTCGTCGACCTTCAGTAGTGTAAAAATCCCTGGGGGTCGACGACAAGTGTTAATTCTCTTTAAACGCAGTTAAAATAATGGTTTTCAAATATTAAGCATTCTTTTGAAACCTAAAATATTGTATAATCGAAATTAAAGAGCAATTCTTAAAAGTCATTGAGAATGCTATATTTTCTAATCCACACAACGGGTTACTAGACTACCTATAAGGAATTGAAACAAGGATTTTTGCTCATATACAGAACACATAGATCCGAAGTTACTAGACTACCTATAAGGAATTGAAACCACATATGTAAGCGCATTAGATGGGAAAATAGGTAGGTTACTAGACTACCTATAAGGAATTGAAACAATTTAAC
>DUOV01000222.1 GCA_012838615.1 Clostridia bacterium | reverse complement strand
TTGTGTTTGAAGCTCTGAGCAACAAGAAGCTAGTCTTACCTGACTTAGACAATATTTTTTCTCTTAAAAAGGAAGCAATCTATAATAATTCACGTTTTGATTTTTACATAGAAAGTGAGACAAGTAAAGCTTTAGTAGAAGTAAAAGGAGTAACCCTAGAAGAAAACGGGGTAGCAATGTTTCCCGATGCGCCTACTGAACGAGGTGTAAAACATATTGAAGAGCTAATGAAGGCTTTAGACGAAGGATATTTATCTTATATGCTGTTTATTATTCAGATGAAAGGTGTTAAATATTTTAGACCAAATTTTTCCATGCACCGCTTATTCGGTGAAACTTTAGCCAAAGCTAAAGAAAAGGGAGTTAAAATACTTGCCTATGATTGTAATGTAACTGCAGACAGCTTAGAAATTGCCGACTTACTGGAAGTAAGAATTAAATAGTATTTTAATACTTTACTAAGACGCAGTTTTAAAGTACAATGTTATTGTGAATAAAAAATAAAATATACTGCATTTATAACAAAGGGGAGGACATTTATGAAAAAGTTGCTTATGAGCACTATACTGCTTGTAATGGCAGTAGCTTTGATTTTAACAGGATGTGGAAGTTCAAATTCCGCTGATCAGGATTCTTGGACTAAAATAGAAGAGAAGGGGGAGTTCGTTCTTGGACTGGACGAAAATTTCCCTCCAATGGGTTTTAGGGATGAGAATGGTGAGATTACCGGTTTTGATGTAGATATTGCGAAAGAAGTTTTTTCACGACTTGGTGTTGATCTTAAACTACAACCTATCAATTGGGATGCTAAAGAACAAGAATTAAATACTGGTAATATAGATGCTATTTGGAATGGTTTTACGATTACAGAAGAGAGAAAAAAACAAGTACTTTTCTCTGAACCTTATATGGAAAACCGGCAGGTTTTAGTAGTTATGGAAGATTCTAATTACAATACATTAGCTGATTTGGCAGGTAAAAAATTAGGGATACAAGCTGCTTCGAGTGCAGCTGACGCACTTAATAGTGCCGCAGATTTTAAATCTTCCTTAGGTGACATTATTGAATTCGATGATAATATGATGGCATTAATGGATTTGGAAAAAGGCGGAGTCGATACTGTTTTAATGGATGAAATTGTCGCTCGTTACTATATTCAAATGAAAGACAAAGGATATAGAGTTTTAGATGAAGCGTTAGCTGGTGAACAATATGGCATTGGTTTCCGTCTAGAAGATAAAGAGGTACAGCAAAAAGTTAACGAAACACTAACTGCTATGGCTAAGGATGGTACGTTAGCAGAGATTTCAAATAAGTGGTTTGGGGAAGATATAACTATCATTGCTAAGTAGTTAACAAGGCTGGCTAACGCCAGCCTTGTCGTATTTATTTTTTAAAATAAAGGAGAGCAATTTATGTTAGAATATGCTGGCGGTTTAATTAACCTGCTATCAAGTGGTGCTGTAACAACAATACAGATTTTTTTTCTCACCTTAATTTTTTCTTTGCCTTTAGGTATGGTTATTGCCTTTGGAAGGATGTCTAAGAAAAAGTGGGTTCGGGAAATTTTTAAGCTATATATTTTAATTATGCGTGGAACTCCTTTGCTTTTACAATTGATGTTTGTTTATTTTGCACCCTATTACTGGATCGGTCTCAACTGGGATCGATTTATTGCCGCAATTGTAGCTTTTAGCTTAAATTATGCAGCTTATTTTGCTGAAATATATAGGGGTGGAATTGAATCTATTCCTCAAGGCCAATATGAAGCAGCACAAGTCCTTGGTTTTACCAAAACCCAAACGTTTGTAAGGATTATTTTGCCGCAAGTTATAAAAAGGGTACTACCTCCTATCAGCAATGAAGTGATAACTTTAGTAAAAGATACTGCCTTAGTTCAAACCTTAGGTGTATCAGAATTATTTAGAGTGGCAAAAAATGAATCATCCAGGATATTTTCAACATCACCTTTGGCTGTTGCCGGTATATATTACCTAGTGATGAACTGGTTAGTAACCAAAGCCTTACATGCTATGGAGAAGCGTTTAAGCTACTACAAATAGAAAGGGGGAGTAACATGTTAAAAGCTCAAAACCTAGTAAAAAAATTTAATGATAATGAAGTTCTATCTGGAATATCATTTGAGATAATAAAGGGTCAAGTGCTGGCTGTTATAGGTCCTTCTGGTTCCGGAAAAAGTACAATGCTGAGGTGTTTAAATTTACTTGAAAGATTAGATGGAGGTTGTGTGGAAGTAGAAGGAGAAGTGATGGTCCGTACAGATGACAATGGTAATGTTATTTATGCGCCTGAAGCGGATTTAAGAAGGATACGTTTGCGTTTTGGACTTGTTTTCCAGAATTTTAATCTTTTTCCCCATCTATCTGTAATGCAGAATATTACTGAAGCGCCAATTCGGGTAGCTGGATTAAAACCTGAGGAAGCTAAAGAATTAGCATTAGGGTTGCTTGAAAAAATGGGACTTTCAGACAAGGCAGAAGCTTATCCCTACCAACTATCAGGGGGGCAAAGTCAAAGAGTTGCTATAGCCAGAGCTTTAGCCATGAAACCGGATATCTTGTTTTTTGATGAGCCCACTTCCGCTCTAGACCCGGAACTAACAGGCGAAGTGTTAAAAGTAATCCGCATGCTAGCTCAAGAGCATATGACTATGGTTGTGGTAACCCACGAGATGGCTTTTGCCAAAGAGGTAGCAGATCGTGTAATATTTATGGATAAAGGGTTAATCGTTGAAGAAGGAAGTCCGGAGGAAATTTTCAATAATCCTAATAATGAGCGAACGAAGGCATTTCTTAATGTACTAAAGAGTTACTAACATAGTTGCTATTGAAAAAATCAATGTTGTATAATACCTAGAAGAAAACAATTAAAAGGAGACTCAAAATGGCAGAAAAAATTAAGATGGCAACGCCTTTAGTTGAAATGGATGGGGATGAGATGACACGTGTCATCTGGCAAATGATAAAAGATATTTTAATTAAACCCTATATTGAGTTAAATACTGTTTATTTTGATTTAGGTTTGAAAAAGCGGGATGAAACAGAGGATCAAATTACTACAGATGCTGCTTTAGCAACTAAAAAATACGGGGTTGCTGTGAAATGTGCCACGATAACACCCAATGCCCAGCGAGTAGAAGAATATAATTTAAAGCAAATGTGGAAAAGCCCAAATGGAACTATCAGGGCAATATTGGACGGGACTGTTTTTCGCAGCCCTATAATTGTAAAAAACATCAAACCCTTTGTTCGAACTTGGAAAAAACCGATTACTATTGCTCGTCATGCCTACGGTGATATTTATAAAGATGTAGAATTTCGAGTACCAGGACCAGGTAAGGCTGAACTTGTATTTACTTCTGGCGAGGGAGAGACACATAGGGAAACTATTCATGACTTTCAAGGTAAAGGTGTTATCCTAGGTATGCATAACCTAGACAAGTCAATTTACAGTTTTGCCAGAGCCTGCTTTAATTATGCTTTAGACGTTAAACAGGATTTATGGTTTGCAACAAAAGATACTATTTCCAAAAAATATGATCATACCTTTAAGGATATTTTCCAAGAGGTATATGATAATGAGTACAAGGACAAATTTGAAAGAGCGAATCTTGAATATTTCTACACCCTGATAGATGATGCAGTAGCACGAGTTATTCGCTCTGAAGGCGGTATGATTTGGGCTTGCAAAAATTACGATGGGGACGTTATGTCAGACATGGTAGCAACAGCTTTTGGAAGTCTTGCCATGATGACATCTGTCTTAGTTTCTCCTGATGGTAATTACGAGTATGAAGCTGCCCATGGTACGGTAACGCGTCATTACTATAGGTACTTAAAAGGAGAAAGTACATCAACCAACCCTATGGCTACAATTTTTGCTTGGACAGGCGCTTTAAAGAAACGGGGCGAGTTAGATAACTTGGCAGATTTAATCAGTTTTGCCGAAAAGTTGGAAAAAGCTGCTATCCAAACTGTCGAAGACGGCGTAATAACTAAAGATTTAGCAGACTTAATTGTTCCTGAAGATATTAAGGTTGTAAATAGTGAGGAGTTTTTACTGGCAATTAATGAAAGATTACAAAGTATCTTGTAAAATTTGATGTATTATTTTCTAGATAGATAGGAGCATTGAAGATGGAAAAGTTGTTTGAACAGCTTAAAGATTATCTTAGGATGGATAGTGAAATACCTTTTGAAGAATTTTTGAGTTACTGCCAGGAAGTATTAGATTGCTTTATAAAAGATTATCAGGAATTTGATGAAGATACATTGATTAAAGCCAAGTTTATAGCTTCTATTGTAAATGCAAATGCTGTTGCTCGAGCAAAGCGTAAGGGAAATAATACCAAAAAATATAAAAAAATTGCTGAAAAAATGAGTTTTTGGGCAGGTGCTTTAAACTATCAGTTGCTGGAAAAAGGCATGACTCAGCAGCAAATTGATGCTGCAGAAGAAGAACTGAGCGCCTCTATATAACTAGATATTAAACTGCGTTAAGGGCGATCTTGGACGCAGTTTGTTTTTTCCTTTCAGAAAGTAACGCATCAAAAGTTTGAAAGTGTAAGTTGACTTATTAAAATTAAAAGCAGTACACATTTGGAGGTGTTTAAATGAAAGAAATAATAGGCATTGATCATGTCAGTATTACTGTAAAAGATATGGATCAATCATTAGAGTTTTATTTGCAGGTAATAGGATGTACTTTAGTTCATCGTAGAATGATTAGTGGCGGGGAAAAGGAATTGGCGCTACTAGATTTACATGGACAATTTATTGAGCTGATCAAGCCACAAAATAATCAACCTATTCCTGAGACTTCAGGGCACCTTGGATTAAAAGTCAGCGATATTTATGGGGCGGTAGAAAATTTAAGGAAGGTAAAGGGAATAGAGTTTGTTAATGAAGAACCTTTAGTTGTTGACGAAGGTATGGTTATTTTCTTTTTTAAAGGTTTTAATGGTGAATTGATTGAGCTTGTTCAGCCCCCAAAAAGTGACCAGATTTAAAGGGTAAGAAGGCTACTTTACTTAAAAAAGTAGCCTTTCTTAGTTGATATCATCTAAAGAAAGCAACTAATATTGGAGCTATTATAGCTGTAGTAGTCCCAACTAAGGCGATTGAGATGCTACTCATAGCCCCTTGGAGCTCACTTTCTTGTAAGGCTCGTGTTGTACCTAAGGCGTGGGATGCTGACCCCATGGCTATACCTTTGGCAATTTCACTCTGCACACCACATATATGTAATATTTCAGGCCCGATTAGCGCGCCGGTAATGCCTGCGATTGCAACTACTGCTGCTGCTAATGCTGGTATACCTCCTATTTTTTCAGCGAGTGCCATGGCAATCGGAGTTGTTACCGATTTAGGCAACAAAGATAAGAAAACTGAGTCAGAGACTTTAGTGATTAATGCTAACCCTGCTGATGAGACAATACCGGTCAATGCCCCAATGAAAGTACCAAACAGTATTGCCGGCATGTTATCTTTAAATTTTTCTATTTGCTTACACATGGGAACGGCTAGGGCAACAGTAGCAGGCCCGACTAGAAAACTCAGGATTTCTCCACCAACCTTATAGGCATTCAAGGGAATTTTAAAAATCTTTAATAGAATAATAATCATTATTGTAGCAATTAGCATCGGATTTGCAATTACAGATTTTGTTTTTTGCTGCAATTTAATGCCAAAATAGTAACAAACAAGGGTAAGCATAATGCCAAGGATCGGCTGCGATGAGAAAGTACTTAATTGTAATTGTTCAACCATGTATGATTATCCTTTCTGTTTTATTTGTTTTAGTAGATGCTGAACAGTTTTTCCGGTAATTACTAAAACAATTATGGTGCTAACGATTGTGGTGAAGAGAATAGCAAACAATTCCAAGGATATTATTTCTGCATAAGAAATAATCCCTACTGTTATAGGAACAAAAAACAAAGACAAATTGTCTAAAAGCATGGAACTAGCTATTTCTACTTGTTCTAATTTTAAAACTCCGCGTAAAATCAGAATAGTCATTAGTAACATCCCAATTACATTACCGGGCAAAGCATGGTCAATAATGACGGCTATAACTTCGCCAATAAAATAGACAGCGGTTAAGATGGCAAATTGCTTAATAAGGAATGAATAATTCATAAACTACCCCTTTTTGATTTAGATATTTTTTTCATTATAGCCCAGGAACGGTATTAGATAAAGTTTAGAGGTTTTTAATTGCAAGAAGTTGAAAATTATAATGTAAAGAGGAAATTTAGCCGTATTGTTTACAAAAAAATAGTATAGAATTACTAAATGGCAGGTGTTTTTATGAATATTACTGATATGCAAAATGAAGTTGATCAATGGATAACACAATTTGAAGAAGAGTATTGGCATCCCCTAGTATTGCTTGCTAGATTAACGGAAGAAGTAGGAGAGCTTGCAAGAGAGATAAATCATAGATTTGGTCAAAAACCCAAAAAATCGGATGAAAAGGAAAAAGATTTGGCCCTCGAAATAGCGGACATAATATTTGTTTTACTATGTTTAGCTAATTCTCAAGGGATCAATATGGAGAAAGCTTTTCAAGCTACTATGGAAAAATACCGTCTGAGGGATGGTAATAGATGGACTCTAAAAGAAACAAAGAAAGAACAAGCGGGTGATAATGATTAAAAATACGGTGTACGGTAATATAGATGGTATAAAGAAAGTTTATTTACGTAGGTTAGAAAGGCTTTATGGGCTTCAAATACCTTCTAATCAGCTTATGTCAGATGAATTGCTTACTGAATTGTTATTTTTGTCACACCAGTTAAATCGAGAGATAGCAGTTTATATTAGTCGCAGAGGCCAAATACTGCAAGTTACAGTTGGCCAACACGATAAAGTAGCGTTAAATGAAATCAACAAAAGGGTAAGTACCAGAAAACTCAGTAAAATACGATGTATTCATACTCATCCTAATAGCTCGGGTTTTTTATCAACTGTAGATATAAATTCTCTTCATCAATTCCGTTTTGACTGTATAGCAGCTATTGGAATTAATAACGGGGTCTGTTCCGATATATGGGTGGGTTTTATTAAGCCGGAAGGGAATAGCCAAACTTTGCAGTATGGTCCTTTTGACGGAACAAAAATACTAAACTTTGATTTTCTTAAAGTAATTAGAGATATAGAAAATAGTGTTGGAACAAATTATCAATTAACACAGGACGGTAAAGAAAAAGCCTTATTAGTAGGTATAGAATTTACAAGTCGGGGATCAGAAGGGTATGATGCCCATGAGTCCTTACAAGAATTGGAAGGCCTGGCTAAAGCAGCAGGCGCTTTTGTTGTTGAAAAGGTGTTTCAAAGTAGGCCTAAGCCTGACAGTACATTTTTTATTGGCTCAGGCTTGGTAGAAAGCTTAAAATTAAAATGCCAAGCTTTAAATGTTAATCTAGTAGTAATAGATGGTGAGCTTTCGGGTTCCCAGCATCGAAACTTAGAGCAAAGTCTTGGTGTAAAAGTGGTAGACAGGACAGGACTTATACTTGATATTTTTGCCCAAAGAGCAAAATCAAAAGAAGGCAAATTACAAGTAGAATTAGCCCAGCTAGAGTATCTTTTACCAAAGCTAATAGGAGGCGCGGATTTAGGCCTGTCCAGGTTAGCCGGAGGAATTGGTACACGAGGGCCGGGAGAATCTAAATTGGAGCAGGATCGACGCCGTTTAAGGCAGAGAATTGTTGAACTTAAACGGGAGTTGAGACGAGTTGAAAATCGGCGTAAAATTCTTAAAGCTAACAGAGATGGTAAAATTCCTGTCATAGCATTAGTAGGTTATACAAATTCAGGCAAGTCAACCTTGCGTTATAGATTGTTGCAAGAATTTGCTACAAAAAATGTAAATTGGAATCAAGAAGATGCAGGTACAAATCAACTGTTTGCTACTTTAGATTCTACGGTACGGGAGATTGCTCTTCCTAACGGTACCTCTGTGTTATTAGCTGATACAGTAGGTTTTATACAGCGTTTACCCTATAGGCTTGTTTCAGCCTTTAAAGCTACTTTGGAAGAGGTCATAGATGCTGATTTGCTATTACATGTAGTTGATGTTAGTAGTCCTAATTATGAACAGCAAATGATGGCTGTAGAACAGGTTTTAAGTGAATTAGAGGTTATTAGTAAAAAGACGCTCATAGTTTATAATAAGGTTGATTTAATTAAGAAGGGGCAAATTTACTTTAATCCTAATGATCATCCTACGGTTGAAATTTCTGCGCTGCATGGACAGGGTATTACAAAATTGCTGGAGCAAATCCAGTTAGCGTTGGGAGAAAAGATAAATGAGCTCAGGCTGGCTATTCCTTACACAGAACAAAAGCTAATTGCTTTTGTTCATAGGGAGGGTAGGGTTAAGAATGTTATATATAATAATGATTACGTTATTCTTGAGGCGATACTTAATCAAACCTTGTGTAGCCAGGTTGAAAAGTATATAATATAGAAAATTTTTCTAAAGTTGAAGGTGAAAGAATGATTGAAAAACAGTTTCTAAGGGAAATATGGGATTGGATAAAAACAATAATATTGTCTATGGCTCTAGCTCTTCTAATTAACGTATTTATCCAACCTACAATCGTCAAAGGCGAATCAATGTATCCAACCTTAGAAAACAAGGATTTAGTAATAACTTTAAAAACTGCTTATTTAAATTCTATACCCAAACAAGGTGACATTGTTATATTTAAATCATCATTTGAAAACAAAATATATATCAAAAGGGTTATTGGTACATCTGGGGATAGGGTGGAAATAAAAAATGGGCAAGTGTATGTTAATAGTAAGGAGCTTGCGGAAGAGTATGTAAGCACAAATTATACTGAAGGGAATATTGATATATTAGTTCCTGAAGGAAAAGTATTTGTCTTAGGCGATAATCGTTGGCCAAATGCTAGTTTGGACAGTAGAAGTTCAGTACTCGGTTTAATACCTGTAGAGGATATAATTGGTAAAACTGTCTATAGAATATATCCTTTGCAAAAAATTGGAGATATTTAGTGTAGTGAGGTGGGATAGTGAGTACGTTAAAAGTTACGTTATTGGATCAGACTTTAGATGTGCCTAAGGGAATAAGTTTGTTAGAGTTAAGCAGGCAGGTAGAGGAACAATATGAGTCAGCTATAGTTGCTGCTAAGGTAAATAATGTATTAAAAGATCTTAGTTTTAGAATTGAAGAAGATAGCCACATTGATTTTATTGATCTTACTACTGACGATGGTTTTCGAATTTACCAAAGAAGCGTATCATTTTTATTAATAAAAGCTGTAGGTGAAGTATTTCCTCAAGCCACGATTACGATTGAACATTCTATTAGTAAGGGACTTTATTGTGAACTACACGGTATTGATCCCTTGACGGAAAAAGATGTTCAAGCAATCGAAAGACGGATGAAAGAGATGGTTGAAGAGGATATTGAATTTCATATGGATATTGTGCCTTTACCCGAGGCTCTTAAGCTATTTGAAAAAGAAGGTCAACTAGATAAAGTAAAATTACTAAAATATCGCAATCTACCTACAATTAAAATCTATAGTTGTGGGTGGCTTCGAGATTATTTTTATGGAATTATGGTACCAAGTACAGGCTATTTAAAACATTTTGAACTTAAGTTTTATATGCCTGGTTTTATATTACGCTATCCTGATAAGTCTGACCCTACCACTATTCCTGAATATAAAGAACAGCCTAAACTGTTTAGTGTCTTTCGGGAAGCTGAAAAGTGGGCAAAAATCTTAGAAATAGAAGACGTTGGCTCTTTAAACGATCACATTGCGGCAGGGTATGGTGACGAGCTAATTCGTATATCGGAAGCATTACACGAGAAGAAAATTGCCCAACTTGCTGACATGATCACTAATGAGCGGAATCAAATTAGACTTATCTTGATTGCCGGACCATCCTCATCAGGCAAGACAACGTTTGCTCAGCGATTGTCAGTACAACTTAGAGTCAACAATGTAAAGCCTATCTCTATTTCTTTAGATGATTATTTTGTTTCACGGGATAAAACCCCTCTAGATGAAAATGGCGAACCAGACTTTGAGGCCTTAGAAGCAATAGATTTAGATTTGTTTAATGAACAGCTGACAAAATTAATTCAAGGAGTAGAAGTTGAACTTCCTGTTTTTAATTTTTTGACTGGTCAAAGAGAGTATCGCGGTAAAAAAGTAAAAATAAAAAGGGATCAGCCAATAATTATTGAAGGCATACACGGGTTAAATGATGTTTTAACCTCAGCTATACCCAGGGGTAGTAAATTCAAAATATATATTAGTGCTTTGACCCAGTTAAACATTGATAACCACAACCGGATTCCCACGACTGACGCTAGAATTATAAGGAGGATTGTACGCGATAATCAATTCCGTTCTCATGATGCACTAAAGACTATTAAACTATGGCCAAAAGTCAGGCGAGGAGAAGAAAGAAATATTTTTCCTTTTCAAGAAGATGCTGATGTTATGTTTAATTCTCATTTGCCTTACGAATTGGCTGTGTTAAAAAGATATGCTGAACCATTATTAGCAGAAATTGCTCCTTCAGAGCCCGAGTTTTCAGAAGCTAAAAGACTATTGAAATTCCTTTCTTACTTTTTACCGTTAGACGATTCTGCCATACCTAATAACTCAATTATTCGCGAATTTATTGGCAACAGCTGTTTTCATCAATAGCTAGTAAATCACCGGCTTTTTAAGCCGGTGATTTACTCTTGACCAAAGAGACTATTTTATCGCTTCAAAACATGGGGGGCGATCATCTAATTTTTTCTGAGGGCTGAACTCAGCAACGGGCAACTTGCCTCAGCCTCCGCTCCAATCTTCATCATCACCCGGATCAAACCACTTACAGTCTTTAAATTGGCATTTTGAAATCACGGATAGGACCCTCCTAAGCTAAAATTTTATTTGTTCTCTTATCAATAAAGTTCTCCGTAAAAAAATTATTATACTTTGATCTATAAGCTAATATTCTTTATACTTAGGTAAGATATTAAACTGAAAGGAGTAAGAATTTGTATATAGGAGCTCATATTTCTATTAGTAAAGGATTTTCTGCTGCTGTTGAACAGGCTGTAAGTATTGGTGCTGATACAATGCAATTTTTTACCCGTAATCCAAGGGGAGCTAGCGCTAAACAATTAAATCCTAAGGATGTTGAGGCTTTTAAAGAAAAAGTAAATTCTTATAAATTTGGTCCTATAGTAGCCCATGCGCCTTATACAATGAATATGGCCGCAGCAAAAGATGATTTATGGGAATTAGCCATACGAGTTATTGGAGATGATTTAACGCGCTTAGATGAGCTGGAAGTGCCTTATATGGCCGTTCATCCAGGCAGTCATGTAGGTCAAGGCACAGAAGTGGGTATCCAAAAAGTAGCCAAAGCTTTAAATATTATTCACAAACATAATAATAATTCTCAAATACTATTGGAGGCAATGGCCGGTTCAGGAACGGAAGTTGGAAAAAGTTTTGAAGAATTAGCGAGTATCATTTCATTACTAGATAAGCCAGAAAAGGTAGGTGTATGTCTAGATACATGTCACTTGTACGGGGCGGGTTATGATGTAAAAGATAACTTAGAAGGGGTACTGCAAGAACTAGATAATAAATTGGGTTTAGATAAAGTAAAGGCAATTCATCTTAATGACAGTCTTCAGCCTTTGGGAAGCAGAAAAGATAGACATGCTAATATAGGGGAAGGTCTCATAGGAAAAGAGGCCTTGGCAAATATTGTAAACCACCCTAAGCTTAAACATTTACCTTTCCTACTGGAAACTCCCGGCGGCATAGATAATTATGCTCAAGAAATAGCATTTATCAAGTCTCAAGTAAAATAAAATCCGAAGCATAAAAAGCTTCGGACTAAATTGCTCTTGTTATAATGCGCGGGTTTTATAACAATCTCTACAATAAACAGGCTTTTCTCCAGTAGGTTTAAATGGCACTTCTGTTTCTGCTCCACATCTGGAACAAGAAGTTTTATGCATTTCTCTCTTTTTTGTTGCGGTAGAACGGCCACCGCCTTGCCTTCTACGGGCTCTGCAATTTGGGCAGCGACCAGGCTCGTTTTGGAAGCCTTTTTCAGCAAAGAATTCCTGCTCACCAGCTGAGAAGAGAAATTTTTGACCACATTCTTTACAGTAAAGTTCTTTGTCTTGGTAAGACATATTAAAACCCTCCATTCATAGTCGGAAATAAACCCTAAGTTTGGCGTGGTCAATATTTGGAAAAGGTACGTTTAAAGTTCCGACTTAATTACGGAGAGTTAAAATTTTTCTTATTCCTCAGACCTAACCACTACATAGGTTTCCCTGAATTGTTTCAGCTTATTATACTATTAAGGTGAGCTAAAAGTAAATAGCTATATTCACTATATTTAACATGACATAATTCTAAATAACCAATAGAGGTGAAACTATTGTCCCGTATTTCTAATAGACTGTCAAAAAATGATGTTTTAAAGGTATTGGAATTATTAAAAATTATTTATCCGGAAGCTCAATGTGAGCTAAGCTATAATACACCTTTTCAGCTTTTGATTGCTACGGTTTTAAGTGCCCAAACTACTGATAAAAAGGTTAATGAAGTAACTTCCAAGTTGTTTCAGGATTATCCAACTGTACATGATTTTTTAGCTCTGGATCAACAACAACTTGAGGATTTTATTCGAAAGATAGGTCTCTATCGCAATAAAGCAAAAAACATTTTAGCTTTATGTCGTATGCTTGTAGAAGAATACCAAGCAAAGGTGCCTAATACTTTTGAAGAGCTAATAAAACTACCTGGTGTCGGGCGTAAAACCGCAAATGTGGTTTTAAGTAATGCTTTTGATGTACCTGCTATAGCTGTTGATACCCATGTTTATAGAGTTTCCAACCGTATCGGCTTAGCAAAGGCAGATGATGTGGTAAGTACTGAGCATCAGTTACAAAAGTGTATTCCAAAATCATTTTGGTCACAAGCCCATCATTTACTTATTTGGCACGGACGGAGGACTTGTAGTGCTCGCAATCCCAAGTGTCAGATTTGTGTTGTACAAGAGCTGTGCTTGTTTTATAAAGAGAAAAAACAAAAAACACAAAATTAAAAGCTAAGGCTTTAATATATTACCTTAGCTTTTTGTAATAAGTTAAGCTTTGTTTTTAGTGTAGTTGAGCAATCCACCTGCTAAAATAATATCAATAAATCGCGGAGTCAGGTTATGAAGAACTTTAAATGAAGTTCCTTTGGTATCATTATTTACGACCAGGCTATTGCCAGTTGTTAATTGTTTGTGAAGGTCAATAATCGACAATTTATCTCCTTGGGCGATTTTTTCATAATCTTCTTCATCAGCAAAGGTTAAAGGTAAAATACCAAAATTAATCAGATTAGCTCGGTGAATACGAGCAAAGGATTTGGCAATCACCCCTTTAATTCCAAGGTACATAGGGGCTAATGCTGCGTGTTCTCTACTTGAACCCTGGCCGTAGTTGTGACCTCCTACAATAAACCCTCCACCTTTTTCCTGTGCCCTGGCAGCAAAGGTATTATCAACAGACGCAAAAACATGCTGGGAGATAGCAGGGATATTTGATCTTAAGGGCAGCACTTTAGCTCCTGCAGGCATGATATGGTCAGTCGTAATATTATCGCCAACCTGAAGTAATACTTCGCCTTCCAGTTGGTCAGGGAGTGGCTTATTTACTGGTAGGGGTTTAATATTAGGGCCCCTCCTAATTTCAACATTTTCAGGATTCTTAGAGGGAACCAGAATCATCCTATCGTCGATTATAAACGATTCAGGCATTGGGATCTCAATAGCTTCACCTAAAGTTCTAGGATCTGTTAAAACTCCATTTAGAGCAGTAGCTGCCGCAACTGCTGGGCTAGCTAAATAAATTTGTGCATCTTGAGTTCCGCTTCGCCCTTGGAAGTTACGATTAAATGTACGTACTGATACGCTTCCGGAAGCCGGAGACTGTCCCATGCCAATACATGGTCCGCAAGCTGATTCAAGGATTCTTGCACCTGCAGAAATTAAATCAGCTAAAGCATCACTTCTAGCCAGCATTTCATAAACTTGCCTTGAACCAGGCGCAATAACAAGGCTTACTTCAGGATGAACGGTTTTTCCTTTTAAAATATGGGCAACGGTCATTAAATCGGCATAAGAAGAATTAGTACAACTGCCAATTGCCACTTGGTTAACTTTTATGGGACCAACTTCTGATACCTTTCTAACAGCGTCTGGACTATGAGGAGCAGCTACCATTGGTTCGAGCTCACTTAAATCTATGGTTAATTCCTCATCATATTCCGCATCTGGATCAGGCAATAGTTCGATCCAGTCGCCGGCACGGTTCTGTGCTTGTAAAAATGCTTTTGTCACATGATCGCTAGGGAATATAGAAGTTGTTGCTCCCAGTTCTGCCCCCATGTTTGTGATAGTAGCTCTTTCCGGTACGGATAAGGTGGCTACCCCCGAACCTGTATATTCTAAGACTTTGCCTACACCGCCTTTAACACTTAAACGGCGTAATACTTCTAGAATAATGTCTTTCGCTGATACCCAAGGAGAAAGCTTACCACGAAGTTCTACTTTTACAACTTTAGGCATGTTGAGATAAAAGGGACCGCCAGCCATAGCAACTGCTACATCTAAACCGCCCGCTCCAATAGCCAACATACCTATGCCTCCACCGGTTGGGGTATGGCTATCTGAACCAAGAAGAGTTTCTCCTGGTTTTCCAAAGCGCTCTAAATGAACCTGATGGCAAATACCATTACCAGGTCTGGAAAAATAGATGCCATATTTACTGGCAATAGTTTGCAAGAACAGGTGATCGTCGGCATTTTCAAAGCCAGTTTGTAGGGTATTATGATCCACGTAGCTAACTGACAGCTTTGTTTTTACTTTGGGAACTTCCATAGCTTCAAATTGTAAATAAGCCATGGTACCTGTTGCATCCTGAGTCAGGGTTTGGTCTATTTTGATGGCAATTTCTTGCCCGGAAATCATTTCTCCGGTAACCAGGTGGTTTTTTATAATTTTTCTAACTAAATTGTCCCCCATGGTTTTACCTCCTTTGTTTAGAATATATCAATATTATATTGGTTATTTTTTAAATATACCAAAAGGGTTATAAGCATGTCAAAGGTTTTGGTGTCGGGATATTCACAACAGATTTAAATTGGTATAATATTTTTCTAGAAGGATGATTAAATGATGTTTGTTGCTTTACTAACAATACGCCTAAAAATAGGTTACGCCCAGTCATTAAAAGATAAGCGAAAAGTAATTAAGAGTCTTATCAGTAGAGTACGCAACCAATTTAACGTTTCCATAAGCGAGGTGGCCGATTTGGAATCCTGGCACTTTGCAACACTTGGGTGTGCTCTTGTAACTAATGATACCACATATGCTTATCAAGTACTAAACCGACTTGAAGGTTACATTGAAAGCAATCCAGATATTGAAGTGATTATGGTAGAAAAAGAGTTGCTTTAGGAGGGAAACAGTTTGCATATAGTTTTATATGAACCAGAGATACCACAAAATACGGGAAATATTGCTAGGACTTGTGCCGCTACAGGACTTTATTTGCATTTAATTAAACCTTTAGGTTTTTCTACTGATGACCGTTATTTAAAAAGAGCAGGACTAGATTATTGGGATTTGGTTGATGTCCAATATCATGATAGCTTTCAGGAACTACGTGAAAAGTATAAGAAGAATACTTTTTTTTATGCAACTACAAAAGCTAAAAAGTTTTATACCGAAGCTATTTACAACCCAGATGATTTTTTAGTTTTTGGGCCGGAGACAAGAGGTTTGCCAGAGGAAATTTTAAAGGATAATGAATTATATTGTGTTAGGATCCCTATGATTAGCCAATCCAGATCGTTGAACTTGTCTAATTCAGTCGCTATTTTAGTCTATGAAGCTTTGAGGCAACAAAATTTCCCTAATCTGGTTTAGGAGGAATAAACTTGCGTATAGCTGTAATATCAGACACCCATTTACCCCGACGTTCCAAAACCTTGCCTAAAGAGGTTTGGCAAGGCATAGATGGGGCGGACCTCATACTTCATGCCGGTGATGTAAATACGTTGGAAATTTTGGAAGATTTAGCTCATTTTGCTCCTGTTAAAGCTGTGCTAGGTAATACTGATCCTTATGAATTAGCCATAAAATTACCCAAGAAATACTTATTTAATGTTGGACAGTATAAAATCGGGCTTATTCACGGTGACGGCCTGACAGGCAAGACTGTGGAAAGGGCCTACCTTGCTTTTGAGGAGGAACACCCGGACATTATTGTATTTGGTCATAGCCATCAGCCTTATTTGGCCTTCCATAATAAGGTTCTTATGTTTAACCCCGGTTCACCAACTGATAAACGGTTTATGCCGTATTGCTCTTATGGAATATTAAAAATTGATGAAGCTATTCGGGCAGAAATAGTTTATTTTTAAATAAAAAATGAGGTGAAAAAATCACCTCATTTCTAAGCTGGTCGGGATGACAGGATTTGAACCTGCGACCTTTCGGTCCCGAACCGAACGCTCTACCAAGCTGAGCCACATCCCGTTTTGGAACCACCTTAAAAATTATAACAGTAAATTTAGAAATAAGCAATGTAAAAACAGGTTTTAAACAGTATAGTAGATTGCAAGTTTAATTGCCTTACATATTTTTACAAAACCCTGTATTTATTTTAGTTTTAAGCAGCCATCTCTTTTGGTGTTCTATAACCATGTATTCTCCTAGGATAGTTGTTCATCCAATCCTCTATTCTTTGTATGTCTTTGTGGTTGAGCTTCCCGATGTCTGTACCTTTAGGTATAAACCGTCTTATCAGTTTGTTTGCATTTTCGTTAGTGCCTCGTTCCCAGGAACTGTATGGATGAGCGTAATAAAGCTTAAATCTTTGTTTTTCAGGATCTATTACAGAAGTCTCTAGTCCTTTGCTATCTAAGAATTCGGTTCCATTATCGACTGTAATTGTCTTAAAACTCCCCGGAAATCTCTCGCCATACCTTCTTTCCAACTGATCTAGCACTTGCTTTACAGATTCCTGGGTTTTATCGGGCATTTTTCTAATAATTTCTTGCCGTGTAACCCTTTCCGTTAGTACCAACAAAGCTGCTCCGCTTCCGCCTCTTTTACCTACTACACAGTCCATTTCCCAGTGTCCATATTCTTCACGTTTTTCAATATGGGCTGGTCGTTCCTCTATACTGGTTCCTCTTAGGTTTTTCTGAGCAACTCTCACTCTTTTGTAGCTACCTTTTTTCTTGTGTCGTTTTACGGGTAAGTCTTTATTCGTGATATTGGCGAATATTCCTTTGTCTATATAGTTGTATAGCGTCTTTGTACAGATCTCTGTCTCGAATTTCAAGCCCTTTGCCCGTATTTCTCCTATCACAGCATCGGGAGAATACTTATCCTTGATTATTCGCTTTTCTATGTGTGCTGCTAGTTTATGGTCGTGGCCTATCTTCAACCCTGCCCCTTTATTAGATGCGGCCTGCTCATATTTACGTTGCCCTGCGTCGGCACAATAGCTGTCCTTATATGTCAGATCGCTGTTCAACATTCTAACAGTTCCTCGGGCTATTTCTCGTTCAATGGTTCGTCGATGTCTCCCCAGGGCTGCGGCTATTTCTTTGGGGCTTTTCTTTTCCTTCACCAGTATTTCGAGCTGGTAGCGTTCTCTTTCCGTTAGGTGTTTAAAGCCGCGCTTCTTCGTGTTAATATTAGGTAGACTCATGTCAGTCCTCCTCTGCATGTTTTTGGTTTGGTCACTTAAAACATTAACAGAGGTTCTGACTTGAGTCACTCTATTTTCTTTTGTTTGGGCAATTCATTTTACAACTTACCTACCAGGCTTTTTATGATGCCTGAAGTTTTTAGGCTTGAGTCTTCGCCTATGTTTTAGTTGACTTTCCTCGGCTTTTTCCTGCCGGGAATGTTCATTCTACCAGCTATTAATATCTTTGTCTATTGGTAGTTTGTAACATTTGCAATATAAAAATACAACACGTTATAAACATGATAAGGTTTATATCTTTATTGTTTCCTTACTTTTGTATCTTTTCGCCGAATTTGCAAACAAAATTGTAAAGATATAATTTCCTAATACTTAAATAAAAAAGCGCCTAAACGGCGCGATAATAATTATTCTTCCTTTGGCTTCATTGTAGGAAACAATAACACATCCCTAATCGATGGAGAATCAGTTAACAACATTACTAGACGGTCAACACCAATTCCTAAACCACCTGTTGGAGGCATTCCATATTCTAAGGCTCGTATATAATCTTCGTCCATAGGATGGGCTTCTTCATCACCTGCAGCTTTTTGCTTAACCTGCTCTAGGAAACGTTCTTTCTGATCAATTGGATCATTTAATTCTGAAAAAGCATTACCCAATTCACGACATGCAACAAAAGCTTCAAAACGATAGGTAAAATCAGGATTGTCTTTTTTACGTTTAGCAAGTGGGGATATCTCAATTGGATAATCCATAATAATATGAGGCTGCATTAAATGCTTTTCTACATACTCTTCAAACATGGCATTAATAATTTTGCCTCTAGTATCATTAACTTTAGTATCAATGTGGTGAGTTTTGGCGACTTCTAGCGCTTCTTCAAGGGTATGTACTTCATCAAAATCAATACCTGTATATTTTTTAATTGCTTCAATCATGGTAAGTCTAGGCCAAGGGGGTGTTAAATCTAATACTTCACCTTGATAATCAATTTTAGTAGTACCAAGTGTCTCTTTGGCCACATGGCTTACTAAGTTTTCTGTTAGAACCATCATGTCTTCATAATCAGCATAGGCTTGGTAAATTTCGAACATAGTAAACTCAGGGTTATGGCGAGTTGAAATGCCTTCATTTCGAAATACTCTTCCGATTTCGTATACGCCTTCCATGCCTCCCACAATCAAACGTTTTAAATGTAACTCCAAGGCTATTCTCAAATACATTTCAAGATCAAGAGTATTATGATGTGTAATAAAAGGTCTGGCTGCAGCCCCACCTGCAATTGTATGCAGAACAGGTGTTTCAACTTCCAAAAAGCCTAAGTTGTCTAAATAGTGGCGCATAGCGCTGATTATTTTACTACGTAAAATAAAAGTCTTACGAACTTCAGGGTTAACAATTAAATCGACATAACGCTGACGATAACGTGCATCAACGTCTTTTAAACCATGCCACTTTTCAGGCAGCGGCCTCAGCGATTTGGTTAGTAACGTAATCTCTTCGGCCCAAACTGTTATTTCTCCTGTTTTAGTTTTAAATACCTTACCTTTAACCCCAATAAGGTCACCAATATCAAGTTTAGTGAACAAATTATAGTTTTCCTCACCAATTTCATTTAAGCGAACATATATTTGTATTTGACCGGAAAGATCCTGAACATGAGCAAAATTTACTTTGCCGTGACCTCTTCTGGCCATAATTCTGCCAGCTATCGATACGATAGAGCCTTCAAGCTCACTAAAGCCTTCTATAATCTCCTGTGCTTTATGAGTACGTTCATATTTGCTGCCAAAGGGATCAATCCCTTTACTTTTTAGCTCGTCCAACTTTTGCCTACGTACTTGCATAAGTTCATTTAATTCTGTATCCAACAATTATTCCCCCTAACTTGACCAAATTAGCCGATCAAAAATAGAACACTAATATGCTGGCTATATATATATTAAACAAAGGCAGATTAGCTACAACTAATCTACCTCAGCCTGAAATCACTTAAGTTATTTTTTAATATCCAAGATTTGATATTTTAATAAACCAGCGGGAACATTAACCTCTACTATGGTGCCTTTCGCTTTGCCAAGAATAGCTTGACCTACAGGTGATTCGTTAGAAATCTTATTGGCAGTTGGATCTGCTTCCATTGATCCTACAAGTATATACTCAAATTCATCTCCATACTCTAAATCCTTAAGCAATACTTTAGAACCTATAGAAACGACGTTAGTGTCAACTTCACTATCATCAATTATTTTAGCGTTACGAAGTTTTTTCTCCAACGTTATAATTTTACCTTCAATAAAAGCTTGCTCATTTTTCGCGTCTTCATACTCAGAGTTTTCACTAATATCACCAAATTCAATAGCCTGCTTAATACGTTCAGCTACTTCCCTACGCTTGACCGATTTAAGATACTCTAACTCTTCCTCTAACTTTTTAAGGCCCTCTTCAGTCAAAATAACTTCTTTCTCAGCCATGATTTCCCGCTCCTTTTTATGTTCTAACCCCGAATAATTAATACTATCATATTGTAGAAAAAATAAAATGTGCTAAAAAACTCCATAAGTATTATAACAAGCACTACTCCTTATTTAAGTGAGCAGTGCTTCTACTTCACACGATATTATATAGACGCCCCTAACTATTGTCAAGCTTTTGCAAATCAAGATTATGCTCCCAGTAAGTCCTTTTTAAGTTCAGCCCGTCTTCTAATGTCGAATATAGTTTCTTGACTGACAGGTCTTTCAAAACTTCTTAAGCCAGCCAGCTTAAAACCATGCTTCTTGGCAAGCCTTCCAATCTCCTCTACTTGTTCTAAAGTTAAATTTCTTCCTAAAGTATAATTCTCAAAGCGTCCCTCCAAGGCCAGAATCATGGTTTCCGACATACATGCCAAAGCCAGCTTGGGCGGATATCCAAAATTAAAATTAAAGTTTACATCTCCGGGAACTTCTACAAGTCCTCCTTCGATAACCAAAACATCATCCCTCTCTTCAGCAACCTTTTTTGAAACATCCCTTGGCCGGGCTACGTCACAAACAACTGCTCCCGGTTTAAGATACTCAGGTTCGATTATGGTATCTGCCGAAGAGGTAACTGTAATCACTATATCCGCTGTAGATAAAGCCTTTTTAACATCAGTTGTAATAGTTGCAGCTAAACCTGTCTCTGCAAGTATCTGCTGGGCTAATTGCTCCATCTTTGCTTTATTTCTAGCTACCAAAGTAATATACCTAGATTCCCTCGCCATTATACGTGCGCATATAGCCCCAATAGAACCCGTTGCACCTATAATCACTACCTCAGCTTTGGCTAAGTCAATACCCATTAATTCTGCAGCTTTCCGCGTGCCTTCTAACGCTGTATATACGGTATAACTGTTCCCGCTAGTAACAGCAATATTTAAATTTTTAGCTACTGTTATACCCGCATCTCCTATTACGGAGGTTGTGGCGCCGAGTCCTACTATTTTAGCTCCTAGACGCTCAGCGTATTTTCCTGCTTGAATTATTTTTTTTAAAACATATTCTTCTGGCAAACTCATCATTTGTCGAGTTGTTAGTGGGCAACTGATAAAATCCCCCTCTACCTCTGCATAACTGGAACGAACCCCAGTAATATGAGATGTATAAATAGGCGGAAGAAAAGTAAAAAACTTTTCAACCAATTTATTAGGTAATTTGTTTACAATAGTAAATTTTCTAGCTATATCATACACTTCGAGCGGATGGATTATAAAAGCAAATTTTTCCATGCAATCAACCCCAATTAAAGATTTTGAATTGTCGGTTTGAAACAAATCTGGTCTAACAAATCATTATACTCAGCTGGTGTTAGGCTGGATTTTTTATCGGCTAAAGCAATAAGCAAGGCTTCCATCACATTAGTTCCAAAGGAACGGCCATTTAATTTGGGCGTGGTAGTGATCAAGGTTTTTACCCCTCTAGACTTTAACATTTCTATATCCTGACTTGTAACAGTATTTGTAATGATTATCTTCCCCTCTAATCTAGGTGGCATATATTTTTTGATAAAATGAAAATCTCCGGCAATAATTTCCGCTTCATCATAATATTTACTGTGTTTCATACTAATCTTTTCCTGTTTATCACCTGTGGGATACAGATATTTAAAGGGAAGCTTAACTATTACAGGAGCGATGATTTTAGCCAAAGTATTTAAAGCTTTTAGTGAACGAAGGGGAATTGGCAATCCTAAAGCAAAAATCAGATCCCCACAGGTTAACCTTGCGCCATTTTGGGTTAAAGCCTCGGCCATTCCAAAACGATCGACACCACACACTAAGAGAACCGGAACATCTTGAAAGTTTATTCCCGTTTCTTGCAAATAGGTAATTGCCTTCCGTTCCAAAGTATTTTTTAACCCACTTCCGTCCACAACAGGTGTTTTTTGAGCAATACTGGCAATTCTGGCAGCATCCTTAATTACATAACGTTTTGTACCTGCGTAAATATAAAGGTCAATACCGCCGAGCCCGAAGGCTGCTACTTGCCCATCCAAGCTACGGATTAATTCCATGGCTTTTTGCATATCACCATCAGTTCCGATTCGTTCTATACTAAATTTTTGACCTAATAGGTTTACTTCGACTTTATGATCCCTTTTGGAAGAACCTAAACTAACACTTACAACCCTTTTCATATGTATCCTCCCAGTCCGATTCCTCAAGTATTTTGTCGCAAAAGCCTGATTAATTTACGTATCCTTTCAACATCAACAATAATATCCTCCTGAATTGGTGTAACACCAATTTCCACACCTACTACTTCCTGGGCTAGCAATGCTTCACACACTTTTATCCGATAGTTGGAACCCATTACGATTACAGTATCACAGGATCTGGCCTCTTCAACTAATTCCATAACTATATTTAAAAATTCAAGGCCAGACTTTTCCTTAGTAAACTTAATTCTTTCTTCGTCATTCATAATAAGATTAAAGTCAATGCCTTCTTCCCGCAGCATCTTTAATAAATCCTGCTTATTACCAATGGGAAAACCGATTACACCGATTTTTTTCCCTCTATGCACTTCACCTATACCTTCCATACGTGATATGAAGGTTCGGTCAATACCCAACTTTTTTGCTACTTCCTGTTGGGACAAACCTTTCAGGCGCAAATCTATTATCTCGTCAATTACCTTAATAATCTTATCTCTATCCAGCAGTTTGTCCCCAATACGGTATAGTTTCAAGGTAACCACCCTTTGTGCACAAATTTGTATACAATGAGATTTTAACAGATTTTTCTATTCCAAGCAAGCAAGTTGGCTACAGGTTATGCTCAAAAAATGTACTTAAAAGCGGGCGAACGTTTTGTGGGGCGGGACAATCATTAGCAATAAAAAAACCAGGCTAAATCCTGGTTAATAGTTCACTCTTGCTGTTGCAAAAAATCCACTAAAATATCTTTAACTTTTTCATAATCCTCCTCATTGTTTATAATCTCCCTAGCTTTAGCAGCTCCCCGTCCTCCTTTTATATACCAGGCTAAATGTTTACGCATCTCCTTGACCCCAATTTTTTCACCTTTAAATTTTACTACCAGGTCTAGGTGACGCAAGGCTTCTTTAATCTTCTCCTCCATTGCAGGCTCAGGTAATTCCTCTCCTGCAAGGTAGGCTATCGTACGCTTAAAAATCCAAGGATTACCGAAGCTACCTCTGGCAATCATAACACCGGCGCATTTAGTTTGCTCCAACATCCTAGCAGCATCTTGGGGCTGTAATATGTCGCCATTACCAAAGACAGGAACCTCTACTTCCGCCACAACTTGGGCAATAATATTCCAATCCGCCTGACCCGTATAAAACTGGTCTCTTGTCCGCCCATGAACTGTGAGAGCTTGAGCTCCAGCTTCAACCACACCCTTTGCTAATTCTATTGCATTAACGTGCTCCTTATCCCAACCTTTACGCATTTTTACAGTTACTGGAACACTCACGCTGCCGGCTACTTTTTCGACAATTTTAAAAGCTAACTTAGGAGTCTGCATTAAGGCTGCCCCTTCTCCGTTTTTTACAATTTTAGGACTAGGACAGCCCATATTAATATCTATTATGGCTGCGCCATAGTCAACAGCCATCTTGGCAGCTTCCGCCATGACTTCCGGTTCTGAGCCGAACAATTGTACAGCTACAGGTTCCGGTTCTCCTGTTAAATCAAGGAGCTCAAGGGTATTACTATTTTTATAGTGGAGAGCTTTGGCACTAATCATTTCCGTATAAACCAGATGGCAACCAAACTCTCTTGCCAGTATCCTAAAAGCTTTATCGCTGATTCCCGCCAAGGGAGCAGGTACCACATTTGTCTTAAGTAAAACTGAACCTATCTGCAACATTTGCTACCTCTTACTTTATGTTTCGATTATAAATAATTTTTAAACCTTCCAAGGTTAGTAAATGATCTACTTTATCAATACTTTTGGTTTCTAAACCAAACAAATCTGCCAATCCGCCAGTAGCTACCACAAAAGCTTTCCCACCTAATTCTTCTTTCATCCTACTGACTATACCCTCAATTTGCCCAATATAGCCGTAGACAATTCCAGACTGCATACATGAAACTGTGCTTTTACCAATTACCTTAGAAGGCTTAATTAATTCTATCCGTGGCAATTTGGCTGCATGTTGAAAAAGGGCCTCCGTAGAGATACCTACTCCAGGGGCAATGGCACCACCTAAATACTCCCCTTTAGACGAAATGGCGTCAAAAGTTGTTGCCGTTCCAAAATCTAAAACTATACAGGGTCCACCATATTTCTGATAGGCTGCCACCCCATTTACGATTCGGTCAGCCCCTACTTCTTTAGGATCGTCAAAAAGAATAGGCATCCCTGTTTTTATACCCGGACCAATGATTAAAGGCTTTACGGCAAAATGTTTTTCAGCCATTTCTGCCAAAATCTGATTAAGTGGTGGCACAACAGATGAAATAACCATGGCCTTAATTTTATTACGTTCAATATTGTTAGTACGGAAAAGTTGCCTAAGTAACATACCATATTCGTCGGCTGTCTTTTTACTGTCAGAAGAAACACGCCAGTAAGCAACAATCTCATCACCTTGGTAAATGCCTAAAACAATATTGGTATTCCCGACATCACATAATAATAACATCCTCACCATTACCTTTCTAAAGCTTTTAGAGTTTTAACAACAACAACTACTAAAACTACCGCAACAATAACCTCGGGGATTCCATGGGTAGCAACAATAACTCCTGCTGCTGACCAGCTTGGAAGGTAACCCCTTATAACTGCCAGGCTTAGCACACCTACCGTATTAGTCAAAGTACCTGCCGCAGCCGCTGCTATGGTACCGAGCAAAGGTTTTTCTTTTAAACTATGATAAGCAAGGTAAGAAATAATTCCGATAAAAATTCTTGGTAATATAGCAACTGCAGGATCTGAAAAAAAAGCATTACCTCGCATAAAACTTACCAAACCAAAAATTAAACCAACAAAAAAACCGACTGCCGGTCCTTCAATAATACCAGCAATAATGGCAGGGATATGCATAATGGTTGCACTACCGGCTGGTGTTGGCAAAGGAATGAAACCTAGATTAGTAGTACCTAAGATAATTGCAATTGCCCCTAATAAACCTGCTGTTACAACTTGCCTGGTTTGCAAACGCATACTAACCAACCTCCTTTAATTAATAAAATTATTTTTTTCTAAACCTTTAACGTTACATCACCACTATACATAGTCTTTTCTGTGCCATCGGGTAACACAAGAATTAATCCACCATAAGGGTTAATATCTTTAGCCAAACCAGACCAATTTGTCTGCCAATTGGTAACCGTAACTCTTTTGCCCAAAGTTATGTTGTATTTTTTCCATAGCTCCAGTACCCTACCGAAACCATTGTTTAAATAATTAAAGTAAGCTTTTTCTAAGGTATTTAAAATAGTCGTCAAGAGTTCTACCCGGCTCAGGGTTAAACCCTTTTCTATAAATAAAGAGGTTGCAGTTTTAGCCAAATCCCCAGGAAATTCTTCAGGCTTGTTGTTAACATTTATACCAACACCTAGAACCAAATAATCAACCTGTTCCGCTTCAGCCTTCATCTCCAGCAGGATGCCGGCAAATTTTTTTCCGTTTAGTATAAGATCGTTAGGCCATTTAATACCTGCTTTTAGATTAAAATGGGTATCAAGGACACAAGCTACAGTAACAGCAGTCAAAAAAATCAACCTGGATGCCTCCTGGGGACTGATTTTAGGTCTCAGTAAAAGAGAAAAGTATAACCCTTTTTGAGGTGGAGAAATCCAAGTCCTGCCAAACCTTCCTCGGCCATTTTGCTGAGATTCAGCAATTACTGCAGCACCTTCGGAAACCCCTTTATCCCCTAAAGTTTTACAATAGGAATTAGTCGAGACAATCTCAGGAAAATAATGGATTTCTTGCCCGATTACCTTTGTCTTAAGACGTGACTTAATCTCTTCAGGCAAAAGTGTATCAGGAATTTCTTTCAGCTTATATCCGAGTTTGGTTACAGATTCTATGTCATAACCCTCTTCCTTTAACCTGTTAATATGCTTCCAAACTGCTGTCCTGCTGATTCCAAACCTTTTGCTGATCTCCTCGCCAGATATAAAAATTTCCTGGTGTTTTTTTAAAAGTTCAAGAATAGCCTGCCTCATACTACCCCTCCTTTCACCTATAGGTTTCCCAAAGAGTTAAAGTTTTGGTTGAGTAAGTTTAGATTTTTTTGTATTAAAAAAAAGTGCGCTTAAATTTATACAACCGCGCACTTCTACAAGTTTATTTAACAACGAGAAATTACAAAAGTGTACTAAAAAGCCTTCCAGACATTTGACGGCGGAAGGCATACTACACCCATTGTCTTCCGTCTCGGTCTTTGTAGATCCAAGCGGTCAATTATTATTTTTGATTTTATCTAAATAACAATCATTTTCAGTACGGTCAAATTGATACCGTCTGCTTTTTTATTGTAACATCATCTACAACAAGCGACAAGTTAACAATGGATAAATTTTAAGTATCCTTAGTCGCTAGCTCCTACCCAATTTTAAATTAAAATTTTGAAAATGTTAGATACTTTGGATAGGAAAAACCCTGGGTTTTCCCAGGGTTTTTGTACACTCTTAGAACAAACCGGTAATTTTACCGTTTGCATCAATGTCAATGTTGCAAGCAGCAGGACGTTTTGGTAAACCAGGCATGGTCATAATAGCACCGGTTAAGCATACTAAGAAACCTGCGCCTGCAGAAAGTCTGACTTCGCGTACTGTAATATCGAAATCTTTTGGACGACCCAATTTAGTTTGGTCATCAGACAAGGAGTACTGGGTTTTAGCCATACAAATAGGCAACTTGTCATACCCTAATTCGGTAAACTTAGCAATAGCTTTTTCAGCATCAGCTGTAAAGTTTACACCATTAGCTCCGTAAACTTCCCTTGCAATAATTGCAACCTTTTCTTTAATGGGCAGATTTTCATCGTATAATACTTTAAAGTTGGAAGGTTTATTTTCAATAGTTTCCAGAACTTTATTAGCGAGTTCTATACCGCCTTCCCCACCTTTAGCCCAAACTTCGGACAAGGCAACTTCTACACCTAATTCATTACATTTGTCATAAACAAATTTTAGTTCTTTTTCTGTATCGGTTGGGAAAGCGTTAATAGCCACTACTGCAGGAACACCGAATTTACCTACGTTTTCAATATGCTTTTCAAGGTTTTCAAAACCTTTGGCTAAAGCTTCCATGTTTTCTTGGCCTAAATCACTCTTAGCTACACCACCGTGCATCTTTAGAGCACGTACAGTAGCCACAATAACGGTAACCGCAGGTTTTAAGTTACCAAAACGGCATTTTAAGTTGTAAAATTTCTCTGCGCCTAAGTCAGCACCAAAACCAGCCTCAGTTACAACATAATCAGCTAATTTTAAAGCTGTCTTGGTTGCAGTCATAGTATTACAACCGTGGGCAATATTAGCAAATGGACCGCCATGGACGAAAGCCGGGGTGTTTTCTAGAGTTTGAACTAAATTAGGCTTAATAGCATCTTTCATCAGGAGAGTCATTGAACCTTCCGCTTCTAAATCAGCTGCGGTAACAGGTTTGCCATCATAGGTGTAAGCAACAACAATCCTGCTGAATCTTTCTTTCAGGTTCATTAAACTATCAGCTAAACAAAGAATAGCCATAACTTCCGAAGCAACAGAAATGTCAAAACCACTTTCTCTCGGTACGCCGTTCACACGACCACCTAAGCCGATAATAACATTTCTTAGTGCCCGGTCGTTTAGGTCGATGACTCTGCGGAAAATAACTTGACGGGGATCAATGTTAAGAGCATTTCCTTGTTGTAGATGGTTGTCAACCATGGCAGCTAATAAGTTGTGAGCATATGTAATAGCATGGAAGTCACCAGTAAAGTGAAGATTAATATCTTCCATGGGAACTACTTGAGCGTACCCACCGCCTGCCGCGCCACCCTTAACACCAAAGCTAGGTCCTAAGGAAGGTTCACGTAAACAAACGATAACGTTCTTATTCAATTTGGATAGTCCGTCAGCTAAACCAACACTAGTAGTAGTCTTACCTTCCCCTGCAGGAGTTGGGTTAATAGCTGTTACAAGAATTAGCTTTCCATCAGATTTACTTTGAAGTCTGTTAATAGCTTCCATAGAGATCTTAGCTTTATACTTTCCATACAATTCAAGATCGTCTTCACTTAGACCAATTTTCTTAGCAATCTCAACAACAGGAAGCATCTTCGCACTTTGGGCGATTTCAATATCACTTGGAACTTTAGACAACTAAATCACTCCTCACATAAATTGTACTATTTAAATTTTGATGCTTGCGGCATCTCAAGTGAACATACAAGTTAACAAGTTCTCTTTTCTCCTTTAAAATCCTTCCGGATTTTAAAAAATATTAAATTAAACCTCATTAATTTCACTTGTATAACATTTCACTAACAGGCAAGCTGAAAATACATATCTAACTATCTCTTATTGTTCCTTATAATTTAAAAACTATTTATCAAAGAAAAGTAGAATTCCAGCTTTATGCAAATCCTTTACAATATGTTGGAAGATGGTTTGTTCGTCAGCTTCTATAGTGTGGAGATGAACACCTTCAGTTAAAAAACATAGGGGTTTAGCCTTAGAGGATTCCATTTTTTCCATAAACTGTTTAACATCATAACGTGATTTCAAGTTTAATATTCCTCTTAACTCACCGTAAACAGGGTGCTCTACAATTACATCTACTACTGTGCCACCGTTATCGACGATAATATATAATTCGTTAATTAAATCGGCATCATCATGCTGACAAGCTATAACCTGACGTAGTTTTTTTTCTTGATTCTTAGCCATCATATAACCTTGAGGAGTAGCGATAATATCTTTTCCCTCAGCCCTTAGTATGGCCACGTCTTGTACAATAACCTGCCTGGTCACATTGAAGTCCTTTGCCAAAGTTGAACCTGTTACAGGTTCTTTAGAGTTATTTAAAACTTTTAGTATTTCCCTCCTACGTTTAACTCCATCCACCTAACCACCTCCAACCATTTTTATTTAACGCCCAAAAAGTAATTAATACATTTTTATAAAATAACCCGGTAAGTCAAATTTACCGGGTTACCTCCTTACTCATATATCCATTCATCAAGTGATTTATCGTATTGCAAAAGCTCTTCTTCCTTAAAATATATGGCTATCTCTCTTTTAGCACTTTCTATTGAGTCTGCCCCATGAATCACGTTTCTTCCCATGTCCAGACCAAAATCTCCTCGGATAGTACCTGGAGCTGCTTCTAAGGGATTAGTAGCTCCCATCAGGGCACGCATACCTTTAACAGCATTTTTCCCTTCTACCACCAAAGCAACTACCGGGCCGGAAGTAATATATTGCAACAAACCAGGATAAAAAGATTTTCCCTCATGTTCGCGATAGTGTTCCTCAGCCATTGCAGTAGTCAGTTGCAAAAGTTTCATGCCAACAATTTTATATCCTTTCCGCTCAATTCGACTTATTATTTCCCCGATCAGGCCTTTTTGTACTCCGTCAGGTTTAATCATGCAATATGTCCTTTCCAATCTTGCTCCTCCTATTCAATACTGCTACAAAAGTTAAAGCGTAGAGTTCTTATTGGGTTGTCGTGAGTACTTTCCACATTTTCTTCTTTTTCAGCTTTTGGGGTTCCATTTGCTTCTTTTTCTTCCTTGTTTAAGGCCTTGCCCTCAATAATTGCAATAAAATCTTCTGCTTCCAAAGTTTCTTCTTTCATTAACGCATTGGCTACTTCATGGAGCTTAGACATGTGTTCTTCCAATATTTTTTGGGCTCTATTATAGCTTTCATCCATGATTCGCCTTGCTTCTTTGTCTATAGAAAAGGCAACAGCTTCACTATAATTACGATCTCTGGCTATATCTCTGCCTAAAAATACTTGCTCCTGCTTATGGCCAAAAGTTAAAGGACCTAGTTCTTCAGACATACCGTACTCAGTAATGATCTTTCTAACCAAACCTGTAGCACGTTCTAAATCGTTTTGAGCTCCTGTACTTATTTCTTTTAAGACTAAGGCTTCTGCAACACGTCCGCCTAAAAGCATAGCAACTTGATCCAAAATCTGGGACTTAGTAACAAATCTCCTATCCTCTTTAGGTAAAAGCAATGTATATCCGCCAGCTCTGCCTCTTGGTATAATAGATATTTTATGGACAGGATCTGTATTGGGCAAGAAGTGACCAACTATGGCATGGCCCGCTTCATGGTAAGCAACTAATTTTTTCTCATAGTCACTAATCACTCTTGATTTCTTTTCGGGACCTGCTATTACCCTTTCGACAGAGTCTTCTAACTCATTCATGAAAATTTTCTTCTTGCCTCTTCTGGCTGATAAAAGAGCTGCTTCATTCATTAGATTAGCCAGATCAGCACCAGTAAAACCTGGTGTCCTACGAGCTATTACATCTAGTTTAACTTCTTCGGCTAAAGGTTTACCTTTAGCATGAACTTTTAAAATTTCTTCCCGACCTTTCACATCAGGAACATCAACTACAATTTGCCGGTCAAAACGGCCTGGACGCAGTAAAGCCGGGTCTAAAATATCTGGCCGGTTAGTAGCTGCAATGATAATAATTCCTTCATTGGCATTGAAACCATCCATTTCAACAAGTAGTTGGTTAAGAGTTTGTTCCCGTTCATCGTGACCTCCGCCAAGTCCAGCACCCCGCTGACGACCTACTGCGTCAATTTCGTCAATAAAAACAATACAAGGGGCATTTTTCTTAGCTTGGTCAAACAAATCTCTAACCCTTGAAGCCCCTACTCCAACAAACATTTCGACAAAATCTGAACCGCTTATGCTAAAAAAAGGCACTCCCGCTTCGCCCGCTACAGCTCTAGCCAGCAAAGTTTTACCTGTACCAGGAGGTCCGTAAAGCAAAACACCTTTAGGAATTTTAGCGCCCAATTCATTAAACTTTTTAGGGCTTTTTAAAAATTCTACTACCTCTTCCAGTTCTTCTTTAACTTCATCAGCTCCAGCCACATCATCAAAAGTGACTTTTCTCTTGTCATCTGTATGCAAACGGGCCTTGCTCTTTCCAAATTGCATAACCCGACTGCCTCCACCTTGGGTCTGCTGCATCATGAAAAAAACCAGTCCAACTAGTAGCAAAATGGGAAGCAAAGTACCTAATAAATTAGTCCACCATGGTGGCCCAACTGAAGCTTTTGAATGAACTTCAATACCTTTTTCAGCTAAATGGGTTTGAAGTTGCTCATCTATTACTGAACTTGTGATAAACTTAGTACCATCTTTAAGTTCACCTGAAATAGAATATGTCCCTTTATCCTGTTCAGCTACCAGGGTAACCTTTCTAACTTCATCATTTTGCACAAGATTATAGAATTCGGAGAAATTTATTTCCTTGACTTCAGCCTGCTGAGGAGTAGTTATTCTTATTAATGAAACAACCATCATAACTAACAGCAAGTAAATTGCAAGGTTCTTAAAAATCCGGTTCAAAACTATCCTCCTCCTGGTCATATCTTTTTAGAGTCTCAATTTTTTGTATAATATTCCATATTAA